>CAKPTK010000001.1 GCA_934190685.1 uncultured Prevotella sp.
AAGCATCCCTCCTATAGCTTGTGAAGAATCGGCATGCGGAAGAACCTTCAGTAATATTTTATGATTCCTTCTTCGTGTTGCGGTAGTCTGAGGGAGTCATGCCCGTAGCTTTCTTGAAGCATTTTGTGAAGTACTTAGGGTCTGTGAATCCCACCGAATAAGCGATTTGAGAAAACGACTCATTGCTTCTGACGATGAGTTCTTCCGCCTTCTGTATACGGATATGCTTCAGGAATTCCACCGGCGTCATGCCCACTTTGGCTTTCAGCTTGCTATAGAATACTGAGCGACTCAGATTCACGGCATCGGCAAGTTCCTCTATCTTCAACTCGGAATTGCCGATATGTCCACTCAGATAATCCATCAACTTCATCATCATCTGCTGGTCCGAATCCAATATTTCCGAGGGCGGCAAACGATAGATTTCCGGAGTGGAGTCCTTGGTTTCCTCTTTCTCCTGAGGCTGCGTGCTGCGGTTGTTATACTCCTCGAGCAAACTGTTCACCATCTCATGCATCGAGTGGGCCTTGTTGCGCATTTCGTAATAGCGTTTCACAGCATAGAGTATACCCAGGAAAATAGCAAGGTAAAGCAGTTTTGCCCATATCGTCTCCCAAAACGTAGGTTGGGCATAGATGTTGAGCACTGCTACATTGTCTGTCCACACGCCATCCGCATTGGTACTTCTCACCAACAGTTTGTAGTGTCCGGCGGGGAAATTGTTGTATGATGCACTATGGAGATGATACCCCAGGTAATTCCACTCCTTGTCCACGCCCTCCAACTTGTAAGCGTATTTCACCATATAGTTATTGCTGTAGTCGAGGGCGGCAAAATTAATATTGAAATTGCGACGGTCGCTAGATACATAGAGTTCAGGGGTGTTGAGCACAGGATGCTCCGTCTCTTCCCCCTGATACTGAATACTGGTGAATACTATCTTCGGCACATACGTGCTCTTTTTCAAGTTGTCAGGATTGAACACCACAATTCCGCCCAATGCGCCAAACGTGATGTCGCCTGTCTTCGGGTTGACATCGGGTTTGGCTTCCGACAACTCGCGGTTGTCTCCCAAATAGTTGGGACCATATTGTTGCAACTGTCGGGTTTGGGGATCGTAAACCGAAATGTCACTCTCATGGACAATCCACAGTCTACCCTTATGGTCTTCCACCAAGGATTGTATCATACCTTCGGTGGCGTTCTGCGTGTTCATTCTCACCAAAGAGAACTTGAGGTTTGGTTGCAACAGGTCACGGGAGACAAACTCCTGCAGACTTCCGCCTAAAGTTGACACGAAAATACGGCCGTTGCGCATCACACATGTCTGCATCACGTCACCCGTGGCAAGCGTCGTGGTGTCGTTATGGTCATAATATTGTCCGTAATACTTAATCCGGGATGGATCCTTAAACTTGATGGAGAAGGTGAGCATACCTGTCGCTGTCGAAGCAATCATCACGCCATCCCGTGTCTGGGTCAGACGTCTGACACGGGGGAACTTGTCAAGCGGATAGCCTTTCAGCCCATGCTGGGCGGAAAGGAAGCGGATTTTTCCATTCTTTTCCTCCACTAAGCTAATGCCTCCGTTCCACGAGGTAAACCATATGTGTCCACAGGTATCCTGGAAGAAATCGAATATGTCGTTGTTGTTGAGATTCGATGCGTCCCCTTTCTGATAATGATGCATTTCCCCACCTTCAAGCAGGAATATGCCCTTTCCTCGTGTTCCTATCCATATACGATGTTGACGGTCTTGGAATAGTGCCATCACTTTGGTGTCAGTCAAACGTACCGGTTCCTTGCTCAATCCTCCCTGAGCGGTCAGATACCCCAAATTGTTCTTTTGTGGATCGAGCATCTGCACATAGCCTTTCGCTGTTCCAATCAATTGGTTACCATTGGCAAGAGTTACGATAGAGCGCACCTCGCGATCGGTATTCTCCATCGATATAAAACGAAACTGTCTGTATTTGAAATTGAGCAATGCCAAATCATGATTCCCCGCTATCCACACATTGCCCTGACTGTCCTTGAAAATCTTGCGGATAGTCATATTGCGCAAAGTCGCATTTCCTTTCACGTCAAACTGATAAGGACGCAATGTTTTCGCTTTCTCGTCATAATAACAGAATGAACCTTTGTTGGGCATTACCCATACTGTATGGTTTTGATCTTCATGAAACAGAATAGAAGTACCATCGGAAACATAACGACTGACATCGCTCGTCTCGTTCATCCAATAGGATTTCATTGTGCCCGTCTCAATCATCGTCACACCGGGACCTGGTCCGAAAGCCCAAATCCGCTTTTTACTGTCGATACAGACATCGTCCACTTCAGGTCGAGGTTGTGCAGGAGTCTGCACAGACACCTGTTTCTGACGACCTGTGCGCAAATCATAGAAAAGCACGCCCTTATTGGTAGCGACGACCAATTGATTACCGCCAAAGTTTTTCACTTTATTAAAGACCTGTCCGGGAGTCTTCAACAACATTACCACCCTCCCTGTCCGCTCGTCATAACGCGCCAACAAGCCTTCCTTATTATAAAAATAGAGTTTGTCTCCTATGGAAAGAAGATTTTCAAAATGTTGTCTCGTCACCACCTTTCCGCCTTTCACAAACACACCTTTGTTTGTGAAAATCCATTCTCTGTCTTTTCGGTCAACAAAGATGCGATCTATCAGGGCATTGCGCAAGGGGCCGTTTCCGAGGTTCACCACCTCTAAACCTTGTCCTTTGGAAATCATATTTCCGTCCATCTTCACGGCAAGATGCTTGTTGTCTTCGACCTGTGCCCATACAGAACCCTTGGCTCCACGCATGAGTTTACTGGCATACACATCTATGCCATAGTTCTTCTTGATGATAGCCGACACATCCAAGAACTGACAGGTTTTCGTGTCGAACATACAGATGCGTTGATCGTATGTCGTCGCCCATACATTGCCATTGTCATCAGCAAAAAGATGGAGCATACGGTTGGTCGTAAGAATACGGTTGCTACCCCGCATATCACGGAAGGTCGTGAACTGATAGCCGTCAAAATAGCACAATCCATTCCATGATGTGAACCACATCAAGTGGTTCTTGTCTTCCGCCATGCCTGAGATAACATTTCCTGCCAACCCGTCACGAATGTTGAATGTGCGCACCTCGCAATAGGGTTGTGCACACACTTTTAACATCACGGCCAAGAACAAAAGAAATATCGTATATTTAATTTTAGTCATCGGTATTATGCAAAAGTTTTATGATGACACAAAATTAAGTTTTTTTACTGGAATAACAAAAAAAGGAATAATGTTTTTATACTTTGTTTTTAGGCATTACTAAAAGGCCTATGCATAGAAAGAATTGAAAGGTCCTCAGAAACAAAATGAGTCTGAAGACCTTTCGTTTTTATTTCACACGGGAAGTTACCTTGTTGCGGATACCTTTCATGCTGACCAAGAAGGCTTTGGCACTTCCAAATTTCAAGAACATATCCAAACGAATCGGAACATGGTTTTGGTCATCGGTCACATAGAAGCGAACCAACTCTTTGGGTTTTCCGTCATTGTAGTCAATATAGGACAGTTGCAGACATCGGTATTTGTGGCCATCGTCCGCTTTGATTGTCGTTTTGCCGAGATAGCGCATCTGCTCAGTATCAAGATTCTTGCCGTCTGCCATGGGGAATTTCACGACATAACCTTTCTTCCATCCCTCAGGATTGAACGAGCGGGCACGAAGAAACATGTTGAGCATATCGTAGACACAATAGTCATAGGTGCCGCTCTTCCACGAATGGGTTCCATCATTGTACTGTCTGTGCTGACGAATGTGGCACTTGCCGTTGGGATAACTGTAGAACACCTCATCGACGGTATAGCGCTTGCCTTCCCTCGCACCTTTCCGGAAATAGAGTGGAGCCATATCGGTGGTGGAATAGCAGAGCAGTGTATCACGAAGGACAAAGAAATCGTCTACCTTACCGTTGCCACGAGTGGTGAGACTGGACCGGTAGGCAGGCTTCCCGCCACGACGGCTGGTGACCGTATACATAGAGGCTGTTCCGGCCTTCACCCACACAAACTTCCAGTTGTAATAGAGATTGTAGGTGAGAAACTCTCCACCATTAAACGCTGTGTTGCGGAACGTGCACTGGGCAGCCGCCGAGAGGGTTGCCGTCAAGAAGACGGTCAACAGGATTGACTTGAAGTGTTTCATATCTTTTTCGGGATGTATTGTATTCCTAACTTGCGTGCCCGCTCCTCATTGCGACGCTGCACAGACTTCTTGGCGTCGGCCTTCTGCTTGGTAATGGCGGAAGGTTTCTGGTGACACACATCACGGGCCGTAGGGTCCCATGTCCGAGTGACATCCCATTTGGCCTTGCATTCTATCTTCTCGGGATAGTAATAGACTGTTTCCGCCTGCCGTTTGAGGTTGTAATCTCCTGTATCCCAAATGCCATTGTGATTACGGTCAATGAAAAGGCGTGCATAATAGGTGCCTGGTTTCAGATAGAAGAGTTCGGCAGTGCCATGGGAGGCTTTGACCTCTTTGGCCACTTTGTCCGAAGTGTCAAGCAACTGCACGACGACAGAGGTGTCTGCCATGCCTACTAGATTGAATATCAGTGTGGCATATTCTTCCTCACTGCCCACCTTGAAGCCTTGCTTATATTGTTTCGACACCTTTCCATAGATGTCGGTGAAAGCCGCTGAGTCTACCTCAAAACTGTATTCCACTCCCGGTCGCCACTCTGCCAGCACTTGATAACTCCTGCCAGTGGAGAGTGTGTCTTTCCGGAAGATGAATGGTGTTCGATACCATAGGGTGTCATGCTTGGCGTAAAGATGGAGTTTCATCGTGTCGCACCTCGCCAATGGAGAGGGTATCGTTATCCCCACATTGCGGTCGGGATCGAGCACGGAGGGTGCATCATATTTCACCTCGAGCGGATCTACAGGATATTCCTTTTCAAAGGGTTCTCCGTCTTTCTCGAGTTTCTCTTGCTTCTTCTTCCATTTCTCGATTTCTTTCTGCTTGTCTTTCATCCGTCGAGAATATGGAATCTTGGAAAGCATCTCAAGTGTGTCTGTCTTCCACACAAGTGCTCCTGTAGAGTCTGTCATCAGATACTCAAGAGCCATATGGAGCGTGTCTTGGTTGACAAGTAGGGTGTCACGAAGCCAATAAGTCAGGGTATCCCGCTTGGGAGTAGACTCCAGGATGAAAGCGTCTTTTTCATTGAAATTGAGACCTTTGATTCGCGGCAGTTCTTTATTGCCATAACTGAAATAGAGACTAAAACGGTCGGGATTTGACCGTTCAGTCTTTAGCAGATAGCGGTCGGTCTGCTTCTCTGTGAAAGCGCGAAGCACAATGTCATCAGGCAAAAAATGGGTGTAGTTCACCCTGACAATGGAGTCGATACGGAGCGAGTCGCGCCAAATGGTGTCCTGCCGCACATCTGGCTTGAACGTGGGCACAATGGTGGAATCGCTGAAAGCGAGCATCTCACTCTTCTGACTATACATGTAGTTGCCGTCCATATCCTGCAGGGCATACACCTTGTATTTACCAGGCTTGACACCCTTGATGATAAAGATTCCCCGACTGTCTGTGCGTGCCACACGAAGCATGGACTTCTTGGTGAACGCCGAGTCGGCAAGATCGTCATACAATCCCACAAGAATACCTTTGACAGGCTCGAGATTGCTGGCGTCAAGCACATGACCCGACACTTGCAGGGTGTCTATCTCGCTGCCTGTAGAGAAACTATAGGTATAGTTGCCCAAGGGATTTCCCTCGTTGTTGTCCGAAATGGCATCCGAGAAATCGACCGTATAGGTGGTGTTCGCTTTGAGGGAGTCTTTGAGAGAGACGCTGATACGCTTGCCCTCGGCCTTGATTTCCGGGGCCTCCATCTGTGGCGGCGACACCACAACTTTCTCGGTAGCGTTGTCCATCTTGATATACTCGTCGAAGTTGATATAGACCTTGCGCTGTTTCACGTTGACGCCCTTGTCTGCCGGAGAACATCCGATAACACGGGGCGGGGTTTCGTCATACCATCCGCCGTCCGGCTGTCCCATCTTGGCGCAGGAGAAGAGGCACAAGAGGAACATCAGCGTAGCCAAAAAGCTGAAACTTCGGGATATGTTCGGTTTGTTGTTGTTCATGTTTTTATTTGTCTTGCGTATTCATCGCCAACAGTTCATCCAGATTCTTGCGACTGTTCGACAAGCGTGGCACCTTGTGTTGGCCACCCAACTTTCCCTTGCTCTTAAGCCAGTCGTTGAACAGTCCGTCGCGAGCCACGACAATCTCAAGATGCTGGAGGGTGATGTCTTTATAGCGCTTGGCTTCGTAGTCACTGTTGATTTCCTGCAACTTACGGTCAAGCAAGTCGGCAAAACGTTTCATGTCATCAGGACGCTTGCTGAACTCTATCAGCCATTGATGGCGACACTTGGCATTGTCATCCATATAGACCGGAGCGGCGGTGTATTCCAACACTTCGGCACCAGTCTGCTGACATGCATAGGCAAGTCCTTTCTCTGCGTTGTCAACAATGAGTTCCTCACCAAAGGCATTGATGAAGTTTTTGGTACGGCCTGTGATAATAAACTTATAGGGATCTTTCTGTGTAAACTGCACGGTATCGCCAATCATATAGCGCCAAAGTCCACAAGAGGTAGAGATGAGCATGGCATAGTTCTTGCCCACTTCCACTCCCCAAAGGGGTACCACAGTAGGATTGTCCGTGCCGAACTCGTCCATTGGAATAAATTCGTAGAACACGTCATAGTCGAGCATCAGGAGCATGGCAGGATCTGTGGGATCGTTCTGCAAGCCAAAGAATCCCTCACTGGCATTGTAGGTCTCCATATAGTGCATGTCGCTCTTGGTGATCAAGTGCTCATACTGCTTACGATAAGGAGTGAAGGCAATGCCGCCGTGGAAAAACACTTCAAGATTGGGCCACACTTCCTCCAAATGTTGCTTGCCTGAGAGTTCCATCACACGCACCAACACAGAGAGCATCCAAGAAGGTACGCCACTCAGATTGGTCACATTCTTGTAGAGTGTCTCCTGGGCAATGCGGTCACGTTTTATTTCGAAATCGGAAAGCAAGGCTGTCTGCTTCTTAGGCACACGCACCAAGTTGACCAAAGGATTGATGTTCTCGATGAGGATGGCGCTCAAATCGCCAACCAAGCTCCCCGCCACATTGTAGTTGGGAGAGTGGCTGCCACCAAGGATAAGTCCCTTGCCGTCAAACATCCGGCTCTTGGGATTATTACGAAGATAGAGTGCCACGCAATCGCGACCTCCTGCATAATGTATGTTGTGAAGTCCCTCGGCGGAAACAGGGATGAATTTCGACTTGTCGTTGGTCGTTCCCGACGATTTGGCATACCATTTTACCATTCCGGGCCAAAGGACATCGCTCTCGCCGTGACGCATACGGTCGATGTCACCCTTGAGTTCCTCGTAGGTATTCACCGGCACATTATGTGCAAATTCCTCATATGAACGGGTCATGCCATACGCATGGTTACGTCCATATTCCGTGTCCTTAGCCTCACCTATCAATCGGGCGAGCACCTGTCGCTGCAAATCTTCAGCTCCATGCACATGCTTTTGGAGCTCTCGCTGTCGTTTCAGAAACGCCAATCGCGCTATACTTGTTAGACTCATTATATTGTATAAGGTGTATTCGTTTAAGCCTACAAAATTAATGCAAACTTTTCGAATAGCTTTAGTTTTTACTTAATTTAATGATTGACACAGAAAAATTAAAGTCGTAATAAAAATATTTACATCATCAACGGAAAGAAATGTTATGCGAATAGCATAAAGTAATAAGGTTGATTTATAATGATTTCCCCGCTGAGTGAGTTTGAAATGTATCATTCACTCAGCGGGGATTTCTTATTTCAACTTGGGTTTCAACTCGTCTGGAGAATCTTTTGTAAACATGTTGACAACTGGGGCTTGTTTCTCGTAAAAGTCACGGATTGTCTGCAAATCAAGAGTGAGGGCGGGATGGAACTCGGAGTTTGACATATAGTCAAGAATTGACTTGCGCATCTGCCGCGCTACAAGGCGATGGCCGAGGTCGGTGCTGATATCCATCGTGGTAATAAGCAATTTGCCTTTCAACACATTTGCCTCGACAACCATTCCCAACTTCCTGCTCACATGCCAAGTGTCTATCGGCTGCACGGGCGACTGATAGTCAGCAGGCAGTTCACGAAGATTCATCACCTGTGCCTTGTTCACCAATTCCCACCAATTAAGATTTCCCCAATCGTCTGTGGGGAACTCACGGAACATGGGATGATTTTTGTCTATTGTCACACCTGTGGTGTGGGGCGGACGCATCTTAAACCAACTTGTATTCCAGAATACCGGCAGATAGGTTTGCTTTACATCACTGCCCAAGGTCACCTTTCCTGCTGCCGTAAGCAACACCTTTCCTCCCCGCTCCAAAGTTTTCTGAGCTTTGCTGTCGAGGGTGTCCGTGACATAGATATCCTTGGCCTGAGGTAGCACTACATTGGATGGATAGACCCAAAAGTCCCACGAATTGCTGATAGGGTATCCGTAGTCCTTGTCCACCATGGTTGTAGAGACGGTGAGGGTGAGTTTCATGGGATTGCCGATTGTGTCGAGTGGCATCGTGACGTTGCCCAAAGGTATATTCTTGTCCACAGGGATGTCTTTCAAAGAAAGATTTCCTTCTGCATACACATGATTCTGTTCATCACTTATCGTATAAATAGTTCGTGCTTGTGACAACGATTTTTTATAGGCATTATACATTTCTATATCCACCGAAAATTTCTCGTTGTTGGCATAGACAAACTTCGGGAAACGTGCCAAGGGAACAATCGGAGCACAGAACTGCCGCCAATCACGAGATGTGCAATAGCCCTTCTCCCGCCAAAAGACATTGAGCACACCCACCAAAGCCGTACCCTGTCCGCTATAATCGTTAATTCCCAAAAGTTGGAATCCTGCATAATCCTTGGTACGTAGGTTGCGTTCCACCTCATATTTATAGGCAAGAGTTTGCAGTTTGCCGCTGGCATGAAGAAATTTCTTGGCTTGCCCCGCCATACCATTGTCACGCAACAAGTCGGCAAAGATATCGAAATTGCCGGGTTTATAAACTCCGGTGTATTGGGGACGCTCATCCAAATCGGGGAAAGCGCACCATTGTCCTTGCTCATGACTGATATAGGGTTCATGGATCTGGAAGGTGATAGGCTTTTTGCCTTTTTGAACAAACTGCTCAATAGCTGACTGATAGTTGTCTATCGACTGCGGGGCACGATCGCCCCAATCGAGTCCACGCGCTCCGCCCTTCACGTGATATTCGCTTTTCGGGTCAAATGCCCAACCTCCACCGACAGAAGCTCCGCAATAGAGTCGGCGGTCATCGCCCGTATGTTTCCAATAGTCCACAAAGTCTCCAACCCATTTCACCCAGTCACCGGCAGGTTCGTTTCCGGCGGCAAGCATACAAAATGACGGATGGTTGCCATATTTTTCCACCATGCGTTGCGTCTCTTCCAACAGATAGCGGTCGATGGTCATGCCTCTGCCGAGCTTCACACCATGGTTGGGCCATGACGGTCCTTCGGGTTGCAAGTAGAACCCTACTTGGTCAGCGGCTTCAAAGGCGGCCTCTGGCGGACAATAGGAATGGAAGCGCATCGCATTGAGTCCGTATTCCTTGCACTTCTTGAAGATTCTAATCCACGACGCCGTGTCTGTAGGAGGATAACCTGTCAAAGGGAAACAGCAGTTGCCCACCGTCCCTCGAATCCAAGTTTTTCTGCCGTTGATATAGATTTGTCTACCTTCTGCGGTAAACTTTCTCATACCAAAATTGACATTCGTCCGCTCTCCATCCATCAAGACGGAGAGGGTGTAGACATGAGGATTGAACTCATCCCACAGTTCCACCTTGTCTCCCATGGGCAACAAGACAGACAAGGTGTCACCCAAGAACCGCATTCCTTTCAATTTTTCAGCCGCACCACCATTGCTTTTTAGCAGGAAAAACTGCACATCATGGCGCCGTCTTTTATCCGCCAGGACCATCCTTACCCGAATGCGATTGTTGTCCACATCGGGATACACTTGCAGGTCTTTGATATAGTCCATCGGCTTTGACTGCAGCTCCATCCGTCCGACCACACCATTCCAGTCACCTTGTGTCTGGTCGGTCACGCTATGGGAATCTTGTCCCACACAGACGTGCTCTATTCCATTATATATCTTTAAGGTTATCTCGTTGTCCTTGCCCCAAAGCACATAGGGTGTGATGTCAAACTCATGAGGAACGCTGAGTGAAGAGTCGCGGCCCACTTCCTTGCCATTGACAAAAACTGTTGTCTCAATGTGAGGGCGTTCCAAGAAAAGGACAACTCGCCGATGTTTCCAGTCTTTAGGAACAAACACACTGCGTTTATACCAAGCGTTGCCCACATAGTGCTTACTTGGCGTCAAGAAGAATGGGAACTTCATCTTCCCCGGCACACGGTATTTCTCCATATAGGGATTGAAATAATAGGAAGAGTCGTAAAGACTGCTGACCCATCGGGTGTTGACCGTCACAGCGTCACCCTTACCATTGGTGAGCATAGAGCCGGGTAAATCTACCTGGTCCTCATAAGAAGGGACATCCCCTTGAGCAAAGTGCCATTTGCCGGCAAGATTAATAATGTGGTTCTGACCTTCAGCCCAAGCTGAGAAAGGATACAACATTCCAATAGCCAACAGGAAAGAAGCTACAAGGATTGTGGTTTTAGCGTTGTTGTTCATATAGGATTCATTGTTTACTTTGTAGGCAAAGGTAAGGTAAAAAATGAGACAACACAAAATTTCCTGCAATTTAATTTCTATTCCGCTTATTTGCACTATCTTTAAATAAGATAGACGGCACTCGGGAATAAAAACAAACAAGATTTGTTTTTCTATTCCACTCATTTGCACTATCTTTGCAGACAACAAAACCATGACACCTATGAAAATCTTTTTTTTGTCGGCACTCTTGCTGACTCTCACGCTCGTTACCAATGCCAAGACTATCTATGTGGCACCCAACGGCAATGACCAAGCCTCCGGAACCATCCATTCACCACTCGCCACACTGCCTGCCGCCTACAAAATGGTTGAGCCTGGCGACACCGTCTATTTCCGTGGCGGCGTCTACAAGGTGGACGACAGCCAAATCATGGAGAACAACGGACACTATGCTTTTGTCTTTGCCCTTGAGAAAGGGGGCACCAAGCAAGGACGTACTTGCTTCATGGGCTATCCCGGCGAACGCCCCGTATTCGATTTCTCCGCCTTGCAACTCAATGGGCATACCCGTTTCAGCGCTTTCTACTTAGGGGCTGACTATCTACACTTGCGCAACTTCGACATTGTCGGGGTTCCTGTCCGAGTAAAAGGACACACGCAATCAGAATGTGTAAGCGCCCGAAAGGGATCTTACTGTATTGTGGAAAACATCGCCATGCACGATGGTATGGCTATAGGCTACTATCAAACCACAGGGTCGCACAACCTTGTGCTCAACTGTGACGCTTATAACAATTATGATGATTATTCTGAAGGATGGTATGGAGGAAATACCGACGGTTTTGGCATCCATGTGGAATCACCTGACTGTGTGGGTAATGTTATCCGCAACTGTCGTGCCTGGCGCAACTCCGATGATGGATTCGACCTCATCAGATGTTCCGCTCCCGTGGAAATAGACCACTGTTGGGCTTTCTATAATGGTTTCCGCTCCACTTCCGACCCCACCGACACAGAAACGTTTGAGCGGGCTGGTGACGGAAACGGCTTCAAAGGTGGCGGATGGGGCATGCGCGCTCATGCCTACAACTGCCCCACACCTTGCCCTTTACATTATATTCATGACTGCGTGGCTTTTCACAACAAAGCCAATGGATTCTATGCCAACCATCATCTCGGCGGCAACCGCTGGGAACGAAATGTGTCGGCAGAAAACCTTCGTGACAATTTCAATATGGTCAACCGCAAAGGGAAGTCGGTAAACGAATGCATAGACGTGCCTGGCTATGGTCACAAACTGACTGGCAATATCTCATGGAATCCCAACAAAGAACATCTATCTAATTGTGACACAAACCTTTGTCAACTGAAAGACAATACATTCGACCATAATAAAAATAGGGTAGACAGCACTTGGTTTGTCTCCATTAGCCCCAAGGATGTCTTTGCACCAAGGGATATCTATGGCAACCTTCCCGACATTTCATACCTCCAGCCATGCCCCAGAAAGTTGACAGCACCCTCAGGACTCTCGGCTTCCCTGTTTCATAAATATTGGGAAATAGAGGCGGAAGACGCTGAAAGCAAAGTGAAATTCCTTGGCGACACATGTGAGATTATCGCTCCTAAAGGGTTGACGCTATGGCGCAAAGATATCATGACAGCGGGTACTGTCATCGAATATGACGCCTGTGTGATGAACGACAGGCTGAGTGACATGAATTTCTTTTGGTTGGCAAGCGATCCGAAAGCCAAGAACATTTGGAAAAGAATGAATTGGAGAAAAGGTGTATTCAATCGCTGTTATACCTTGCAGATGTATTATCTGGGATATGGTGGCAACAGCAACCGCACCACCCGATTCCGCCGCTATACAGGCAACGAGGATGCTGTGGTCGACAAGAACTTACGTCCAGCCATCCTCAAAGAATACACTGACCCGCAGCATCTTCTCAAACCCGACCATTGGTATCATGTGAAAATAATGGGAGAGAAAGGACATGTACGTATCTTTATAGACCATGAGTGCATCATGGATTATAAAGACCCCACTCCTTTGGAAAGCGGATGGTTCGGTTTCCGAACCACCCACTCACGGACACGTATCACGAATTTCAAGGCTTACAACCCCTATCAAAATTAAAAAACGGCGCACTTTACAGTGCGTCGTTTTCATTGAAAGGTATAGCGTCTATACATTTAATGTTCTTGGCAAGTTGTTGGGTGCTGCTCGCTCCCACCAATACGGACGTGACTCCTTGCTGGTGCAGAATCCATGCCAGTGCCATCTCTGCCAACGTCTCGCCTCTGCCTTCCGCGACACTGTTCATGTGACGGAGTCGCTGCAACAGTTCCGGTGTCAGCACATCGGGCTTCAGGAAACGGGCTTTGTTCATACGGGAATCCTCTGGAATACCGTGCAAGTAACGGTCGGTGAGCAATCCCTGTGCCAAAGGCGAGAAAGAGATGAAACCGATGCCATGGGCATGGCAATAGTCAAGGATTCCTTCTTCCTGTGGAGCACGGTCGAGCAGGTTCAAGCGACCTTGGTAGATGAGCAGTGGCACATCGCGTGCCCTGAGATAGTCATCCGCCACTTTCAATGCCTCAAGGGGCCAACGGCTGATGCCCACGTAGAGCGCCTTTCCCTGACGGACAATGTCCACCAATGCCTGCAGCGTTTCCTCAAGTGGCGTATTGGGGTCATAGCGGTGACTGTAGAAAATATCCACATAGTCGAGGTGCATCCGATGGAGACTCTGGTCAAGGCTTGCCATCAGATACTTGCGCGATCCCCAATTGCCATAAGGTCCCTCCCACATGTCATAGCCCGCTTTGGTGGCGATGAACAGTTCATCACGATAGGGATGGAAACTGTCGTCCATCAACCGTCCCATGGTCTCTTCTGCCGAGCCGTAGACGGGTCCGTAGTTATTGGCCAAATCGAAATGGGTGATACCGTTGTCAAAAGCGAAGTGGGTAATCTCCCGACTCCGTTCGTAAGAATCCACACTTCCGAAGTTGTGCCAAAAACCCAAACTAATCTTCGGGAGCAAAACTCCCGACTGGCCACATCGACGATACATCTGCTCACTGCGTCCATAACGGTCTGCGGCAGCTACATAGCGTTGTTTCAGTTCCATACAGTTATGCTTTTTTGTTGTGGTCTGAAGCTATCAGTTGGAGCAATTTCTCCACTGCCTCTTCCTCGGGGATATTCTTTTCCACACACACTTTCTTGCGATAAAGGGAAATCTTGTGTGGTCCAGCTCCTACATATCCATAATCAGCATCCGCCATTTCGCCGGGTCCATTGACAATACATCCCATGATGCCTATCTTGAGACCTTTCATGTCGGCGGTAGCCGCCTTGATGCGGGCAATGGTGGAACGGAGGTCGTAGAGAGTGCGTCCACATCCTGGACAACTGATATATTCTGTTTTCGACGTGCGCAGTCGACCAGCCTGAAGGATACCGAAAGCAGTGTCCTCGATCAACTCGGGAGCTATGTCACCATCGTTCATCAACCACAGTCCATCGGTGAGTCCGTCCATCATCAACGCCCCCATGTCGGCGGCAGCCTCCAACTGGAAGTCGCCTTTCTCCGCAGCGTTGTGACGATACATCTCACAGAACACCACAGGATTGAACAAGCCGTGACACATCATCTCATGCACAAGAGCCCGTTGGTCGCCCAGTCGGTTCTGATGCGTGGTCATGCAGACCACCACCACTTCGGGATGATTGCGCAGACAGGCTTGATATTCCTCGGTTGACACGCCGAACTGAAGCACAAGAAACTTGAGGTCGGTCTTGCACGCACTCATAAACGGCATGGCGGTATGAGGGTAGATGGGGTAAAGGGAGAGTTCGGGATGTGACGCCGCCGCTTCCTCATAAGCATTGAAGTCGATGATGTATTTCTGGTGTCGGTCTGTTTGCTCGGGCAACTTGCCACCCACATAAACATAATCGGCCTTCAAAGGGGCCGTTGTGGGCTTATAGCTGCTCACGACAATAGGGACATTGCTGCCGCCGATGCCTTTTACCGCACGAGTAACACGGCGCTCGGGCTGCAACCAGTCAAACTTCTCATAGACTTCGCCAGGTATCATCAGATGGCCGGCACGACTCGTCATATAGTCTACCAAATGGCGTGCCACGGGTATCTCCGCCTCCGGCTCCTCGCTCAATGACACTCGCACGGTGTCACCAATACCATCGGCGAGCAAGGCTCCGATGCCCACGGCACTCTTGATGCGGCCGTCCTCGCCCTCACCTGCCTCCGTCACACCGAGGTGGAGAGGATAGTTCATGCCTTCCTTTTCCATCTCGCTGACCAACAAACGCATGGAGCGCACCATAACCACGGTGTTGGAGGCCTTGATGGAGATGACCACATTGTCGAAATGCTCACGCTTGAAAATGCGGAGGAACTCCATACAGCTTTCCACGATACCCTCTGGCGTATCGCCATAGCGGCTCATGATGCGGTCGGAAAGCGAACCATGGTTCACACCGATACGCACCGCAGTGTGGTTTTCCTTGCAAATGTTGATAAACGGCACCAGCCGTTCTTCTATTTTTTTGATTTCCTCGGCATACTCCTCATCGGTGTATTCCAGTTTTTTGAATGTTCTGGCTGGGTCCACATAGTTGCCAGGATTGATGCGCACCTTCTCGGCATAGAGGGCGGCGACATCCGCCACATGGGGATTGAAGTGGACATCCGCCACCAACGGAGTCATGTATCCATCGGCACGCAAGGCGGCATTGATATTCTTCAGATTCTCCGCCTCGCGCACACCCTGGGTGGTCAAGCGCACCAATTCGCCACCGGCATCGATAATGCGTTCGGCTTGCGCCACACTACCCTCGGTGTCTGTGGTCTTGGTTGTGGTCATCGACTGTATGCGCACAGGGTTGGCGCCACCCATTTGGATAGCGCCCACCTGCACCACGCTCGATTCCCTGCGTTGGTAATTGAACAGATCCATATATTAATTGGTCTTGAAATCATACTTCACCTCGGCAAGATCGGCATTTGCTTTTTCGATTTTCTTGCCCAAGCCGGCCTTGTATTCCTCCATTTTGCGGGCGATGTCCTCATCCGCAAGGGCCATCATCTCGGCGGCGAGAATCGCAGCGTTCATGGCGCCATTGACGCCCACGGTAGCCACAGGAATGCCCGGTGGCATCTGAATGATGCTGAGCATGGCGTCAAGACCGTCGAGCATGCCTTTGATGGGCACACCGATGACTGGCAGTGTGGTGGAGGCGGCGATGACACCGGGAAGTGCGGCGGCCATGCCGGCACCGGCGATGATGACACGGATGCCCCGAGCCTTCGCCCCTTTGGCAAACTCTTCCACGGCATCAGGAGTGCGGTGGGCGGAGAGAGCGTTCACTTCAAATGGTATCTGCATGTCGTTGAGAAACTTGCAGGCCTTTTCCATAACGGGCAGGTCACTGGTCGAGCCCATGATAATACTTACTAACGGTTTCATGTTTCAGTATGTTTTTGAGTTACATTATAGCAATGGTATAGTAGGCGGTGAGCAGTCCTACCCCAAATCCGCCCAGCACTTGTGAGAGGGTGTGCTGACGCAGAATCATACGGCTCGTGCCGACCATGCCCGCCACGAGCATGACCACACAGAACCACCAAGTGGGGTTGAAAAGGAATATGCCCGAGAAGGCTATCAGCGCACCCGCCACACCGCCGATGGCGGCTGTATGAGTGGATATTTTCCACCACACATTGATGATGGCACACAGCACTTGCAAGAACAGGGCCGCCATCAGGATGCTTCCCATGAAGTGGGGGATATGGAATATCTCCATCAAATAGAGACACACGAAATAGCAAAGGATAGAAATGGAGTAGGGCACCATACGACGCTCCTTGATGCCCAGTTCAATGGGCGACCATCCCTGATAGTGGCGGTAGAGATGGATGAGCATGGTGGGCAGAAGGATGGTGAACAGGTAGACCATGGATAACACAAATATCTTATACCCAGTGGGCATAAGGCTCAAGTAGCTGAGAAAGAAAAGCACCGCCAACCCCAACAAGGGCAGGTAAAAGGGGGTGAACAGCATACTCATCACCCGTGCTATCATTATAATTGTCTTGTTGTTCATTCTTTACGTAATCTTGCGACAGGAATACCCAACTGTTCTCGGTATTTGGCAATGGTACGGCGCGCTATCGGGAAACCGCGTCGCTCCAACTCCGCCTTTAGAGCGTCGTCGCTCAAAGGTTTGTGCTTGTCTTCATGGGCTATCACTTCCTTGAGGGCCACCTTGATTTTCCGGGTAGAGAGTTCCTCTCCGTCTTCGGTAGTATAGGCTTCGCTGAAGAAATAGCGCAAGGGGAATGTGCCCCAACGGGTCTGTGCATATTTCACATTGCTCACACGAGAGATGGTGGATATGTCGAGACCAGTCTTGTCGGCGATGTCTTTCAGGGTCATCGGAC
Organism: uncultured Prevotella sp.; assembly: GCA_934190685.1. Classification (GTDB taxonomy): domain Bacteria; phylum Bacteroidota; class Bacteroidia; order Bacteroidales; family Bacteroidaceae; genus Prevotella. The sequence goes on from CAKPTK010000001.1 coordinate 17,300, forward strand.
GAAGGTCTGCCTCGTCACCGTCAAGGAAAAATTTGTGCTGCCAAGCAATAATCGCCTTCATGGTGACGTAGAGTGTATGGCGACGTTGCTTCACGGCATCGATGAAACTCTGGGCCCGGTCCACTTTCTGCTTGGCATAGAGCAGGGCCTCCTTGGTCTCGCGGTTCATGCCGTTTTTGTTTTTCTTGTAGGTGTCGAGCATGTCGACAAAAGAGGGCGACACATAGAGATCGGGGATTCTGCCTTTATTGATGCTGAAGCTGACCTGTCCGTCGTCGTCGGTGTCCACCACAAAGTCTGGGGTTATCTGTTGCATATTCCTGCCCACGGTCTCCCCCATCGACGCACCAGGTTTGGGATTCAGTTTGAGTATTTCTTTCTGGATGGCAGCCACCTCGTCGTCGGTGAGCGAGAGGTGCTGCTTGATTTTGTCCCAACGCTTTTTGATGAACTCGTCGTAACATTCGTCTATCACCCGATAGACCAGCATATTGATTTTGCTGCCCTTCTTGCGCTCCACTTGCAGCAGCAGACACTCCTTGAGGTCGCATGCCCCGATGCCGGCAGGGTCGAAGTCTTGCAACGTTTCAAGCATATCCTTGATTTCCGCTGCCGAAGCGTCAATATTTTGATAGATGGCCAGTTCGTCCTCGATGGTGTCAAGGGGCTTGCGCAGCAGACCATCCTCGTCGAGCGAGCCAATGAGATATTCCAGAATGTCACGTTGTTTGTCAGTCAACTCCAACTCGCCCACCTGTTCGTTGAGTTTGTCGTAAAAAGAAGTGGAGTCTCCGTAGACTTGTTCTTCATAGTCTGCTGTCTGTTGGGATTTGCCGGCATGTTCATAGTCGGGAAGGGCGTCATCCTTGCCTATGGAGTCGAGCACGTTGTCCAACTCGTCTTTACGGTCTTCACGCTCGGCGTGCTCCTCATACGATTCTTCTGTACCGTCCGTTGTGTCCCGTGTTCCGTCGTCGTCATTATGATTGTCATTCATGGCGTCGTCGGGAGAGACACTCTCAATGGCAGGATTGTCATCGATTTCCATGTCCACCTTTTGTTCCAATTCCGCCAAAGGCATCTCCAACATTTTCACAACCATCATCTGCTGTTGTGAAAGTTTCTGCAATTGCTGCAGTTTTTGGGTCTGAGTCTGGATGAGTTTTTGTGACATGGATATTTGTATGAATCGTTTTACCATGCAAAAGTACATAAAAAAGAATAAACGCAAAATAAAAACGCGCACATTAACGTTACTTATAGAAACGATTCCTCATGAACAAAAAAATAGTCTATATTTCTTTCACCGCCAAGTGGGTGTTTCTCTTGACATTTCTTCTGTCTTTCCCCACTCTGCAAGCGGCTCCCATAGGCTCATGGAAGGCTTATATGGCCTACCATGAGGTGACGGAAATCGAAAAGGGTGGCCACACACTTTATGTGTTGGCTTCCAAGAGTCTTTATTGTTACAACACTCAGGACAACAGCATCCAGACCTTCGACAAGGCCAACTCACTGAGCGACTGCGAGATTGAACACATAGCCTGGTGCCAGCCTGCCCATAGTCTGCTCATTCTCTATGCCAACAACAACATGGATATCTTGAGCGAAAACGGCACCGTCACCAACGTGCCTGCCTATTACAATTTCACGACCAGCAGCGACAAAACAATCAACGATGTCTATGTCTACGGCTCCAACGCTTATCTCGCCACAGGTTTCGGTATTGTGAATATCAACATGAAGGCGAAGGAAATCAGCAATACTTACAATCTGGGATTCAAGGTTGACTACTGCTATATCAACGGAAACAACATCTTTGCCGCCTCGTCTACCCAGGGTCTCTATTCCGCACCGCTTTCCGCCAACCTGCTTGACAAGAACAACTGGAAACGGACAGGGGAATACACACCTCGGCAAAAGACCGTCGACCCGGAACTACTCGCCACCGTGAACGCTCTGAATCCCGGTGGACCGAAATACAATTTTTTTGAATACATGAAGTTTGTCGACGGCAAACTCTATACTTGCGGCGGTGGCTACAACACCATCGACGATTCCAACCGCCCCGGCATGGTACAAGTGTTGCAACCCTATGACGACCAATGGCAAATCTACCAAGACCAGCTTGACACCATCACGGGAGTGAAATACATTTCCGTCAACTGTCTCGCCGTCGACCCCTTGGATTCCAAGCATGTGTTCGCCTCGGGCAAGAATGGACTCTATGAGTTTTACGACGGAAAATTCCTACACCATTTCAATGAGGACAATAGTCCGATTGTGTCGGTATATAGAGACAACAACCATGACTATACGTTCGTCTTTTCTGTCATCTTCGACAATACTGGCAACCTTTGGCTCTACAACAGTTTCAACGACCGCGATGTGTCTCTGTTGGAATTTACCAAGGAACGGGAGTGGAAAAGTTTTCCACACAAGGAGATGCGTTGGGACGGAACCCATGTGGAAAAGGCGATCCGACAACCCATGTGGGACAGCCGGGGACTGCTGTGGACAGTGAACGAGGATTTCGAGAAACAATGCTTCAACTGCTACCAACCCAGCACGGATGCCGTGAAAGTCTATGACAAGTTTGTCAACGAGGATGGCGAGAACCTGACTTTCTCCGACGGCAACTATGGTTTCCACTGCATCGCCGAGGACAAAGAGGGCAACATTTGGGTGGGTTCGACGCTCGGTCCCCTGTATCTCTCTGCGGAAAACATCGCCTCGGGCAACGAGACCTTGACTCAAGTGAAGGTGCCGAGAAACGACGGCACCAACTATGCCGACTATCTACTTGCCAACGTACAAATCATGTCCATGGCGGTGGACGGAGCCGGCCGCAAATGGTTTGGCACCAACGGCAACGGGGTCTACCTCATCAGTCAGGACAACATGACCCAGATTCACCATTTCCTCACTACCAACAGCGACCTCATCTCCAATGTCGTCAAGTCGATAGCCATCGACGAGAGAACGGGTGAGGTGTTCTTCGGCACCGACAAGGGACTGTGCTCCTATATGAGCGACGCCACTGCGACCAACGAGGAAATGACGAAGGACAATGTCTATGCCTATCCCAATCCTGTGCGCCCCGGCTATGAGGGCAACATCACCATCGTGGGACTGTCTTACAATGCTGACGTGAAGATTGCCACCACAAGCGGCACACTCGTGGAACAAGGCAAGAGCACGGGCGGCAGCTTTGTCTGGGACGGCCGTGACGGCAGCGGGAAAAAGGTAGCAAGCGGCATCTATATGGTGGAGACCGCCAAGAGTGACGGTTCGAAAGGAACTGTCTGCAAAATAGCCATTGTCAGATGAAAAAATGCCACATTCCTCTTTTGGTCATTGCGGCCTTCACCCTGCTTCAGCTGGCTGTGCTCGTTGTGTTCGGCTATACGCCTTATCCCGACAGTGACGGCTACTTGAACTTGGCCCGTGAATGTGTGACACAAGGGGAGCCTTATCCCACACACAGACAACTCGCCGAGTTGCCCTTCATCTGGAACATGGGCGCCATCAATGCCGTCTACTGCTCATTGCGACTCTTCGGCACAGCCTATCCGCTGCTTGTCGTGTATTCTGTCCTAAAAGGTGTGACGGCCTGGTTGGTCTATAAAACCGCTGAACGACTCGCCAACACCAAGACGGCACTGATTGCATTGACCATCTATGTACTTTACCTGCCCAACTACGGCGAAGGTACCTCTTTTCACAGCGAGTTGCCTTTCACCTTTCTCTGCATGCTTGCTTTTTGGCTGATGGTCTGCAAACAGCGGTTTGTTTGGGGCGGCATCGTACTCGCCATTGCCAATTGGGTGCGCCCGTTTGCTTTGGTGTTCCTTGTTGCCATGCTGGTCTATCTTCTTCTCTTCCGTAAACAAAGGCTCCGTCATATCGTCCAATTATCAGCCAGCTATGCCGTGGCTGTCTGCTTCATCGGTGCGGGATGTTTCCTGCGAACCGGTCATTTTCTCTATCAGGCAAAAACGGGATGGATGGCATTGATGCAGTATCATTGGGATCATGACACCGACCAACAGTCAGACCGTCATCTCTTTGCTTGCGGAGACCCTACAAAAGTACCCGATGAATGTTTCAACTACCAGCAACGCGACTCGCTATGGCACCACAATTTCTTCAAATGGTTGCCAGACAACAAGGGGGAATATGCCCGACAAATTCCTTATAAGGTCATGAAGACCTACGTGTCTGACAACTGCAACCTTTGTGCTCTGATGAACAAGCAGCAGAAAGCCGCCCCCTATATGTATGCCCCCATCAGCATGGAGCGTCTAAGACTGGATTTTCCGCATTATCAAACCATTCAATGGCTGACGGTCTACAATCTTTTGTTCTATTATATTCTAATGTTACTGACGTTGTTGAGCATTGGAAAAGTGATAAGAAACAAGCCTCTTTGGATTTTTGTCATTATCCCGCTTCTGGGTACAATATTCATCGCCTTGGTGGGTCACGGCGAAACACGCTTCCATCAACCCTTCATGCCCTTCCTGATCATACTTGCCGCCATTCGACTGACGACATGGTTGAGAATCAAGAAGGGACGGAGTTTTTGAAATTTCACCACGGTGAAAATTTCATTAGTCCGCCATTAACGGGTCGTTAGTGTGCCATTAACGACCCGTTAGTCGCACACTAACGACTCGCCAACCATAGAGTCGGACTCAATACCCTGATTTTTCTTTACATATCACATATGTTTTTCTTGTTCTATTGGAGATTCTGCATGCTTTCAACAGGTCAGGATTGAACCTATTGAAAAAAAATTTTTTCGGGAAAATCATACATCCTACACAAATCATTCCAAACTACCTGTATTTATGCGGACTCTTTGAAAAAATCATCATACACAAATCATACATGAATCATACACAAACATAGGGTTACCTACACGATTTTGCAGCTAAAACGTGAAATATGCCTCTACTTTTGTTTCATATTTTCAGCTTCACTTGCAATTGCAGGTCGGTTATCGACGAATGGTTGATTTCATTCAGTCCACTTGAAATCTTTTTACGGTCGTTGTACTTTGTCGACGACAGTTTGGCGATAAAAAGCCAATGGGAGCCCAGCGCATAGCGAATGTTGAAGGCTCCATGCACACCCTTGCCATAGAACATGCCGTAGGAGAAGGTATAAAGCAATCCTGGCTCGTAAACATAGAGTCGGCTGGCATAGTCGTCGGTATGGAAGTAGCCAAGCGTGAGATTGAGTTTCAGATACTTGCCTGCCGTAATGCCCGAAATGTTGCTGACCATCCATCCGACGCTCTGCTGCTTGTAGCGTGACAAGGCGAAATCGGCTTGGGCGCGGGTGGAAAAAGAGGTGTTCGTATAGCTTGCCCACAGTCTGCCTCGATGGGTCATGTCATAGATGAGGGCGGTTTTCTTGGCATTGTCCTTTTGGCGCATCTTCAACTGATAGCGGGCGGTGACAGCAAAAGTACCTTGATGCCAGGAAGCCTGAACCAATTGGTCGTAGGCATGTGACGAGGCTGACACTTGATAACGTTTCCAGGGGAAATAGGCCATGTCGGCATAGGCCATGAGGTCGAAAGCGGGACCAGGCTTGTAGCTGACACCCAGATAGACACCACTCTCGTTTTGCACCCTGCCACCACTGCTGAAACTATTGGCCAGCAGAGCTTGGTAGCGATAGGAATAAAAACGTTGGAGGAGCATGGCGGTGAGCGAGGAGGTGAGCTGAATGCCCAACGTGTTGAGGGTGGCTACCGCCTGCTGATGGTCGAGGGCCGTCTCTCCTTTGACTGTGAAACGATAGTGGGTATAGCTATAGTCAAGGCTGAGGTTGTAGAAATTGTTGCCCTGCGGATAGTATCGGCGGAAGGCTTGTGAGAGGTTGGGGTGCAAGTCGTGGTCAAACCGGGTATAGAGACCATTCAGTTCCAAACGCAAGGCACCGGCAGTATAGCCCAAGCGCATGCCGGACGTGAACTGTGAGGCATTGTTCTTGCGTTCCAGTTCGCTTTTTGTGCGGTGATAGCCCGTGGAGAGAATGGTGGCGATGGAGGGTGAATTGTTGTTGAGGGTGGCGTCAATGGGGCGATAGGACAGAAAAGCGGAAAGGTTGAGACGAGAGGAAAGGCTGACATCGGCGGCTATGCCTTGCTGATAGTTGTAGGACGAGAGGGAGGAATGGGTCTTGACGCCTGTTGTATTGCGCCCGAGAGTGGACAAAGAGATGAGCTTTCCAAGACTGAAATCATTGTTGACCACCAGTCCCAATCCCCAAGAGACACGGTATTTGCCCAGTGCCAACGTGCGGATGCGTCCCAGGTCTCTCACCATTATATAATAGGAATAATAGTCATAGCCCCATTGATTCTTGCCGGAAAAGAAAGGCTCACCGGCATCTTGCGACGCCACAAAACCCGCCTTCACATGGTCGCCATAGTGGAAATCGTATTTGAGATAGTGTTTGTATGGATAGCCCAAATAGCCTTTTTTGTCGCCTTTTCGCTCATAAAAGGGAATTTTGACCATGCCCGTGAACTGGTGCTTGCCGTATTTCAGAATGTTTTTGAGCGAAGGGAAACCAGGAGGGGGCGCTTCGCCCACATAGACAAAGCAGGAGAGCAGGCACCGACGGTAATAATCGAGCGAACGCAAACCCATCAGTTCGGATTTCGTCTCAAACCGTTTGTACAGATAGCGGTAGTAGAGCAGTTCCTCTATCTGTATGCCGGAAAGAAAGGGCAACTGTTCCAGTTGTTCGCGGGTGACCGTGTTGAGGTCTAAGGGATGTTCCGCCAACTGGCACAGTTGCTCGTAGACTTCGTCTTTCGAGGGCAGGTCTTCTTCCTCATCATCGCTGATTAGCTCGTAAAGCGATTCCCATGATTGGTCGTTTTGCGCACACAATGTTTGTATGAACAAGAGGGTGAAGAATGCTGCGAGAAAGACTTTCTTCATATGATTTATTCCTGATAATCAGCCAACTTCTTCAGATAAAAGGCTTTGAAGTCACTCCAATGGTAATAGGGTGCCATGTCTGTCTTGATAGGCAGGGTCGCCTCGTCCTCATTGAGCAGCACCTTGAAGATAGGATTTTTGTCGGTGGCAGACTTGCGGTAGAACACAAACTGGATGTTGCACGCCATGGGGAAAATCTTGTAGTCGCACCAGTCTTGCTTGTCCACATCGTCCAGGTTACTGATAGACTTGTCCAAGCCGTTCAAACCAAGCAGACAGGAGAGCGGCATCACCATGGTGTCGTGACCATAGCGGAGGGTTGCACCCGGATGTTCAAGGGCGATGCAACTGTCGGCCTCGCTGATAATCTTGCGCAGCAGATTGCGCTGGGAATAGGGTTGGGTGCCGCCATTGAGGGGAGACGGCCCGTAGTTGATATACCACCAGGCATTGCGCACGCGCCAGTTCTCATAGATTTCGTCTTTGTTGAAAATGTCATAGAGCGACAGGGTGTGGCGCAACTCGGTGCTCTGCACGTTGCTCGCCAACTTGAAAAGCTTCTGATAGAGCCAAGAGCAGTCGATGTTCTTCTCGGCATAGTCGGTGTCGTTGAACAGCTCGGCAATCACACGCTGGTGATGATCGTTGCGGGCGGCAAACTGCCAGTAGGCTTGGTTGGCCTTTGTAGGCATTTTCTTGGCATTGAGCACTTTGTCGTCCAAGTTCATGTAGTACATATCATGGTAGCTTGCGTCGTGCGTGATGACCAGCTGTGGGTTCATCACGAGCAATTGCTGCAAGGCATTCTCCATCGAGAGGATGCAGCGGATTACCACCGTACTCTTGGCTTCGACATGAGTCTTGCCCTTGAACACTTCGGGGAAACGCTCATACATGCGCTTGGCAATACCCTTGTGCTGTTCGGCTCCCCGCTGGGTGAGTTCACCGTCACGTCCCTTTGCCTCGGCGCAAATCAGCGCCAATTTCTGCAACACTTCCTTACCTTTGGCAGTCAACTTACCGTCACGGTCGGCCTTTTTCAGCGTGTTGTAGGGTTGGTCATAGTCGGAAGTGCCAATGAGGTAGCGCGATCCGTGGCGTCCATAGTGTGACAAATAGAAGGGTTTGTAGCCCTTGGGGGCTGGCGTCAGCGACTTCTGAGGACCCCGATAGGCTAGATAATTGCTGCCCGCCAAGGTGGGGTCGGCGTCTATTTCCGTTCTTGACACTTGTGCCAAGGCGCCCATAGACAGCAGGGCTGACACAAGAATGATAAGATATCTTTTCATTTTCTTTCTTGATTATTGATTGTTTTTCATCCGGAGCCGGGCAAACTCCCACACTACAATGCCCGCCGTCACACTGACATTGAGCGAATGCTTGGTGCCAAACTGCGGTATCTCAAGACATCCGTCACTCATATCCACCACACTTTGGTGCACACCCTTCACTTCATTGCCCAGTACCACGGCATATTTCTTGCCTGCATCCAGAGAGAGCGTCTGCAACTTGGTGCTGCCCTCCACCTGTTCAATGCTGTAGACAAAATAGCCTTCTTGACGGAGTGCCTCCACAGCTTCCTCCGCTGTGGGGAAATATCGCCATGCCACACTGTCCTCGGCGCCCAAGGCGGTCTTGTGAATCTCGGCTTGGGGAGGGGTGGCGGTAATGCCGCAAAGATAGATGGCCTCTACACGGAAGGCGTCACAGGAACGGAAAACAGAGCCCACATTGTGCAGGCTCCTCACGTCGTCGAGCACCACAATGAGCGGCATCTTCTCGGCTTCCTTGAACTGCTCCACCGACAGGCGGTGCATTTCGATGGTCTTGAGTTTTCGCATTTTTCTTCCAGTGAATTCTACTCTGATTCCTTCGCCTTGAAAGCCAAGGCATACATGCGTATCTGCTTCACCATCGAGAGGAGTCCGTTGCTGCGGGTGGGACTCAGATGGTCCTTCAAGCCGATGCGGTCGATGAAATAGAGGTCGGCATTGATAATCTCGTCGGGGGTGTGACCGCTCAACACCTGGATGAGGAGGGCGATGATACCCTTGGTGATGAGGGCGTCACTGTCGGCGGTAAACACGAGTTTTCCGTCTACATAGTCACACTGCAACCACACACGGCTTTGGCAGCCGTCGATGAGATTGCTTTCGGTTTTGTATTTAGAATCGAGCGGCTCGAGGTCGTTGCCCAAGTCGATGAGCATCTGATAACGGTCCATCCAGTCTGAGAATCCCTCAAACTCCTCTATTACTTCGTCTTGTGATTCGTTGATTGTCATTGCTTTATGTGTTTGTTTATTTTTGTTCTACACTAACTAATTTAAACAGTTTGTCGCTGGGGCGTACTTTTGCCGGAACGGGTATTGACACGTGGGTGCCCTTGGGAGCGGTCTGCACAGGCTTCAAGTCAAGACGTATCTCTTCGGCGTCCAGATATATGACACCGGTGGTGGGACCGGTGATGAGCAGTTTGTCGCCCACGTTGAACTCCGATGCCTCGACGGTAAACTCCGCCACGCCAAGTTTGGAGAAATATTTCACGCCCTTGCCCACATAAACTTTTTTCTCTGTGGCGTTGGACCCGTAGTTGCTGTTCCACTCGCCCATGGTCTGACCTTGATAGTATCCGTCCCAGAAACCACGGTTGAATACGGTGGCGAGCCGTTCGTCCCATTGGTCTTTTTTCTCCTCGGTGAAGGTGCCGTCGATGACGCTCTGTATGGCTTCTTTATAACATTTCACCACGGTGTAGACGTATTCAGCGCCACGGGCCCTACCCTCGATTTTGAACACCCTCACACCAGACTTCATCATACGGTCGATGAAGCGAATGGTTTTCAAGTCCTTGGGACTCATGATATACTTGTTGTCCACCTCCAACTCCGTGCCCGTCTCACGGTCGGTCACTAAATAAGAGCGGCGACAGAGCTGCATACACTCACCGCGGTTGGCTGAGCGGGCGGCATTGTTCAGGCTGAGATAGCACTTTCCGCTCACCGCCATGCACAACGCACCATGGCAGAACATTTCGATGCGGATGAGCTTTCCTGAGGGGCCACACACCTGTTGCTCCACAATCTGACGGTAGATGTCTGCCACTTGGTCCATGTTCAACTCGCGTGCCAAAACCACTACGTCGGCAAACTGGGCATAGAATTTCAACGCTTCTATGTTGGAAATGTTGAGCTGGGTGGAGAGATGCACCTCCACACCCACCTGACGGCAATAGGTCATCACAGCCACATCGCTGGCGATGACGGCGGAGATGCCTGCCTCGTGGGCAGCGTCCACAATCTCGTGCATGGTGGCTATGTCCTCGCCATAGATGATGGTGTTGACGGTGAGGTAGGTCTTGATGCCGTGCTCGTTGCACGTCGCGGCTATCTCACGTAGGTCGTCAATCGTGAAATGGTTGGCGGAATGGGAGCGCATGTTGAGCTGTCCAATTCCAAAATACACGGAATTGGCACCAGCCTGGATGGCGGCGGCAAGACTCTCTCTCGAGCCTACCGGTGCCATAATTTCAAAATCGTCTATATTATAATTCATATTTAGCTAAATGAAATAGTCTTTCAACTGTGCGGCAAGAGCGGACAATTTGTCCGGATTGTCGTTGCCGAAACGTTTCCACACTTCCTCGCACTCGGTGGAAAGCTCGTCTCCGCCCAAAGGCTCACGCATGAGATAGGGGTCACACTGCTGGAATATCCGCATCACTTCCGCCACGCGACGGGGTGTGAGCTTCAGGAGTTTCGCCAAGTCCACGACCTCTGGGGTCTCCTCCACCATGGTATTGGGCGTGAGACGGAAATAGAGATCGAGAATCATCACAAGTTTTACCGGAAGCAAGTCGGGACAGGTGGCGAGTGGCTTGAAGTCAAGTTCAAACGACTCGTTGGTGTGCACACCCTCATAGAAAGCGCTGGCGTTGTTGAACCCCTTCATCTGACGGAGCATCTTCACCTCCTTTTGCAGACGGCGGGGATTGTCGCCATAGGTGCTCCACAATTGTTCTATGTAGGGTGTTTCGAGCTGTCGGAGTTTGAACATCTGCGCATGAAGGAAACGGGGAGGTATGTGCAGTTCCAGGCTAAGGTCTATCAATGGGCGGGAAAAGACAGGTTTCACGCCCTCGGGTTTCTTGAGATAGAGTTGCATCAGAAGCAGCCAATAGTCGTCCGACCAATGAATGTTTTTTGCCATGACAGATGATATTAAATACTTTCAGCTCGTAAAGATACAAAGAAAAGGCGTGAAACAAAAACTTTTCCCGCTTTTTCTTAAAATGTCATGGCAAAAGAGCTGCCCAACGCATGGTTTCCAGCGTCATAATAAGGGACGATGGCCATGGCTTTCTTCTGTTTCCCGTCTAAACGGAACAGTCTTTTTTCCCATGGCAGGAGCCACAGGCTGACCCTGGCACTGAGGATGCCGACGCCGGCTCCCATCACCACATCGTGAATCCAGTGCTTGTCATAGACCACACGCTCCACCGCCACGCCTGTCGCCATCACGTAGGCTGCCACACCATACCACCCGCCATATTCCATGCGCACCAGTTCGGCACCCTGAAAGGCAGTGGTGGCATGACCCGACGGAAAAGAGTGGTTGTCTTCGCCACTGGGCCGTCTTTCTTTGACCATATGCTTCAACCCGAACGCTACAGAGGTGCTCAGAGCCAAGGAAGTGGCACGTAACAAAAGCCGTTCGGTGCGGGTATAGGGTGATTTCACACCACACACATTCAGTCCGATGCCGAAGACGGAAGGCACAAACTGTATCCACTTGTCGGGATGGAGCATCTTCATGTGGTGCCATTCGGGGGAGTGGTGCTTGTGAATGGGGTCGAGACTTTCTCCCCAATCGCTGACGGCACCGAGGGTTCCGAGGGTGATAAGGGCACCGGGCACCAGGAGTTGTATGGGTTTGAAGGTTGTTTGGGTGCGAGCTACCCACCGGTTATCGCCAGGATAGTTGGCGGCTAACGAGTCGACAACCAGCAGACTGTCCGCCAAAGGAGCGGACAGCGAAGAGCTTTCCAACGAGTCTGTGGATATTTCCACTGTTGTCTCCGAGGCGAATAGGTGCATACACGTCAAAAACAACAGCGACAGTAGGGATATCCTGAGGTTCATGTTTTGTCTTTTTAAGCTTATTTCAAATATTCTCCAAAGTCGGTCAACCGCATGTCGCCCTTGCGCATGAACGTGTCGTGGAAAGCGAGACCGCAGCGCATGGACTCGGGTTGGTGGCCGCTTCCGGAAATCTTCAGATAGTCGCGCAGCAGCGGACGGTAGTCGGGATGGGCACAGTGCTCGATGATTTCCTCGGCACGGCGCAAGGCACCCTTGCCACGCAAGTCGGCCAATCCCTGCTCGGTGACGATAATGTCGACATCGTGCTCGGTGGAATCCACATGACTGCACATTGGCACGATGGCACTGATAGCCCCATTTTTCGCCGTAGAAGGGGTGTAGAAGATGCTGATGGAGCCATTGCGCTCGTAGTCGCACGAACCGCCAATGCCGTTCATCAACTTAGAGCCGCAGATGTGGCTGGAGTTCTCGTTGCCGTAGATGTCGCATTCCAAAGCCGTGTTCATGGCAATCACACCGAAGCGGCGGATTACCTCGGGCGAGTTGGTAATCTCGCTGGGACGCAAGGTGAGGTGCTGGCTGAAGAAGTCTATGTTGTCGTAAATCTTGCGCAAGGTCTCGTTGGTCACGGTGGCGGCGGCAGCCGAAGCCTGACTTACCTGTCCGTCGAGCATCATGTCGATGACAGAGTCCTGCACCACCTCGCTGTATACTTGCAACGGTGGCAGCTTGTGACACTGTGCGATGGCCTTCATCACGGCATTGCCCGTCACGCCTACCCCACTCTGTACGGGAAACATACACTCGGGAATGTGGCCACGTTTGATGTCGTTGATAAAGAAATCCACCACATGATTGCCGATCATCTCGGTTTCCGGCGTCAACGCTTTGAAGGCGCGCGCTTCCTCGGGAATATAGCAATCCACCACGCCGACAATCTTCTTGGCGTCGATGGACACATAGTTCTTGCCGATGCGGTCGCCCACAAAGAGCAACGGAATGGGACGGCGATAGGGAAATTCCTTACACTCATAGACATCGTGCAGATATTTGGAGTTGGGGCTGTGGAAATGGTTGAACTCGATAATCACGTGCTTGGCCAACCGCGCAATCGTAGGTACGATACCGCCTGCCGATGTGAGATAAGCCTTGCATTTCTTCGGTCCCTCGTCCAAGTCGGACACTTCGATGATGGCCCAGTCTATCTCACCATAAAAACCTCGGCGCAACCGCTCCGCCACATGGCCGAGATGCATGTCCTCATAGTCTATCTCCTGCAGGTTGCAGTGCTTGCGGAAATCGGCGTTGGTGGAGAATGGCGCCCGGAATTTGATGGCATGGGCATTGGCAAAGTCTCCTTCCAAACTTTGACAAGACGACGCGCCGGTGATGATGCCTACAGAGAACGGACGGCCAGCCTCATGCTCCTCAATAGCACGCTTGGACAGTTTGCGTGCCACAGCCTTGGGCACGCCATTGGGGGTGAAGCCGCTGAATCCGATGTTTTCACCATCTTTTATCATCATTGCCGCTTCTTCGGCAGTTATTCTCTTGTAAGACATAAACGTATAATTATTTAGTTTTTATGCAGTTATGTGCATTTTTATGCTGCAAAGTTAATGCAAAAAGTTGAGGAAGCGAAAGGTTTTTCCACTTTTTCATAGAGACGACACGCTTCCTTTCCACAAGAAACAGCCCTTCTTCTCTATCGGTGACTTATCTCTTCTCTTCCTCAACTTTCCAAATGACAAGGCACGAGTTCTGCCTGTCAGGGTTGTTTTACCAATTGGTCAAACAATTCCCGCATGCCGTCACTGGCACCTTTCTGTATGAAATGCACTGAACGGGCACCGCTCGTCATCACTTCTTCCGGGTCAATCAGATAGACAGGAGTCTGACGGGGAACATACTGCACAAGTCCCGCGGCGGGATAGACATTGAGAGACGTGCCGATGATGACGAAAATGTCGGCTTGCTCGGCAGCGTCCATCGCAGGATCCATCATAGGCACACTCTCGCCGAAGAAAACAATGAAGGGACGGAGCAAGGTACCGTCGCCAGCCTTCGTACCCGGAACCACCTCGGGATTCTGCTCCGTGAGTGTCTGGATGAAATGGGGATTATAGGGATCGCGGCTCGAGCACACCTTGGCAAGTTCACCATGCAGATGGATGACATGGGTAGACCCAGCCTTCTCGTGCAAGTTGTCCACATTTTGCGTGACCACCGTCACATCGTAAAACTTCTCCAATTCAGCAATCAACCGATGGCCTTCGTTGGGCTTAGCCGCGAAAAGTTTCTTGCGCAGCATGTTGTAGAACTTTGTAACCAACTCTGGATCACGCTCCCAACCCTCATGTGTGGCCACTTGTTCCACAGGATAATTTTCCCATAAACCATCGCTTCCACGGAAGGTCTTAAAACCACTCTCGACCGACATTCCGGCTCCAGTGAGAAATACTAATTTCTTTTTCATCGTGTTTCCTCCACATTAATTAAACACAAAAATACTAATTTTTCCGCAAATACATCCACTCTATGGGACAAAAGCACTATCTTTGCAAAAAATAAATTTTAATTTATCGATAAATACTAAACATTTTATGGACAAAGTAAGTTACGCCTTGGGTCTGGGTATCGGACGCCAACTCTCACAGATGGGAGCCAACGAATTGAACATTGATGATTTCGCTCAGGCTATCAAGGACGTTTTGGCTGGCGACCAGCCTAAAGTAGCTGACCAAGAAGCACAACAAATCGTACAGGATTTCTTCCAAGCACAAGAGGCTAAGCAGCGTGCCGCTGCCGCCGAAAAAGGCAAGGTAGCCCGCAAGGCCGGTGAGGATTATCTGGCAGAAAATGCCAAGAAGGAAGGTGTGGTCACCCTGCCAAGCGGTCTCCAATATAAGGTGCTCAAAGAGGGCAACGGCAAGAAGCCTAAGGCTACCGACAAGGTGAAATGTCACTATGAGGGCATGCTCATCGACGGTACCATGTTTGACAGCAGCATCCAGCGCGGCGAACCAGCCGTGTTCCCTCTCAACCAGGTGATTGCCGGTTGGACAGAAGGTCTCCAACTGATGACCGAGGGTTCCAAGTATCGTTTCTTCATCCCCTACTCTCTCGGCTATGGCGAGCATGGTGCCGGTGCTTCTATCCCTCCATTCTCAGCCCTCATCTTTGATGTGGAACTCATCGAAGTGCTCTAATCCAACATTAGAAAACAAGAAAACAACAAAATAATCATGAAGAAGATTACATTTGTAGCCGCTTTGGCTATCAGCGCCGCAGCCCTTTCTTCTTGCGGCAACTCTACCCCAAAGGCAGACATGAAGAACGACGTGGACTCTTTGAGCTACGCTTTTGGTCTCGAACAGTCTCAGGGCGTGAAAGAATATCTCTCACGCATGGAAGTGGACACAGCCTATATGGCTGAATTTGTCAAGGGTCTGACCGACGGTGCCCTGAGTGTGGACGACAAGAAGAAGAACGCTTACAACGTAGGTGTGGGCATCGGTATGCAGCTTGCCATGATGCAGAAGAACGCCAGCAAGCAGATTTTCGCCGGCGACTCTACACAGACACTGAACATGAAGAACCTCGTGGCTGGTTTCATCAGCGGCGCCACAGGCAAGAATGCCGCTATGACTCCTGACCAGGCTCGCATGATCGAGCAGACCAAGGCACAGCAAATCATGCAGCAGAGCATGGAGAAGCAGTATGGCCCCAACAAGGAGAAGAGCGCCAAATTCATGGCCAACATTGCCAAGCAGCCCGGTGTGAAGAAACTCGCCAACGGTGTTTGCTATAAAGTGATCAGCGAGGGTTCTGGCGATATTCCTTCCGACACCTCCATGGTGAAGCTTCACTATGAGGGAAAGACTGTTGACGGCAAGGTGTTCGACAGTTCATTCGCCCGCAAAGAGCCTGCTACCATGCGCGCCAACCAGGTGATCCCAGGCTTCACAGAAGCTCTGACCCACATGCCTGTAGGTTCCACTTGGGAAGTTTACATCCCTGCAGACCAGGCTTACAAGGAGCGTGACATGGGACAAATCAAGCCTTTCTCCGCTCTGATTTTCAAGATTCAGGTACTCTCTATCGAGAAGTAATTTGTTTGAAAGAATAAAGATGAACAAGAAATTCATGACATTTGCGCTCGCCTCCTTGGTGGGCGCATCTTCCATGTGGGCTGTGCAGCCCGTGAAGAAGACAGCCAAAACCTCCAAGAAGGTAGTGGCTCCTATAGAAAAAGTAGCGCTCAAATCAGCATCCGACTCCTTGAGCTATGCCGCCGGCATGGCGATGACCGATGGTCTGATGCAGTATCTGAAGGGTTCACTCGGTGTGGACAGCACCAACATGAAAGACTTCAAGCGCGGTCTTCAAGAGTCTTTGGCCAATGGAGGCAAGAAGGAATACCAGGCTTATCTTGCCGGACTCCAAGTGGCATCCATGCTCGAGACAAGAATGATTCCCGGTGCCAAGAATGATTTCAAGGACGCCAAGGACACCATCAACGTGAATATGTTGCAGAAGGGATTCATCGCCGCCATCGAAGGCGACCACACCCTCTTCTCACAGGACAACGCAGAGCAGTTCTTCAAGACCCGCCGCGAGGCTGAGCAGCAGGCCAAAATGGAACGTCTCTATGGCGACAACCGCCGAGCCGGAGAAAAGTTCCTCGCCGAAAACAAAACCAAGGAAGGTGTGCAAACCCTTCCCGACGGACTGCAATACAAGGTGCTCGTCAAGGGTGAAGGAGAAACACCTAAGCCGACAGACAAGGTGACGGTGAGATATGAAGGCAAACTGGTGGACGGCAAGGTGTTCGACAGTTCCTACAAGCGCACCCCCAACACCACCACATTCCCCGTGAATGGCGTCATCAAAGGATGGACAGAAGCCCTCACCATGATGCCCGTAGGCTCTACATGGGAGCTTTACATTCCTTATCAGTTGGCTTACGGCGACCGCGAGATGGGTGGAGAAATCAAACCTTTTTCCGCTCTTATCTTCAAGGTAGAATTGGTTTGCATCGGCGATCCCAAGCCCGAAGCTGAGAAAGCCACTCCTGCCAACACCGCCAACAAAGACAAGAAAAACGTCAAAGAGCAGAAGAAAACCAAGAAAGGCAAGAAGTAAACCATCGCTTGCTTTTCCTGCAAAAATATAGAAGAAAAGGAGTTGTCGTGAACACGGCAATTCCTTTTCTTTTTTCATATTCTTATTAAAAAGTCCTTTCAACAATACTTTTTCTTTCCAAAATGTTGTTTAATTCATTTTTATTATATACTTTTGCTATGTAATATCAAGCTAACAATAAATAAAAACAGAAGATATATGGAAAGAATAGACAATCTTGACAAGAAGATACTCGGTATTCTCTCACAGAACGCCCGTATTCCTTTCAAAGACGTTGCCGCTGAATGTGGCGTGTCTCGTGCCGCTATCCACCAGCGTGTGCAGCGACTCATTGAAGAAGGTGTCATCACCGGCAGCGGTTTTGACGTCAACCCCAAGAGTCTCGGCTACTCCACTTGCACCTATGTAGGCATCATCCTCGAAAAAGGAAGTATGTATAAAGAGGTGGTGGAACGCCTGCAGCACATTCCTGAAATTGTGGAATGCCACTTCACAACCGGCCCCTACACCATGCTCGCCAAACTCTATGCCCGCGACAACGAACAACTCATGGATCTGCTCAACAACCAGATGCAGACCATCCCCGGCGTGGTTTCCACCGAAACACTCATCTCTCTGGAACAGAGCATCAAGCGTGAAGTGCCCGTAAAGATTGAAGAAAACTAATACATTTGTATTATCAAGAGGAGGGTGTATTGAAATTAAAAGATTTTGATACACCCTCTTTCAATAAATTATTTCCGCTCTTATATGGAAAACTATCATCTGCAAACACATCTCGACGAGATCTACAGCAGTTATCCTGAAGCCCCACACAAACCTATTATCGGCATCACCACCAACTATAGTGACGGCGACGCCACTTTGCGCGACCGTTATTATACACAAGTAGTGAAAGCCGGCGGCATTCCTATGCTCATCCCGCCTGTGGCGGACAGCGACGTTATCGTCAACACGCTCGCCCATCTCGACGGTTTGCTGCTCACCGGAGGCGGTGACTACAATCCTCTCTGGGCCGGCGAGGAACCCCAACCCACCCTCCACAGCATCAACAAAACACGCGACCTGCCCGAACTGCTCATCACCCGACTGGCCTACAACCGGCAAATACCCATGCTCGGCATCTGCCGGGGCATACAGACCCTCGCCATGGCTTTGGACGGAAGCGTGGTCCAAGACATAGAAAAACCAGCCATCAAACATTCGCAGGACGCAGACAGAAGCGAGACCACACACTCCGTAAACATCGTGAAAGACTCGATGCTTCACCAAGTGTATGACGCCGACAAGATTTACGTCAACTCGTTTCACCACCAAGCCGTGGGCAATGCCGGCAAGCGTCTGACCGTCACAGCCACCGCCAGCGACGGCGTGGTGGAAGCAGTCGAGAGCAGCGAGCACAAACCCATAATGGGCGTGCAGTGGCATCCGGAATGGCTTGAAGCCGACGGACGTAAACTTTTCGCCTGGCTTGTGGAACAAGCTACGCTCTTCATGCAGGGCAAAGCACTGCACAAGCGCATCCTTACCCTTGACTCCCACTGTGACACACCCATGTTCTTCCCGCAGGGAATACACTTCGAACAGCGCGACCCACGCATCCTCTACGACCTGCACAAGATGACGGACGGCCGACAGGATGCCGTCACGATGGTGGCCTATCTGCCCCAACCGAAGATGGGAGAAAAGTTTTCCGACATCGCCCCCTTCAAAGTAAGCGGTCCGATGGCGTATGCAGACCTGATTTTCGACAAGATTGAAGACATCGTGGCACACGACTCCAACTATGTGAGCATCGCCCGCACCCCCTCCGACCTATATGAAGACAAGCGCAAGGGTCGCAAGAGCATCATGCTCGGCATCGAGAACGGACTGGCATTGGAGCACAATGTCCAGAATGTGAAGCATTTTGCCCAGCGCGGCATCGTCTATATCACCCTCTGCCACAACGGCGACAACGACATCTGCGACAGTGCCCGCGGATGCAACACCCACAATGGCGTAAGCTCGTTTGGCGAGAAAGTGATTCGTGAGATGAACGACTGCGGCATCATGGTAGACTTGAGCCATGGCGGTGAGAAGAGTTTCTACGATGCCTTGGAAATCAGCCGCACCCCCATCGTCTGCTCGCACAGCAACTGCAAGGCCCTGTGCGACGTTCCACGCAACCTCACCGACGACCAATTGCGGGCACTTGCCCAGCACGGCGGTGTGGCACAGACCACGCTCTATCATGGTTTTCTGCGCAAGGAAGGCGAGGCTTCCATTCTCGACGCCATTGCCCATCTCGAGCATGCCATCCAGATTATGGGCATAGACCACGTCGGTCTGGGCAGCGATTTCGATGGAGACGGTGGCGTAAAAGGCATTGCAGACGCCTCGGAACTCATCAACTTCACTCTCCAATTGCTGCGCCGCAAATACACCCCAAGAGACATTGCTAAAATTTGGGGCGGCAACTGGCTCAGAGTCATGAGCCAAGTGCAAGCCGCCAAAAAACAATAAAAACAACCAAAAATGAAAAAGTTATCATCCCTGACAACGCTATTGATGGCGCTCCTCATCATCTGTTCGTGCGCCTCATGCAAGAATTCAAAGAAAGATACCGTGACAGAAGACCACCTGGGACTGAAGCCCGAAGGACCTAAATTCAATGCTGACTCCGCCTACGCCTTCTGCAAAAAGCAGTGCAGTTTCGGCCCACGCGTGATGAACAGTGCCGCACACGACCAGTGCGGTGTGTGGATTGCCGATATGTTCAAGAAATTCGGCTGCAAGGTAACCGAGCAAAAGACCACCGTCAAAGGGTGGGACGGCAAGGCGCTCCATTGCACCAACATCATCGCCAGCTACAATCCTGAAGCCACCACCCGTATTCTGCTCTGTGCCCATTGGGACAGCCGTCCATGGGCAGACAACGACCCAGACTCCACCAATCACCACAAACCCGTGATGGCAGCCAACGATGGCGCCAGCGGTATTGGTGTTATGCTCGAGATTGCCCGCCTGTTGCAGAAAGACAAACAATTGGAAATCGGTGTGGATTTCGTATGCTTCGACGCTGAAGACTACGGCACTCCTTACTGGACCAAAAGCGATGAAAACTCATGGGCACTCGGTGCACAATACTGGGCAGAACACGCCCGCGGCAACTACGAGGCACGCTATGGCATCCTGCTCGACATGGTGGGCGCGCAAGGAGCCACCTTCTACCAGGAGAGCATGTCGAAGAAATATGCACAAGACGTGTTGGATAAAGTGTGGAATGCGGCACAATCAGCCGGTTTTGGCAGCATGTTCTCCAAGACTGAAGGCGGAGCCATCACCGATGACCACATCCCTGTAAACCAAAAAGCAGGCATTCCCACCATCGACATCATCCCCTACTATCCCGATTGTCAGCAGAGTTCCTTCGGTCCCACTTGGCATACCGTCAGCGACGACATGATCAATCTCGACAAGAACACGCTGCAGGCTGTGGGGCAAACCATCATCCAGACACTCTATTCGGAATGATCAAAACAACTCCCCCATTCCCCTGATCATCAAAAACGTGCCGCCACCCCTGAGCTGACGGCACGTTTTTCGTTTTCTATATAAAGAAATGTAGGGAACCAATCATCACGATCAGCTCCCTACCAACACATATTATATAAAACCCTAACACAGTTTTCTTTGATGCTATTTCAATATATACGATACGCCGACATATCCGTCAGCTTTCGCAACAATTTCTGTCGTTTTGTTATAAATAGGATTTATTTGTTTTGAGTTAGAATAAATTTATGGTGCAAAGATAATATTTTCATACCAATACTCCAACAAATCAAGCACATATTTTCCTTTTTTCTTTTAAAAATGTACCAAATAGATGCCTTTTAAGCATGTTCATTTGTCAAAACCAATAGTTTTTATTACATTTGCCGTCAAATCAGGAAGAATGAAGAAAGTATTGTATTTTGTTTTTTTGTGTTCCTTTTTATTGACTGCGTGCAGCCAAAAGAAGAAATACAAGATAGGTGTATCCCAGTGCAGCGAGGATATCTGGCGGGAGAAACTCAACGACGAGATATTGAACAGTGCCTATCTTTACGACAACTTAAAAATCGAGATTGCTTCCGCCAACGAGAGCGACAAGCAACAAGTGGCGCAAATTGACAAGTTTGTGAAGGATGGTGTCGACCTGCTCATCGTGTCGCCCAACAAGCAAAGCACCATCACGCCTGCCATTGTCAGAGCCTATAAAAAAGGAATCCCCGTCATCCTGTTCGACCATAAAATCAATGCAGACCAATACACTTCGTATATTGGGGCGGACAATGTGAACATCGGACGGGAGATGGGAAACTTTCTGGCACGCAAGACGGGCGGAAAAGCCCGCATCGTGGAAATAACAGGACTGCCCGGTTCCACCTCGGCAAGCGAACGCCACAAAGGTTTTGTCGAGGCACTGAAAAACTATCCCGGCATGAAAATCGTGCAGCAACGCCGCGGTGACTGGCAACCCAAGTCGGCACGCATCGCCATGGACAGCGTGCTGAGAAGCGAGGTGGACTTCGACTGCGTGTTTGCCCACAATGACCGTATGGCCATTGCGGCGCGCAACGTCGTGGAAGAACACGGCATCAACCGGAACATTACGTATATCGGCATCGACGGACTGCCCGTGCCGGGCGGCGGTATGGACAACGTGCGCGACGGCCGTCTCGCCGCCAGCTACATCTACCCCACCCGTGGCGATTTGGTGGTACAGCTCGCCATGAACATTCTCAACCACGAGCCTTACAAGAAGATGAACAACCTCAAGGGTGCCCTCATCTCGCAAGACAATATCGACATCGTCAACGTGCAGAGCGACGAGATCAGCCAGCAATACTACAGTCTTTACAAGATGCATGACAAGGCGAACCGCTATCTCACCCAATACAGCCATCAGCGCATCTATCTGATGATGTCCATCGCCATCGTTGTCCTGCTCATCGTGATGTTTGTGATGCTCTACCGCAACATCATGTTCAAGCGCCGCATGGCGGAACAGGTGTCCAACGCCCGTCTCCAGTTCTTCACCAATGTAAGCCACGAGTTCCGAACCCCGCTCACCCTCATCGCCGATCCAATAGAGAAACTGCTCGACGAAGGCAACATCAACGACCAGCAACGGTCGCTCCTGCTCCTGTCCCGCAAGAATGTGAACGTGATGCTCCGACTTGTCAACGAGATTCTCGACCTCCGCAAGGTGCAGAGCGGCAAGATGCAGCTGACCCTTTCCCATTTTAATATCGGCAAGGTGATGACCGACTGGATTAACGGATTCGCCGTGAGTGCCAAGCGCAAGAATATACGCCTGCAACTGGAAATAAAAGCCCCTGTGACCATTACCGCCGACTATTATAAGTTGGAGCGCATCTGCTACAACCTGCTCAGCAACGCCCTCAAATACACCAAAGAGGGAGGCTCTGTCACGTTCTCAGCCACTGCCGACGAACAACAAGTGTCCATCCAAGTGAAAGACACCGGCATCGGTATGTCGAAAGAACAGGAAAAACACGTGTTTGACAATTTCTACCAAGCCAACAACGGCATGAACGGCACCGGCATCGGACTCGCCATCGTCAAGGCTTTTGTGGAACTGCACCACGGCACAGTGGACGTGGAGAGTGTCATGGGCAAGGGGTCCGTCTTCACAGTGACCCTGCCCCGCAAGCAGGAAGGTGCCGTCTCCGAACTGGCCCCTACCCTCCACAACAACTTCAGATACACTCACGCCGATGCTGAAGAGGAGTTGACCCCAGAAAAAGAACCTACCCTGAAAGACCATATCACCTCGCCCGATGAAACCATGGAACAGAAAACCACCCTCCTCGTCATCGACGACAACAAAGATGTGCGCGACTACGTGGGGACACTTCTCTCTGCCGATTATGCCGTCATCAAGGCGGAAGATGGTGAACAAGGTGTGGAAAAGGCTCTGAAAGAGGTGCCAGACCTCATTATTTGCGATGTGATGATGCCGGGCATCAGTGGCTTGGAAGTATGCAGGAAGTTGAAAAAGGAGACCGCCACGAGCCATATTCCCATCATACTGCTCACCGCCCGCAGCATGGACGACCAGCAAGTGGAAGGCTACGACTGTGGCGCCGACGCCTATCTCACCAAACCCTTCAACGGCAAGGTGCTCCAAGCCTGTGTGAAAAATCTGCTCGACACCCGCCGACAGCTCAAGTCGCTCTATACTTCCGACGAACCTGCCGAGATTCCCGCTCCCGACGGCGATACCCAATTCATCAACAATTTCCACGCCATCGTGGTGAGAAGCATGGCCAACGCCGACCTCAGCGTGGAGGATATCAGCCGCGAACTCGGCTTGAGCCGTGTACAAATGTATCGCAAAATCAAGGCACTTACAGGCTCCACCCCCGTGGAACTGGTGCGTATCACCCGACTGAAAAAAGCCGAACGGCTGCTCCGACAAAAAGGAAAAACCGTTTCGGAGGTAGCCTACGAGGTGGGATTCTCCTCCCCTTCCTACTTCGCCAAATGCTACAAAGACTATTTCGGCAAGCAGCCCAGCGAGATTTCTCCCCAATAAAAGCCCCTTGTAAAGCAAAAAATCGTTCATTCTATCATAAAAATGATACATGAACGATTTTTTATTGCTTATGAAACATTGGTTATCATCGACTTATGAATGTATTGCTATCTTTGCAGCAACAAAAGACAATACCACTTCATATCTTCAAAAGACACAATTATTACATTAAGGGATTATGCGGTAAAGAAATCGCAAGTTTAGTTTATAAAGTTATATTATATGCATTTTTAGGGACGGGCAGTGATGCCAGTCCCTTTTTTGTTGTCTATCAGCTCAGCTCCAACATTCTGTGGATAGGCTTCACCGCGTCTTCCGCGATGCTGGCGTCCACATCCACTGAAGGCCATTCATACTTCAGCGTGTTGTAGATTTTCTCGAGCGAATTCATCTTCATATACTCACACTCGTTGCAAGAGCAGCCGATGGAGCCCTCGCTCACCTCCGGCGGCACAGGATAGAAGTTCATGTCGGGACAAGTGCGTTGCATCTCGTGCAGAATACCAGCCTCTGTGGCGACGATATATTCCTTCTGGTTGTGTTCCTGGGCATACTTCAACATCACGGCTGTGGAGCCTACCACATCGGCTATGGCAAGCACAGGCCCCTTGCACTCAAGGTGCGCCATGACCAAGGCGCCTGGGTGCTCTTTCTTCAACTTCACGATGGCTTCCACCGAGAAACGTTCGTGCACATGGCATCCGCCCTGCCAGAGCAACATATTGCGCCCTGTGACACTGTTGATATAAGAACCCAAGTTGTAGTCGGGACCGAAAATCAGTTTCTCGTCCTTGGGGAACGTGTCTATCACCTTCTTGGCATTGCCGGAAGTGACCACCACATCGGTGAGTGCCTTGACGGCAGCCGTGGTGTTGACATAGCTCACCACCTTATAGCCAGGATGCTCTTCCTTATATTTCTTCAAGTCTTCCGCCTTGCAGGAGTCGGCGAGCGAGCATCCGGCATTGAGGTCGGGCACAAGCACCGTTTTGTCGGGACTGAGCAACTTGCACGTCTCCGCCATAAAGTGAACGCCGCACATCACCATAATCTTGGCGTCGGTCTCAGCTGCCTTGCGTGCCAAAGCGAGCGAGTCACCGATAAAGTCCGCCACCTCCTGTATTTCACCTTTCGTGTAGTAGTGGGCAAGAATCACAGCGTTTTTCTCCTTGCACAGTTTGCGAATCGCAGTCTTTAAATCCAAATCCTTGTCTACGGGTTCATCGATAAACCCTTTGTCTACCCATTGTTTTTTTACCATATATAATAATTATCTTTTTATTCTTTATTTAAGAAAAATCTATATGAAGAGTATGATGGGGCGTGGATAAGTGGATAAAAAACACTCTAAATGTTTGGTGGTTTCGTATTCCACATTCGGGTGTGGTTTATCCGCAACCCCTACTGATATCTTTTGTCTGATTATCAGCGTGTATCTGTGGTTTTCCACAATGCTGTCCTCTGTGTGCAAAGTTAATAAGTTTATATCTTTTTTCGGTCTAAATCCGTGGAAAAGTTTCTAAAATATTCCTCACAAGCCTGTGGATATCCCCACATTTTGGGGGCTTCCGTGAGGTTGTGGATAAGTGGTATAGTTATGAAATCGTTGTTATGGATGTTATCCATACACTTTTCAACAACTTTTGGGGATATCTTTTCTTTAGCTGATTTAGCCCTTATGACGCATGGTCGAGCGCCATTCTGTTGATGGCCACGGCGACGGTCTTGCTGCGCAGATAGGCCAATGACATAT
The DNA here is from genome assembly GCA_934190685.1 of uncultured Prevotella sp. Classification (GTDB taxonomy): domain Bacteria; phylum Bacteroidota; class Bacteroidia; order Bacteroidales; family Bacteroidaceae; genus Prevotella. The sequence goes on from CAKPTK010000001.1 coordinate 42,853, forward strand.
ACATCAGTCCGCCGTAGGGGTTCTGAGTGCCCCATGAGTTTTTGCAGATGACGTAGGGGTGCCCATGGTTGTCGTGTGCCAGTCCGATGAGTTCCATGCAATGGTCGTCGGTGGTGCGGAACTGCTCAAAGTCTTTCTGTCGCTCGGCTTGTGAGCAGAGATAGTGGTCGTCACCAAGTTGTGCCACTCCTCTTTTGAAGGAGAAGCCGGGTTCGCTGATGTCGCCCTCCCATGCCACAGGATGGCCCTGGCGGAGTGTGTTGACAACCATGTTGACAAGTGTGTTGACAGTCACATTGTAGAATATGCTATGTGTCTTGTTGTCAGGTATTTCCAAATCCACATAGGTGTTGAAATCGTGGTGTTGATAACTTGTAAAAGCCACATATTCATCAGGCAGACACACGCTATGGGCAAACTCTGTCGGTGTGTATTCCACGCCAAACATATAGACGTGTGGCGGCACGGGGGCTATTTCGTTTTGCAGCAGGTCGTCCACTTTCTTTTCCATCTCCTTCAGTCCGGTACGTCGCGCCACACATTCGTCCACCACCCGGTACATCTTGCGGCGAGTGACGATGAAGTTGGCTTGGCTGTGGAAGGAATCATAGGGCATCAAGCCGTGCTTGTCGATGAGTTGGAGCAGCATCGGCATCACACCCCGGTCGCTGTAAGCGATGCGGCTTTGTGACAGATAACGCTTGACAGCCTGGTCTTTCAACTGCTGGTAGATGACATATTGTGGGGACAGATGGACTGAATCTCCCCGTAGGATGTGCTCGCTCTCGATAGTGGCGAGCATGGCGTAAATCCAGCAACTGTTGCTTCTTCCTTGGTTTTTGACGGGTGTATAGGGACAGACGATGTCGTTGGTGAAGTGCAACTTCTCCCCTATTGTCGGTTTTGTCTTCTTACAACCACTCAGCGAGAGTATCAACATCAGGGACAACCCTGTGGATAACAACTTGGATAACTTTGTGGAATTGTACATATGATATTGATTTACAACCTGTTAAATATGTGGAAAAAGAAAGCAGAAGATGCGGAATCCTCTGCTAAATGTTTATTCTTTCCTCAATGAAATAGCGTGGTCGGCGCTTCACTTCCGTATAAATCTTTCCGATATATACTCCAGTGATGCCCACCCCCGTGGTGACTACGCCACCGATGAACCACAGAGACACGAGCATGGAAGTCCATCCCTCAATGGTTTTGCCTTGGCTGTGCTCTACCAAGGCGAACACGATCATGAACACGGCGACAAGCGTCATGAACAGTCCCATGTAGGTGATCCAACGCAAGGGAGCCACGGAGAACGAGGTGATGCCGTCGACAGAGAACTGTATCATTTTCTTCAGCGGATACTTGCTCTCGCCTGCCGTGCGCGCCTTTCGGTCGTAGTAGACGAAACCCTCGCGGAATCCGAGTTGCCGCACCACCCCACGAAGAAAGAGGTTGCGCTCGGGGTAAGAGAGCAGAGCCCGCATGGCTCGTTGGCTCATCCACCGGAAGTCGGCGTGGTTGTAGATGATTTCCGGGTCGGCAGTCTGCATGATGCGGTAGAATCCCTGCGCGGTGGCACGCTTGAAGAGGGTATCGGTCTCGCGTCGCTTGCGCACACCATATACAATGTCTATGCCCTTGTTGGCTAGCTTTGCCATGTCGACGATGGCGTTCTCGTCGTCTTGCAGGTCGGCGTCGATAGACACAGAGGCGTCAAACTTATCCACACATTGTTCGATGCCGCCCCACAGCGCATTCTGATGGCCCTCGTTATGGGAGAATTTCAGTCCGGACACGTTGGCATACTGGGCGCAGCACTGTTGGACAAGTGTCCATGTATGGTCGTGGCTGCCGTCGTCGACGAGCAGGATGGTGGCTTCCGTTTCTGTCTCCTCCTTGAGCCGGGTTGTGAGCAACTGCAGTCTTTCCACCGTCCAGCGGAGTATCTCTTCCTCGTTGTAGCAAGGAACAATGATGCAAAGTTTCATTCTTGCGCTGTTGATTGTTTTTGTGCGCTAAGTTAATCAAAATATATGAAATACGGCTAAAAGACAATTACAATTCTTTTGTCATATCGAAAATAATAATTACTTTTGCCGTCATGACAAGGATAAGAGCTTTTCTTCTGATATGGCTGGTGTGTTGCGGATGTGCGTCGCTGCGGGCGCAGAACAGCAATCCCGTGCAGGTCAACCCCGAAGACCGTGAGGTGGACATGGACAACCCCACTTTTGTGCCCATGCTCAAAGTGGGAAAGGTGTTGCTCGGGCGCGACAGCATACAGTATGTGCAGATGAACAATGTCTACGTCTACCCTCCCCTCGAGTTCAAGAACGCCAAACAGCGGGCAGCCTACAACCGCCTTGTGTATAATGTGAAGAAGGTATTGCCCATCGCCAAGGAGTGCAACGCCATCATCCTTGAGGTGTACGACATGCTCCAGACCATGCCCAACAAGCGTGCCAAGGACCAGTATCTGAAAAAGGTGGAGGAAGACATCAAGAAGGAATACACTCCCCGCATGAAGAAACTGACCTATGCGCAAGGTAAGTTGCTCATCAAATTGGTCAACAGGGAGTGTAATTCTTCCGCCTATGGCTTGGTGAAGGCTTTCTTGGGCCCTATCCGTGCTGGTTTCTGGCAAGCTTTTGCCTGGGCTTTTGGAGCCAGTCTGACCAAGGGTTACGACCCGAACGGCACCGACCGACTGACGGAGCGTGTGGTGCTTCTTGTGGAGGCAGGTGAACTGTAAGTTGTTTTTTTAATATTTGAAAAGTCTTTACAACGATTTTGTAGGGACATTTTTTTCCATAGACTCCGAAATTTCCTTTAAATACAAGGTTTCCCGCAGACTACGATTTTCACCACGGTGAAAATCTAATTAGTCCGCCATTAACGGGTCGTTAGTGTGCCATTAACGATGCGCTAATGGCACACTAACGCATCAAAAGTCGCACATTAACAGATTTTGGTAGGAAAGTTTTTTACAATATACAAAACGAGTGTCTGTCATCGACTGAGCGATGAGACACTCGTTTGTTGTTTTTATGAGATGTTGAGGGCGCACGTTCGCACTATTCTTCCTTGTCTTCAAGAGAAGAGACAAAGTTCCAATGCTTGTTGTCGAACAGTCCACGGTCGGTGAGTTTCAGTTCGGGAATCACGGGCAGACACATGAAAGCCATGGTGATGAACGGTGCGTTGAGCGGACATCCCGCCTGTCGGATGGTGTCGCGGAGACGCGAACTGCGGTAGGCAATCTCGTGGCCACTCAGCGGCGAGATAAGACCGGCGATGGGCAAGGCGGTGTCTGTCATCTCCTCGCCCGCAATCGCCACCTGTCCGCCCTGCATCTCAATCACCCGGTTCACCGCTTTGACGATGTACTCGTCGGACGAGCCGATGGCGATGATGTTGTGGCAGTCGTGGGCGATGGAAGCCGCCATGGCTCCCTTTTTGATGCCGAAACCACGGATGAGTCCGGTCACGGGGCGTGCACCCTCCTTGTATCGGTTGTAGACCACAATCTTCTGCACTTCGTTCCAGGGATAGCGCATGTCTATCATAGGGTTGCCTGTCACATGGACAGTGTCGTGTCCAGTGAGCAGACTGCCGTCGTAAGCGCGGATGATATGTGCCGTGACACCCCTGTTGAGTGTCATGGCGATGTCTGCGGTGCGGATGGGCTTTGCCACAAAATGGTTGGGATAGTTGTCGAGAATCGCCATCTGGTTGGTGATGGACTTGGACTGCGACTGGATAGTGCGCAGATAGGAATTGCAGTTATACACCTCCTTGCCCCGTACAAAGGTCTGGAGTACCCGGAAACGGGGCGACAGATTGTCCACGACAATGAAGTTGGCGGCATCGCCTTGTTGTAGTAATCCCCAGTGTAAGTGATAGTGGCGCTGGGGTGTGACGCAAGCCGCTTGCAGTACATCCCATAGATTGTAGCCGTCGGCCAGGGCGCGTCCCACGATGCGGTTGATGTGTCCACGGATGAGATCATCGGGATGGCAGTCGTCCGTACAGAACATCACGCTCTCGGGATGCTCCTTCAGCAGCGGGATGAGCGCCTCGTAGTTCTTGGCGGCGGAACCTTCACGAATTTGCACCAGCATGCCTGCCGCCACGCAGTCTCTGGCCTCGTCGAGTGTCACACACTCATGCTCGGTGGTGATGCCGGCTTGGGCATATTGTCTACGCTGTTCGAGGGTCAGCCCCGGGGCATGTCCGTCCACAGGTTTTCCCTGTGCGATGGCTGCTGAAATCTTCGCCATCACCTCCTTGTCTTGGGCGAGCACACCGGGATAGTTCATCATTTCCGCCAGAAAACCGATGTCGTCGCGCGCCATCAACTCCGCAATATTCTTGCTGTCAAGCGTGGCACCGCTGGTTTCGATGTCCTCACTGCACGACGGTACGCAGGAGGGTGCGCCGAAGCAGAAGTTGAACCGAATCTGCCGTCCGCTCTTGATCATGAAGTCGATGCCCTCCTTGCCCAATACGTTGGCTATCTCGTGCGGGTCGGTGATGACGCCGATAGTGCCCTGCTCCACCGCCACGCGGGCGAATTCTGCCGGCACCATCATGCTGCTCTCTATATGTACGTGACTGTCGATGAATCCAGGCATCAGATAAGGAGCGTCTGAAGCCACACCGTCACAAGGCGTGACAGACTTGATGACCCTTTCTTCCACGTCCACTGCCCCATCGAAAATCCGACGGCGCACCACATCTACTATATGTCCAGTATATTTCATAGTCCTGAGATTAAGTTGTTCCACACGTTAAGAAAACCATGCCAATGGGCACAAGGGAGACTTGTTTCCATTCTTCTACCGTCGTCAACAAAATGAAAAAACAGTTGTCGGCGAGCGAAGAGCGCAATAGATTAATCCCTTGTCAGCGTTTAGTCTATCTATTGCAAAAATAGAGATAAAAATCAGAACAGACAAGAAGAAAAAGGGAAAACTTGAGAAAAATCAAGATTTTCCGTTGACTATCTTCTTGATATCGTTGAGTTTGTTGAGCGCTTCGACAGGCGTCAGGTTGTTGATGTCGAGGTTGAGAATCTCGTCACGCACCTGGCAGAGCACAGGATCGTCCAACTGGAAGAAACTCAGTTGCATACCTGTTCCCCCCTGCCCTATCTTTTCTGCAGTCGGTTTGCCTGCCGCACCTACCGATGCGTTGTCAGCCTCCAGTTGCTTGAGGATGACATTGGCGCGCTTGACGATGCTTTTCGGCATGCCGGCAATCTGTGCCACATGAATACCGAAGGAATGCTCGCTGCCGCCACGCATCAACTTGCGCAGGAAGATGACCTTGCCGTCGACCTCCTTGACGCTCACATTGTAGTTTTTGATGCGCTCGAAAAGCTTTTCCATTTCGTTGAGCTCATGATAATGGGTGGCGAAGAGCGTGCGTGCCCGTGCCTTGGTGTGCTCGTGCAGATACTCCACTATCGCCCAGGCAATGGAAATGCCGTCGTAGGTGCTGGTGCCTCTGCCCAACTCGTCGAAAAGCACAAGGCTGCGGGGCGAGACATTGTTCAAGATGTTGGCGGCCTCGGTCATTTCGACCATGAAGGTACTCTCGCCGAGAGAAATGTTGTCCGACGCACCCACTCGGGTGAATATTTTGTCCACCAGCCCCACTCTCGCGCTCTCTGCGGGCACGAAGCATCCTATTTGGGACAATAGGACGATCAAGGCGGTTTGGCGCAACAGCGCTGATTTACCAGCCATGTTGGGGCCGGTGATGATCATAATCTGCTGTTTCTCGGTGTCGAGATAGATGTCGTTGGGCACATACTGCTCGCCGATGGGCAGTTGGGTCTCGATGACGGGATGGCGTCCCTGCTTGATGTCGAGCACGGTGGACGAGTCGATGACCGGCCGCACATAGCGGTTTTCCTCGGCGGCCTTGGCAAAGCCCAGAAGGCAGTCGAGATGGGCAATCATGTTGGCGTCGATTTGTATCTGTGGAATAAAATCCTGTGTGGCGGTGACCAGTTCGTTGAAGAGTCGGGCCTCGAGGGAAAGAATCTTCTCCTCCGCACCCAATATTTTTTCTTCGTATTCCTTGAGTTCCTGGGTGATATAGCGTTCGGCTTGGGCGAGTGTCTGCTTGCGCACCCATTCTGCCGGAACCTTGTCCTTATAGGTGTTGCGCACCTCAAGATAGTAGCCGAACACGTTGTTGTAGCCTATTTTGAGTGAGGCGATGCCCGTTTTCTCGGTCTCGCGCTCTTGAATCTTCATCAGATAGTCCTTGCCGCTATAGGCAATCTGGCGCAGCTCGTCGAGTTCCTTGTTCACGCCGTCGGCAATCACACCGCCTTTGTTGACAAGCTGGGGCGGATCGGGCTTGATTTCCCGCTCGATGCGGTCGCGCAGACTCTCGCAGAGATTCATCTGTTCGCCGATGCGCTTGAGCGTGTTGTTGTCCTTGGCGTAGAGACAGGCTGTCTTGATGGGGGCGATGGCTTGCAGCGCCACCTTGAGCTGCACCATCTCACGGGGTGTCACTCTGCCCACAGCCACCTTGGAGATGATACGCTCCAAGTCGCCGATGCGGTGGAAATGGTCGTCGATGCACTGCCGGAACTCCGGCTCACGGAAGAAATATTCCACCACATCCAGCCGGTCGTTGATGGGCTTCTCGTCTTTCAAAGGGAAGACCACCCAGCGTTTGAGCATACGTCCGCCCATCGGGGTGACCGTGCGGTCGATGACCTGGAGTAGGGAAGAGCCGTCCTCCTGCATGGGCTGGAGCAGTTCGAGCGAGCGGATGGTGAACTTGTCAAGGCGCACATAGCGTTCCTGCTCGATGCGGGAGAGGGCAGTGATGTGGGAGATATGGGTGTGCTGGGTAAGCTCAAGATACTGCATGATGGCGCCGGCGGCGATGATGCCGCAGTGGAGATGGTCCACACCGAAACCTTTGAGCGACTTGGTGCCGAAATGCTTGAGCAACTTTTGGTCGGCTGTCTGCTCGGTGAATACCCAGTCGTCGAGTTGGAAGGTACAGAATCGGGAACCGAAACTCTGTTCAAACTGCTGCTTGCAGGTCTTGTCGTAGAGCACTTCCTTGGGGGCGAAATTGGCGAGCAACTTCTCCACATAGTCGATGTTTCCCTCGCCGGTGAGAAACTCTCCGGTGGAGATGTCGAGGAAGGCGATGCCGCAAGCCTGTTTGCCGAAATGCACGGCGGCAAGGAAATTGTTCTCCTTGTAGTTCAGCACGTTGTCGTTCATCGCCACACCTGGTGTCACCAGTTCGGTGATACCTCTTTTGACTAGCTTCTTGGTGAGTTTCGGGTCCTCCAGTTGGTCACAGATAGCCACCCGTTTCCCCGCCCTGATCAACTTGGGCAGATAGGTGTCGAGCGCATGATGGGGGAACCCCGCCATCTCCGTGGCAGCCTTGGTGCCGCTGCCTCCGTTGGAGCGTCGGGTGAGGGTGATGCCGAGAATGCGTGAAGCCGTGACTGCGTCTTCGCAGTAGGTCTCATAGAAGTCGCCACAACGGAACAGCAATACGGCATCAGGGTGTTTCGCCTTGAGGTCGAAAAACTGTTTCATCATTGGGGTAAGCTCATTCTCTTTCTTGGCCATGTGGTTTGTCTGTTGTGTGTTGGTTGTCTGTCTATTTCTCGCTGCCCAATTTCTTCATCCATTTGCCGCCCGCCATGCAAGCGATGCCGATGGCGATGAAGGGGAGGCTGAGCAGTTGTCCCATGTCGAGTGGGAGAGAGGCCTCGAACGCTACTTGGATGTCTTTGGTGAACTCAATGAAGAAGCGGGCGGTGAATATGTAGGTGAGGCACAGACCGAAATAGAAGCCGGTGCCCACTTTTTGCGGGTATTTGCGGTAGAGGGCATAACCGATGACGAGGAGTAGGGCATAGGCTATGGCCTCGTAGAGTTGTCCGGGATGGCGTGGGGCAGAGTCCACTTTCTCGAAGATGAATGCCCAGGGCACGTCGGTCACCTTGCCGATAATCTCGCTGTTCATCAGGTTGCCCAACCGGATGAAGCAGGCGGTGATGGGGGTGACGATGGCGATGTTGTCGAGTACGCGCCAGATGTTGAGCTTCGTTTTGCGGCAATAGAGCCACAGGGCAATCATCAAGCCGAGTGTGCCGCCATGGCTCGCCAGTCCCTCATAGCCGGTAAAACGCCATCCGCCATCCGCCAAAAAGTGGATGGGCAGGAGCATCTCCACGATGTGCTTGCCTGAACTCAGGAAATAGTCGGGCTGATAGAACAGGCAGTGGCCCAGACGGGCACCGATGAGGATGCCCACAAAGCAGTAGAGAAAGAGCGGTTCGAAGAGTTCTTCCTTGATGTGCTGCTGCTTGTAGAGATGCTTCATCAAGAGATAGGCACCCAACAGTCCGATGAGCCAGCACATGGAATACCAGTGCAGGGTCAGCGGGCCGATATGCATCATGTCTGGACTCGGGTTCCAGAGCACGTATAGCAAGTTGTTCATAGACGAAAGATTAGACGTTAAAGCGGAAGTGCATGATGTCGCCGTCCTGCACTACATAGTCTTTGCCCTCGATGCCGAGCTTTCCGGCTTCGCGCACGGCTGCTTCCGAGCCGTATTTGATATAGTCTTCATACTTGATGACTTCGGCACGGATGAATCCCTTTTCGAAGTCGGTGTGGATGACGCCTGCACACTGTGGAGCTTTCCATCCCTTGTGGTAGGTCCACGCCTTTACTTCCATCTCACCAGCGGTGATGAAGGTTTCGAGGTTGAGCAGGGAGTAGGCTTTCTTGATAAGTCGGTTGACGCCACTCTCTTCAAGTCCCAGTTCGTCGAGGAACATCTGCTTGTCCTCATAGGTCTCGAGCGACGCGATGTCCTCTTCTGTCTTGGCGGCGATGGTCAGCACTTCGGCGCCTTCAGCGGCAGCTACTTCTTCCACCTTCTTGGAATACTGGTTGCCCTCTTTGGCGCTGGCTTCGTCAACATTGCAGACATAGAGCACAGGCTTGGCGGTGAGCAGGAAGAGGTCGCGTGCGGCCTTCTGTTCCTCTTTGCTGTCAAACTGTACGGCACGGGCGTTTTTGCCCTGTTCGAGCACCTCCTTGTAGGCTTCCATCACAGCCACCTGCACCTTGGCGTCCTTGTCTCCGGCGCAAGCCATCTTCTGCTCTTTGACGAGCTTGCTCTCGATGGTCTCCAAGTCTTTGAGTTGCAGTTCGGTGTCGATGATTTCCTTGTCGCGTATAGGGTCGATGGTGCCGTCCACGTGTGTGATGTTGTCGTCGTCGAAGCAACGGAGCACGTGGATGATAGCGTCTGTTTCACGGATATTGCCGAGGAACTTGTTGCCCAGTCCCTCGCCCTTGCTGGCGCCCTTGACGAGTCCGGCGATGTCCACAATCTCGCAAGTGGCGGGAACAATGCGTCCCGGATGCACGATTTCAGCAAGTTTGGTGAGTCGTTCGTCTGGCACGGTAATCACGCCCACGTTGGGTTCGATGGTGCAGAAAGGGAAATTGGCGGCCTGTGCCTTAGCGCTGGACAGGCAGTTGAAAAGAGTGGACTTGCCCACGTTAGGCAGTCCTACTATACCACATTTTAATGACATGTCTATAAAAACGTTTTTATTATCAGTGTGCAAAGTTAGTGCAAATCGAAGACAATACAAAATAAAAGTCAACTTGTTTGACTATTATTTTTATTGTTGAGATG
>CAKPTK010000002.1 GCA_934190685.1 uncultured Prevotella sp.
GCTCGGACGCTTCGGCAAGGCTGTGGTGGCACAGCCCGGCGGCGACAAGATTGGCCGCCGCAGACTTGACACCCACTTCCTCGGATTCAAGAACCTTGGCGCGAAGTTTGGCTATGTGGAAGACCGGCATGTGTATGAAATCAACGCCCAGAAATTGAAGGGTTGCTATATGCTCCTCGACGAGGCGTCGATTACGGGTACCGCCAACATCATTATGGCTGCCGTACTTGCCAAGGGTACCACCACTATATATAATGCGGCGTGCGAGCCCTATATCCAGCAGCTCTGCCATTTGCTCAACAAGATGGGCGCCAACATCAGTGGCATCGGGTCCAACCTGATCACGATTGTCGGGGTGGAGTCCCTGCATGGTGCCCACCACCAGATACTGCCCGACATGATTGAGGTGGGATCGTTCATAGGCATGGCTGCCATGGTGGGCGACGGTGTGCGCATCAAGAATGTGTCGGTACGCGACCTTGGCATCATTCCCGAGGCTTTCCGCCGGTTGGGCGTGAAAGTGAAGGTGGAGGGTGACGACCTTGTGATTCCTCATCAAAACCACTATGAGATAGACTCTTTCCTCGACGGTTCGTTCATGACCCTGAGCGACGCTCCGTGGCCGGGACTGACTCCTGACCTGATTTCCGTGTTGCTGGTCGTGGCCACACAGGCAAGAGGCAGCGTGCTCTTCCATCAGAAAATGTTTGAGAGCCGTTTGTTCTTTGTCGACAAACTCATCGACATGGGAGCGCAGATTATTCTGTGCGATCCTCACCGCGCAGTGGTGGTGGGCCACGATCATAAAATCCGTCTGCGTGCGGGCCGCATGACGAGTCCTGACATCCGTGCCGGTATCGCCTTGCTCATCGCCGCCCTCAGCGCCAACGGCACCAGCCGCATCGATAATATCGCCCAGATTGACCGTGGCTACCAGGACATCGAGCACCGACTCAACAAGCTCGGTGCCAGAATCAAACGTGTGGAAGCTTAACGAAACGTTGCTGATATGATCAGAAAAGAAGACGTATATAGAATCGGGAAGATTGGAAAGCCACATGGCGTGGCGGGCGAGGTGTCGTTTCTCTTCGATGACGACGTGTTCGACCGTACGGATGCCGACTATCTCATCTTGGACATCGATGGCATCCTCGTGCCCTTTTTCATCGAAGAATATCGGTTCAAGGGCAGTGAGACTTCCATTATGAAGTTCTGCGACATCGACACCCAGGAGAAAGCTGCCGAACTGACGGGTTGCGACGTCTATTTCCCACGCCACATAGCCGACCAGGACGATGACAATATGTCGTGGGCTGAAATCATCGGCTTCGCCCTTGTCGACGAGGCTACGGGCAACAAGGTGGGAACGATCTCCCATGTGGACGACACCACCCTCAACGTGCTCTTCTGTGTGGAACCCCCCGAGGGTGATGACATCCTCATCCCCGCCTCGGAAGACTTGATTACCGACGTGGACAAACCGGGCAGAACCATCACCATGCAGGTGCCGGAAGGTTTGCTCGACTTATAACTAAGACAACATGAAAAAACAGATATGTATCCTGGGCTCTACGGGAAGCATCGGCACGCAAGCCTTGCAAGTGATAGAGGAACATGCCGACCTGTATGAAGCCTATTGCCTCACGGCGAACAACCATTGGCAGATGCTTGCCGAACAAGCGAGGAAGTTTCATCCTGCGGCCGTGGTCATCGCCAATGATGAATACTACGATGACTTGAAGGAGGCGCTTGCCGATGAACTGGACATCAAGGTCTATGCCGGTCGCGACGCCCTCTGCCAGGTGGTCGAGGCGGGTCCTATCGACATGGTGCTCACTGCCATGGTTGGGTTTGCCGGACTTGAGCCTACGATTGCCGCCATCAAGGCGCGCAAGAAAATCTGCTTGGCCAACAAAGAGACACTTGTCGTGGCGGGGGAACTCATCTGCCAGTTGGCACAGCAATATCATGCACCCATCCTGCCTGTCGACAGCGAGCATTCCGCCATATTCCAGAGTTTGGTGGGCGAGGATGACAATCCCATCGAGAAGATACTTCTTACTGCCTCTGGCGGTCCCTTCCGTCAGTTCACCCACAAACAGTTGGAAACGGTCACTGTGGCTGACGCACTCCGTCATCCCACTTGGGACATGGGTGCCAAGATCACCATTGACTCGGCGTCGATGATGAACAAAGGTTTTGAGGTAATCGAGGCTAAATGGCTCTTCGGTGTGCCTGCCGACAAAATACAAGTGCTTGTTCATCCGCAGTCCATCGTCCACAGCGCAGTGCAATTTCATGACGGTGCGGTCAAGGCGCAGCTCGGTGTGCCCGACATGCGGTTGCCCATACAATATGCATTCTCATTTCCCAAGCGTCTCAGCTTGAGTGAGGAACGACTTGATTTGTTCAAGCAGCCCCTTGAGTTCTTCGAGCCTGACTTGAAGAAGTTCCGTTGTCTCGCCATGGCCTATGAGGCTATCCATCGCGGAGGCAACATGCCCTGTATCCTCAACGCTGCCAACGAGGTGGTCAACTTGGCTTTCCGTCAGGGAAAGTGCTCATTCCTTTCGATGGCGGACATCGTGGAACGGACAATGGAACGCACGGCTTTTGATGCCAATCCTTCACTCGACACTTATCTGCAGACCGACGCCGAGGCAAGGCGCATCGCCGCAGACATTTTGGCAACAAAGCCATAAACACTGAAATTATACAAACATAAACAATGGAAATATTTCTGATAAGACTGCTGCAGTTCATGCTGGCAATCTCGATTTTGGTGCTCTTGCACGAGGGCGGACACTTTTTCTTCTCCAAACTTTTCGGCGTAAGGGTCGAGAAGTTCTATCTGTTCTTTGATCCATGGTTCCATCTCTTCGAGTGGAAACCCAAGAAAAGCGACACTACCTATGGCGTAGGATGGCTGCCTTTGGGCGGCTATTGCAAGATTGCCGGCATGATTGACGAGTCGTTCGACACCAAGCAGATGGCACAGCCGGCGCAACCTTGGGAGTTTCGCTCCAAGCCTGCATGGCAACGTCTGCTTATTATGATAGGTGGTGTGTTGGTCAACTTCCTGCTCGCCTTGTTCATCTATTCGATGATACTCTTCACTTGGGGGGACTCCTATATCCAGTTGAAGGATATGACCCAGGGAATGAAGTTCAACACCGAGGCCAAGAAGTTGGGCTTCAAGGATGGCGATATCCTGTTGGGCACGAATGAAAAAACGTTCAAGGCCTTCGATACCGATGTCTTTCGTGATTTGTCCACTGCCCAGCGTGCCGACATCATCCGTGACGGCAAGCGCATGAGTATCTCGTTGCCGGGCAATCTGAACTTGCTCAATATGATCAAGGATGACCCGAAATTCGTGTGGCCTCTGATGCCGTCCCGCGTGGATAGTGTGATGAAAGGTTCGCCTGCAGCCAAGATAGGCATGAAGACGGGCGATGTCATCATCGGTGTGAATGGGAACAAGGTAGATTCCTATAACGACTTCACTTATGAGTTGGGCAAGCTCAATGATGTTCTCACGGCTGCCAAGTCACACAACGACAGTGTGAAAGTGCGCACGGTCACTGTGGCTTATATCCGCAACAATGCAGGCAACATCGATACCCTTTCCTCCAAAGTGGTGCTCACTCCTGAGTTGAAGTTGGGCTACTACAATGCCAACTACATGAGCATGTACAAGCCCACGACCGTCAAGTATGGCTTCTTCGAGAGTTTCCCTGCCGGTTGCAAATATGGCTGGGATGTGCTGCGTGGCTATGTGAGCGATATGAAGTATGTGTTCACGGCAGACGGAGCCAAGTCTTTGGGAGGCTTTGGCGCTATTGGCAGTCTCTTCCCGCCGGTTTGGGATTGGTACATGTTCTGGAAGATGACGGCTTTCTTGAGCATCATCCTTGCCTTTATGAACATTCTCCCCATTCCTGCCCTCGATGGTGGTCATGTGCTGTTCCTTCTCTACGAGATGATTACACGCCGCAAGCCGAGCGAGAAGTTCATGATTTATGCTGAGTATATTGGCATAGGCATTCTCCTGCTCTTGATGATTGTCGCCAATCTCAACGATATCCTCCGCTGGTTGGGGTATATGTAAAAGGTGAAAAACGAATTTTAAACAAAACAGAAAGGAGCAGCGCCAATTTTTGGTGCTGCTCCTTTCTGTTTTTCTTGACAATATAAATGGATGGCTATGGAATGTAGGACAATGGTCAGATGGGATGGCCTTTCCCGACAGGAAAGATTGTAATGGCGGTGATGGGCCCCTGTTTTTTGCCCTTGTGGCAGGTGTTGAACTGGGGGATAAAGGCGGAATGGAAGCGGAATTGGAACAAGGTATGGAAGCCTTTCACCCGGAAGAAATAAAAAAGGTTGCACCATTTCACAATGGCGCAACCTGCAAACTTAAACAACCAATAAAAGAAATAGATTGTTCCTTTTATTATTTTTTATCTGATGAAGAGTAATTCACGATACTTAGGCAAGGTCCAAAGCTCGTCGGAAACGATGAGCTCGAGCTTGTCTATCTGGTAACGGATTTTGTCCATCTTTGGTTCTACGGTATCGTGATAAGCGATTGCCTTCTCGTGCTCGTCGGTGATCTTGTTGGCCACCTTGCGGGCATTGACGAGTTCCTCGACCCCAGTCTCGATGGCCTGTGTGCGCTCGGCAATCTCTTCGATAATCTTCTTGTTGCGCTCGGTCAGAGCGGCAGCCTTGTCGGCGGGGAAGATGTCATACATGCTCTGCACATTCTTGGCCAACTGGCTCTGGTAGTGTGTGCAGACAGGGATGATATGGTTCATGGAGAGGTCGCCGAATACGCGGGCCTCAATCTGAATCTTCTTGGTGTAGGTTTCCCATTTTACTTCGTTGCGGGCTTCCAACTCTTTCTTGGTCATCACGCCAAGGCTCTCAAACATCTTGATGCTTGACTCGTCGAGATAACGCTCGAAAATCTTCGGGCAGGAAGTCTCGCAGTCCAAACCGCGCTTCTTGGCTTCTTCAACCCACTCGTCAGAGTAGCCGTTGCCCTCAAAGTGGATAGGCTTGCAGAACTTGGCATCTTCACGGACCACATCGAGAATGGCTGAAATCTTTTCTTCACCCTTGGCAATGAGTGCGTCCACACGCTTCTTGAAGTCTACAAGTGCTTCGGCTACAGCGGCATTAAGCACAATCATGGCTGATGCACAGTTGGCTTCGGAACCTACGGCACGGAATTCGAAACGGTTGCCGGTGAAGGCGAACGGAGATGTACGGTTTCGGTCGGTGTTGTCGATGAGCAATTCAGGAATCTCGGGAATGTCGAGCTTCAAAGCCTGCTTGCCTGCGATGTTGAGGATGTCCTCCTTGTCTGACTTTTCTACATGGTTGAGAATCTCTGTGAGCTGATGGCCCAAGAATGAAGAAATGATTGCTGGAGGTGCCTCGTTGGCGCCCAGACGATGAGCATTGGTAGCACTCATGATGCTCGCCTTGAGCAGTCCGTTGTGCTTGTATACTGCCATCAATGTCTCCACGATGAAGACGATGAAGCGGAGGTTGTCTTCCGGGGTCTTGCCTGGACCATGGAGCAGAATGCCTGTATCGGTGGAAAGACTCCAGTTGTTGTGCTTGCCCGAACCGTTAATGCCATCGAAGGGTTTTTCGTGGAGAAGCACACGGAATCCGTGGCGACGAGCCACTTTCTTCATCAGTGACATGAGCAACATGTTGTGGTCTACAGCCAAGTTGGTCTCCTCGAAGATAGGTGCCAGCTCAAACTGGTTAGGAGCCACCTCGTTGTGACGTGTCTTGCAAGGAATACCCAATTCAAGCGCCTGGATTTCAAGATCTTTCATGAAAGCCTGCACACGCTCAGGGATAATGCCGAAGTAGTGGTCGTCCATCTGCTGGCTCTTGGCGGAGTCGTGACCCATCAGGGTGCGGCCTGTCAGCATCAAGTCAGGACGGGCGGAATAAAGGCCCTCGTCCACGAGGAAGTATTCCTGTTCCCATCCGAGGTTGGAGATGACCTTCTTCACGTCAGGATAGAAATAGTGGCAAACATCGGTGGCAGCCACGTTGACGGCGTGCAGTGCGCGGAGCAATGGAGCCTTGTAGTCGAGTGCCTCACCGGTATAAGAGATGAAAATGGTAGGGATACAGAGTGTGTCGTCGATGATGAACACAGGTGATGTAGGATCCCATGCAGAGTAGCCACGAGCCTCGAAAGTGTTGCGGATGCCGCCGCTTGGGAATGAGCTGGCGTCAGGTTCCTGCTGGACGAGCAACTTGCCGGAGAATTCCTCAATCATGCCACCCTTGCCGTCGTGCTCAATGAAGGCGTCGTGCTTTTCGGCAGTACCCTCGGTCAGTGGCTGGAACCAGTGAGTGTAGTGGGTCACGCCATTCTCTTCAGCCCACTGTTTCATGCCCGCAGCCACGGCATTGGCGATGGAGCGGTCGAGTTTTGAACCGTTGTCGATTACATCGATGAGCTTCTCATAGACATCGGCAGGAAGATACTTGTACATCTTCGCACGGTTGAATACGTACTTGCTAAAGAATTCGGATGGACGCTCCACAGGGGCAATCACCTCGAGAGGCTTTTTCTTGAACGCCTCTTCGACAACCTGAAATCTCAAATTTGCCATTTTCTTAATCTTTTATTATTGTTTAAACTATATTTCTTGAATATCTATAAAGCCTAAGTTTGCGATTGCAAAGATACTGCTTTTTTCAATCTCTTGCATTGTTTTTGCATTATTATTCAGCATATTGACTGCCTTTTTGTTCCTGTGACAGTTCAATTGCTGAATAATGATGTTTTTCTCTGTACTCTTTTAGGGCTGGAGTGTGAATCCGAACACCAAATAGGCTTTCTGTGTACTTGGGTTGGCAGCTACACTGGCAAATACTGGAACGGAGAATGAATTGGTAATCTTGATGTCCTTGCTTGCCTTCAGTGAGATGTTTGTAACAGCAAAACCATTGGCATTGGCATAGGAGTTGGTTGCCCAAGGCACCATACCTACAGATGCTGACCAGTCGCAACCTCCGAGCTTGAATGGCGCTGTGGCTTCAAAATAGGAGGAGTAGGCACGTTTGCCACTCTTGTTCGCACCGTCATTGCCGGCGAAATTTGTAAACCACTGGAGTGACAGTGGACCGAAATCATAGCCTACATTTGCCTCAAACAAGTGGGATGTCTTGTGGGCGGCATAGCTGAAATACTTCGTGTTGGGGTCATTGAACCAATAGTCGGTTACACCCACGTTGAAACCGCCTGTCGAGTAGGCAAGGGTAAGGTCGAGTTCTTTTGTGTCAGAAGGGTCTGAGAGACCCACATTGCCCCATGCTGAGAGTGACAGTCCCTTGTAGCCAACGCCCAATGTCGGTTGGATACTCACTTCGCCACATTTCTGACCACGCCAGATATACTGGTTGACGAAGTCTGCGGCAATAGTTGTTTCCACTTTGTCCTGCGCTGTGGCAGTGGTGGCCATGGCAATCGTCCCAAGAGCCATGAGTCCGAATTTCTTCAAATCCTTCATAATCTTTACCCTTTCTTTTTAGGTGAATACTTGTGTTTGTGTGTTATTATCTCTCTCTTCTCTATTTGTTCATCCATTGTGCGATGCGGCGCATGGCCTCCTCGCAGTCCTCACGCTCGCCAAACGAGGTGAATCTCACAAACCCTTCACCGCTCGGTCCGAAACCGACACCTGGTGTGCAAACAATCTGTGCTCCGTAGAGCAGTTGTTCGAAAAATTTCCAACTGTCCACACCAGCAGGGGTCTTTACCCACAAGTAGGGTGCGTTGACACCACCATACACACTGAATCCCATTCTCGTAAGAGCCTCGTACATCAGCTTGGCGTTGCCCATATAATAGTCAATCACCTCGCGGGTTTGCTTTTTCCCTTCTGGTGTATAAATGGCCTCGGCGGCGCGCTGGCTGATATAACTGGTGCCGTTGAACTTGGTGCATTGGCGGCGGTCCCACATGGGATTCAATGCCACACGTTCCTCACCGTTGAACGGGATGGCGGTCAACTCTTTTGGTATGACTGTATAGCCGCATCGGACACCGGTGAAACCTGCCGTCTTCGAGTAACTGTGGAACTCGATGGCCACCTTGCGCGCTCCCTTAATCTCATAGATGGAGTGTGGAATCTCCGGGTCGGTGATATAAGCCTCGTAGGCAGCGTCATAGAGAATGATGGTGTCGTTCTTGATGGCGTAGTTCACCCATTTGCGCAATTGTTCTTTGGTGATGACCGTTCCTGTCGGGTTGTTGGGGTAGCAGAGGTAAATCATATCCACTCTGTGGTCTGGAATCTGAGGCACAAAGTCGTTTGACTCAAGACAGGGCATATAAGTGATGTTGCTCCATTTCCCGTCTTTGAGTACGCCGGCTCTGCCACACATCACGTTGGAGTCGATGTAGACAGGGTAGATGGGGTCTGTCACGCCTACGCTGTTGTCCCAGCGGAGCAGTTCGCCGATGTTGCCCGTGTCGCTCTTGGCACCGTCGTTGACGAAAATCTCACTCGGGTCGAGATGGATGCCGCGGGGCAGGAAGTCGTTTTTCACGATGGCCTCGCGCAGCCAAAGGTAGCCCTGTTCGGGACCATAACCATGGAAGGTTTCCTTGTGCGCCATCTCGTCCACAGCCTTGTGCATGGCTTCGATGACCGCCGGGGCGAGTGGACGGGTCACATCGCCGATTCCCAAACTGATGACCTTGGCCTTGGGGTGTGATATCTTGAATGCGTTTACCTTTTTCGCTATGTCTGCAAAGAGATAGTTCTTTTGCAGTTTCAGATAGTGTTCGTTGACTAATGCCATATCTTGTTCCTCTTTTATTGTTGTTTATAGTTTCGGTCATATACACATGGTTGTCAGCCTCGTTCCATTCGATGTGGAGTGTGCCACCGTCCATCTTGATGTCGCTTGTGCGTCCTCGGCGGTGGGTCACGGCGGCTGCTACGGCTGTCGCGCAAGCTCCCGTGCCGCAAGCCATGGTGATACCGCTGCCTCTTTCCCACACCCGGGTTCTGATTTCACCGGTCGGCAGCACTTGTGCGAATTCGATGTTGCAGCGTTCGGGAAAGCTCTTGTCGTATTCGAGAATCTTGCCAAAGCGGGCGATGTCGATATCGTCGATGTCCTCCACGAAGGTGACGAAATGAGGATTGCCCATGGAGACGAATGTTCCTTTGAACGAACGGAAGGCGGCTTTCAGCACACCGTCGCCTTCCGGCACATATTGCTTGTTGTTCTCAAGTTGCGGTTCCAACATGTCGACCGTCACGCTTTCCACCGTGGCGCGGTCTTCGCTCAAGTGGAGGTTTAGGGTTTTCACACCCGACAACGTTTCCAACCGGATGCTTGTGCTGGTTGTCAGTCCTCTTTCATAGAGATACTTTCCGATGCATCTTGACGCATTTCCGCACATCATGGCTTCCGATCCGTCGGCGTTGAAGATGCGCATCCGATAGTCGGCTCTCATGCTGGTGGGTTTGCAAATCAGCACCAAACCGTCACTGCCAATGCCTTTGTGCCGGTCGCTCCATTTGATGGATGTGGCGTTTGGATTCGGTATGTTATATAATAATGTATTCACATATATATAATCATTGCCCGCTCCATGCATCTTGGTGAACTTGATTGTCTGTGCCATATTGCTTTCCTTTTATTGTTGATGTTTGCTTTTTGTTTTATTACGCTTGCAAAAGTACAACATTTTGTCTATTCCTAAATAATATTCATGGCATTTTCATGTAATTTTTTATATAAAATATCAATTTGTAGTATTCCGTATCCTGTTTTCTTACAATATGTAAATAGTATAGAGCTATCTCTTTACAATATGAAAGACCGATTTATTTTGTTGTATCATATTGTGTTTAATATTAGATCTGCAACGACAAAATGTTGTAATTTTGCAAGCGAAACATAACAAAAGGTTATTGAAAACAGTATTAACCAATAAAAAAGAAAAGAGAGGTAAACATGAAGAAGATTGAAGCTATCATCCGTAAGACGAGATTCGAGGATGTGAAGGAAGCCCTTCTTGCTGCCGACATCGAGTGGTTCTCCTATTATGATGTGAGAGGTGAAGGCAAGATGCGCCAGGCCAGAATCTACCGTGGTGTGATGTACGACACCAGTAGCATTGAGCGAGTGCTCATCAGCATCGTTGTCCGCGACAAGAATGTGGAGAAGACGATAGCGGCCATTCAGGGAGCCGCCCGTACTGGAGAAATCGGAGACGGCCGCATTTTCATTATCCCCATAGACGACTCCATCCGCATCCGCACAGGAGAGCGTGGCGACATCGCCCTGTATAATGCGGAACAGGAAAAGTAAGCGTCGGCCGAGAGAGAAGAGAGAGATTAGGGATAATAACAACACAAACACTAAAAGATTAAGATTATGACGACTTTATTTTTGGCAGCCGAATCGGTAGCAGACGTTGCGAAGAGCGTTTCCGATTTAGGCATCAGCGTAGATACAGTATGGATGCTGCTTGCAGCGATGCTCGTGTTCTTCATGCAGCCCGGTTTCGCCTTGTGTGAGGCAGGCTTTACCCGCAGCAAGAACACCGCCAACATCCTGTTCAAAAACTTTGTGGACTTTATGATTGGTTCCGTTTTGTTCTGGTTCGTGGGTTTCGGATTCATGTTCGGCAGCGACGGGGCTGGCTTTATCGGTATGCCTAACTTTGGCGACCTCTCCTTCTATACCAATGCGGCAGGTCTGCCGACAGAAGGATTCCTGATTTTCGAGACCGTGTTCTGCGCCACTTCCGCTACCATCGTGTCGGGTGCCATGGCAGAGCGCACCAAGTTCTCGATGTATTGCGTCTATTCTTTCTTCATCTCCTTGCTCATCTATCCTGTAGAAGGCCACTGGACATGGGGCGGAGGTTGGCTTTGCAATGGCGATGCCTCCTCGTTCATGATGCAGACATTCGGTGCCACATTCCATGATTTCGCCGGATCTGCCATCGTTCACTCTGTCGGTGGTGTGCTTGCCCTTGTGGGCGCCATCTTCCTGGGTCCCCGTCTGGGCAAGTATGACAAGAAAGGCAAGAGCCGCGCCATTCCGGGCCACAACCTGATGGCTGCCGCACTCGGCGTGATGATCTTGTGGTTTGGTTGGTTCGGTTTCAACCCCGGTTCCCAGCTTGCCGCCTCAGGTGAGGTGAACCGTGTGGCCATCTCCCATGTGTTCCTCACCACCAACCTTGCGGCTGTCGCCGGCGGTCTTGCCACGATGTTCACCTCTTGGATCAAGTATGGCAAACCTTCTTTCTCGCTCACCCTCAACGGTGTGCTTGCCGGACTGGTTGCCATCACGGCTGGTTGCGACCTCGTTTCTCCGCTCGGCTCCCTCATCATCGGTGGTCTTGCCGGCATCATCCTGGTCTTCAGCATTGAGTTTATTGATAAGAAACTCCATATCGACGACCCTGTGGGCGCCAGTTCCGTACATGGTGTGTGCGGTATCTTCGGCACCTTGATGACAGGTCTCTTCGCCCTCGACGGCGGTGCCTTCTATGGTGGCGGCTTCGGATTCTTCGGCGCTCAGGTGCTCGGCATCCTCTGCATCGACCTTTGGGCAATCGTAGCCGGTGTCATCCTCTTCTGGGGCATTAAGAAACTTGCCGGTCTGCGTGTTGACAAGCGAATCGAGGAGGAAGGTCTCGACATCTACGAGCATGGAGAGTCATGCTACAACTAAATTCTTGATAGTACACTTGAACAAACCCCAAAAGTTATCGGGAGACAGCGCGCTTCCGATAACTTTTCATCTAAAAAATACTTAAACAATTAAACAAAAGGAATATGTGTGGAATAGTATCTATCTTCAACATCCAGGAGCAGACTCCTGAACTGCGTCAGAAGGCGCTTCGTATGAGTGCGAAAATCCGTCACCGTGGTCCCGACTGGAGCGGCATCTATTGTGGCGGTTCCGCCATTCTCGCCCATGAGCGTCTGTCGATTGTCGATCCCGAGTCGGGCAAACAACCCTTGTTCAGCCCTGACAAAAAACAGGTGCTGGCGGTCAATGGTGAAATCTACAACCATCAGGACATCCGCCGACGCTTTGCCGGGCGCTACCAGTTCCAGACAGGCAGCGACTGTGAGGTGATTCTTGCCCTCTATCGTGAAAAAGGCATCCATTTTCTGGAAGACCTCAGCGGCATTTTCGCCTTTGCCCTCTACGATGTCGAGAAGGACGAATTCCTGATTGCCCGCGACCCGATAGGCGTCATCCCGCTCTATATCGGCTACGATGCCGACGGCAAGGTCTATGTGGCGAGCGAGCTGAAGGCGCTTGAGGGACAGTGCGACCGCTATGAGCCTTTCCTGCCGGGCCACTACTATTGGAGTCGTGAGGGCAAGATGAAGAGATACTATCAGCGCGACTGGTTTGACTATGACAATGTGAAGGACAATCCTGCCAGTGTGAGCGACATACACGATGCTTTGGAGTCGGCGGTGAAGCGTCAGTTGATGAGCGATGTGCCTTATGGTGTGCTGCTCAGCGGTGGTCTCGACTCTTCTGTCATCAGTGCCATCGCCGAGAAGTTCTCGGAAAAACGCATCGAGGAAGACGGCGCCACCAAGGCCTGGTGGCCACGGCTCCATTCCTTCGCTGTCGGCTTGAAGGGTGCCCCCGACTTGGCCAAGGCACGCATGGTGGCTGACTATATCGGCACCGTGCACCATGAAATCAACTACACCATCCAAGAGGGACTTGACGCCATCCGCGATGTCATCTACTATATTGAGACCTATGATGTGACCACCGTCCGTGCGTCCACCCCGATGTATCTTTTGGCGCGTGTCATCAAGAGCATGGGCATCAAGATGGTGCTTTCGGGCGAGGGGGCAGACGAAATCTTCGGCGGCTATCTCTATTTCCACAAGGCACCCAATGCCAGGGCTTTCCATGAGGAGACCGTGCGCAAACTTTCCAAACTCTACCTCTACGACTGTCTGCGTGCCAACAAGAGCCTGTCTGCTTGGGGTGTAGAAGGGCGTGTGCCTTTTCTCGACAAGGAGTTTCTCGATGTGGCCATGCGCACCAATCCCGAGGCAAAGATGTGCCCCGGTCATACTATTGAGAAGAAGATTGTGCGTGAAGCCTTTGCCGACATGCTGCCCGACGAGGTGGCATGGCGGCAGAAGGAGCAGTTCTCCGATGGCGTGGGCTACAGTTGGATTGACACACTGAAAAAGATAACCTCTGATCAGGTGAGTGACGAAGAAATGGCGCATGCTGCAGAGCGTTTCCCCATCAATCCGCCTCGCAACAAGGAAGAATACTACTACCGTTCCATCTTCGCCGAGCATTTCCCCAGCGACAGTGCCGCTCTCTCCGTGCCGAGTGTTCCGAGCGTGGCTTGTTCCACAGCTGAGGCTTTGGCATGGGATGAGGCTTTCAAAAACATGAACGACCCGAGCGGCAGGGCTGTGGCCGGCGTTCATGAGGATGCCTATCAGAAATAGTATCCATCTATTTAAACTGACCCATTTTGATATAATTGTAGAAAGAGAGCGTCCCGGACAGATTCGGCATCACAGCCGTCTCGTGTCCGGGACAATTTTTCTCAGACAGTATAATTTGAGTGGAAATAAGCAAATTGGCTGATAATACGACTGTGAAAAAATCAATAGATTATGTATGAGGAATAATTCTTGATATTCTGATTTTATCTTACAAATGTTATGGACGCTTTTCTGTTGTCCAGTTCTCTACAGACTACAAGGAAACCTACTGTTGGAGAACTGGCGGACTAATTAATTTTTCACCGCGGTGAAAATTCTGTTAGTGGCACACTAACGACCTGCTAATGGCACACTAACAAATTGCAAGAGGGCGAGTAGACAATCTTGAAATCTGAATTTTGTTTACAAAGTAGCGCGGGAACGAAAAATTTCAATGTAGGATAATGTATGATAAATGTATGATGAATGTAGGTGCATACACGAATTGTTCTATCTGAAAACCAACAAGTTAAAGCGTCCTCCGTGTAGGAATGTATGATTTTTCTCAAAAATCTTTCATACGCGCGTGCGCGCGTGAAAGGGACGTAATAAACGTGCGCAGAGTTGCTGGTGAATCGATAAACGGTGGCAAATATCAGAAGAGGGAAAAACAAAGAAGCGTTGCTTCGCAGGAATCTGTCTGCGAGACAACGCTTCATTGTTTAGAGGTCGGAAGGCTGGTTACCAACCTGGATTCTGTTGTGCTTGTTTCTCCTCTGCGGAGAGAGCATGGCCATTCTTCTGGATACCGTCAAGATAGGACTGTGGAATGGGGCGGAGCACCATGTAGTCCTTGATGTTGGCGGCGGCAATCGAGTTGTAGGCCATGGTGCGTGCCACAAGTGTCTTGGTACGTGCCAAGTCTTGCCAACGCTGGAACTCTCCACAAAGCTCACGTGTGCGCTCGTCGAGTACAAGACAGAGCATGCGGTCGTAGTCGCTGGTGTAGCCCAACTTTCTGATGATGGCCTCGTCTTCTGCCGGCAAGTTACGTATGTCTGTAATCTTCAGACTTGTGGGTGCCGTGGTCTCGGCGAT
This sequence comes from uncultured Prevotella sp., assembly GCA_934190685.1. GTDB lineage: Bacteria > Bacteroidota > Bacteroidia > Bacteroidales > Bacteroidaceae > Prevotella. The sequence goes on from CAKPTK010000002.1 coordinate 14,604, forward strand.
GCCGTTCGACTCATAGTAGGAGCATTCCGCCATGTAGGTGTTCTCTCCGTTGTCGTTGTAGCCCGGGGCCCCCGCCTTGTAGGCGGCACCACCATCCACATGATGTTCACGGTCTTCACCTTGCTTGTAGGTGGCGCGGTCACGTAAAGTATTGATGTAGCCGAGTGCGTCCTGGTATTTGCCCTGGCGCACCAAGGCTTCAGCGGCGATGAGATAGGTCTCGCCGAGACGGGCGATGATGCCGTCGCGGGTGCCCACACGGTCGGTGACACTCTCACGATAGCCGTCGATGAACTTGCTTAGTGACGGATAGAATTGGGTGAACGAGAGCAGGGCATTGTCGCCACTTTGGTTTTGGTCGGCGGGATAGGCCACGAACACGGTAGGGATGGTCTTGCCGGTCTTGCTGTAGACCACTTCGTCGTTCATTCTCACCTTGGCATAGCGCGTGTCTCCCGGCTTGTTGATGATATACATCACGCCGAGGTCGCCATTCTTATAATAGGTGGAGCTCTTCGGATTGTTGACCGCAGCCTTGGTCTTGAAGCTCTTCCAGAAGCGGGAGTCGTTCACCTTGTCAAACACATCATAGGTGTAATAGGTGGTGCGCAGACGCTGATACTCACGCTCTCCGGGGATGTCGCGCTTCATATAGGGCAGATCCTTGTAGATGGAGATGTAGTAGAGATGGGTCTGGTTGTAGCTGTTGCCGGTGTTGCCCGATTTGTCTGCGTTGAACTGGGCGGAGAGGATGATTTCGTCCAGTTTCTCGTTGGCTCCGTCGGGACCGGTATAGTTCCACAAGTCGGCATAGTCGGGAGCGAGGTTGCGGTGGCTGATGACCTCTTGTGCATACTGGAGACAATCGGTCAGGTCTTGCTGCTTGTAGCTGGCGTTCCAGTCGTCGTTGCGCTCGCTGACTCTCGACAGCAAGGTCTTGGCGAGGAAATGGGCGGCGGCGTCCTTGGTGATTTGTCCTGTCTTGGAGGCCTTTGCCGGCAGCAGTCCGTAGGCGCGCTTCAGGTCGTCGACGATTTGCTTGTAGCAGTCTTCCGCCGAAGCCCGGGCGAATTCACGTTCCGGCGACGAACTGGGCGTCAGCTTGAGAGGCACGCCACCGAATTGCGCCACGAGCGTGTAGTAGTTGAAACCGCGGAGGAAGTAGGCTTCGCCGAGATGCTCCATGGTGGCGGTGCTGGTGAAGCCGCCTTGTGCGACGTTCTGGATGAGCAGGTTGGCATTGCTGATGCCCACATACATCTCGTCCCAAAGGTCCTCCTGCTTGGTGGAGTTGCCCGTCACGGCAGGTCCATAGTTGCCGTCGTAGCTGTTCCACGAGGCGTTGGATCCGTCGCCGCCCACGGTGAACTCGTCGACACCGTTTTGGGTGAACGCCACAGAGTTCTCTCTGGCGAAGTGGAAACGGAGGTTCTCATAGAGCGCCACAGACAAGTCGGCCACGCCCTCTTCCGATTTCAGATATTCCGTATTGCGCTTGGTGGTGAGTTCTTCTTTTAGAAAGTCGCTGCACGACACGGTGGTCAGCGACAACGAACCCAGCAACAGTGCGCTTAATATATAATTTTGTTTCATTGTTGTGTCCTTTCTTTTTTAGATTTAGAAGTCAAGATTCAAGCCGATGGTCCATCCTCTGTTCCAATTGGAGGTATAGGCCTGTGTGGCGTCGAGTTCGAGGAATTTCACAGCGGAGTAGATGCGGAACGGGTTCTTGGCCTGTACATATACCCGAAGGTTGCTCACGCCGAGCGAACTGAGCATCTTCTTGGGGAAGGTGTAGCCGAGAGATATATTGCGCACCTTGAGGAAACCTCCGTTCTTGTAGCCCACAATCTTGTAGTAGCTGTCACCACCGCCGATGTTGTAGATAGGCTTCTGGTATTCCGAGTTGTGGTTGTTCTCGTTGTAGTAGTTGATGGCGCGCTGCATATAGCGTCCGCCCTGCCATTCACCGCCGGTGCTCACCTTGTAGCCGAAGCGTCCGTAGAGCATGAAGTTCAGGTCGAAGCCCTTGAAGGTAAATGTGTTGGTCATGCCGACAATCCAATGTGGATTGGTGTTGCCGATGACCACGCGGTCGTTGTTCGGGTCGATGCGGTTGTCTTTGTTCTGGTCCACGGGTCGCACCATACCGGCAGAGAACTTGTTGCCGTTTTCGTTGAACTTGGCCATGATTTCCGCATCTTCCGGTTGCCAGATGCCACCGAACTGATAGTCATAGAGAGAGTTGATGGCTTGTCCGATGAAGAGGTTGTTGTTGATATCGTCCTCCTTACCGTTGGCGAGCTTGTCAATCTTGTCTTTCTGATAAGACACATTCAGAGAAGTGGTCCATTTGAAGTCGCTGTTGACGATGTTCACCGTGTTGAGCGTGATGTCGACACCCTTGTTGGAGGTCTCGCCGATGTTGGCCCAGGTGTTCTTGTAACCGTTGATGGACGGGATGCTCATCTGCATGAGCAGGTCTTTGGTCTTCGAGCGGTAGAGGTCAATGACACCGCCGATGCGTCCCTTGAGGAAGCTGAAGTCGATACCGATGTTCCATTGGGTGGTCTTTTCCCAAGTCAGTTCGGTGTTGGCCATAGGCAGGTTTCCGTCTGCCACGATAGGTTCGGAGGGAGCGTAGCCCGGTTGTAGACTGCTTCCGAAGGGATAGAAGAGCGATGCCACGCCACCTTTGGTCTGATAAGGGTCGATGGCGGAGTTGCCCGTCACACCCACACCGAGGCGCAACTTCAACTGGCTGATCCAGTTCACGTCTTTGAGGAAGTCTTCCTGGTTGATGTTCCAACCCAAGGCGGCACTTGGGAAGAATGCCCACTTGTGGCCTTCGGCGAGCTGTGAGGCACCGTCCCAGCGTCCGCTCACGGTGAGCAGGTATTTGTCGGCGAAGCCATAGTTCAGTCTCACCATGTAGGAGAGCAGCTGGCGTTCCACGAGGTCGGTGCTCCAATCGGCGAGTTGTGAAATCTGCGACTTATCCAGGGCGTTCCACATGGAAGGCTCGTAAGGAATGCCGTTGGCAGCGAGGCTGGCGTTCTCCTTGCGATATTTGGTGGCACTCTCCAAGAGGGTCAGACCCAGGGAGTGCTGCCCAAATTCACGGTTATAATAAATAAGGTTGTCCAAGGTCCACGAAACGTTGGAGTTGTTGGCGTTGGAGGCGTGGTTCTGTCCCTGGCTGCTGGTCGACTCCTTGTCACGGAAGGTTCCGTTGCGACGATAGCGGAAGTCGGGACCGAAGTTGAGACGATAGCGCAATCCCTTCAGCGGCTTGTAGATTTCGCCGAGATCCAACTGTGCGTAGAGGCTGGCGATGACGCGGAACATGCGGCGCTCGTTGGTGCTGTGTTCCCATTCGTCGGCGATGTTCTTCACCATGTCGTCGCCTCCAGGGTTGGTGATGCGGTTGCCGTCTTCGTCATAAGGCTGGGCATAGGGGAACTCGCTGGTGGCTGCATAGTAGAGGTTGGAGGGCAGTCCCTTGAGCAGAGAACCTTGCGAACTGGCGGTGGAGCCATATTGCTGCACACCGAAAGAACCATTGATGTTGGCACCCAGGTTGAACCATTTCGTCGGCTTGGCGTCCACGCTGATCTTGGATGAATAGCGACGGTAGCTTTGTCCCTTGATGGTGCCCTTGTTGTCGAGATAGCCGAACGACAGATAGCTCTTCATCTTCTCGCTTCCACCGCTCACGCTGAGCGTGTGCTCATGGGTTACACCTGTCTGCTTGACCAGTCCCTGCCAGTCGAAAGTGGGCACTTTGGAACCGTCCCAAGAGCCTCCTTCCCATCCTCGCATGATATTGTTCCATGCGGTAGGGTCGGCTTCCGCTTTGAAGATTTCGCGGTCGTTCTCGATGGTCGGTTGGTCGGCGCGTGGATAGCGGTCGGGATTCATATAATAATAAGCCCAACGGCGCCACTCGATATACTCGGCGGAGTTCATCTGCCGTGAGTAGTCCTCCAGTGTCTCGAAGGTGACGGTGCCGTTGTAGCTGACCTTGGTCTTGCCGGCTTGTCCCTGCTTGGTGGTGACGAGCACCACGCCGTTGGCGCCTCGGCTACCATAGATGGCGGTGGCGGAGGCATCCTTGAGGATGTCGATGCTCTCGATGTCGCGAGGGTTGATAGTCTCGATGCCGCTTTCCGACATCAATGGAATACCGTCCACCACGTAGAGCGGAGAATTCTGGGCATTGATAGAACGCACGCCACGCACCGTGATGTTGCCGATTTCACCCGGCCGTTCGTTGCTGGTGATATCCACACCGGCAGCCTTGCCCTGCATAGCCTCGAGCGCATTGCTCACAGGTCGTTCGTTCATCTCTTTGTTGCCCACCCGGATGAGGGCACCTGTCACATCACTCTTGCGCTGCACACCGTAGCCCACCACGACCACCTCGTTGAGGTTCAGTTCGTCGGGCTTCATCTGGGCGGTGCCGCCACAGGGAATAATCTGGTCTTTGTAACCTGTGTAGGAGATTTTCAACTGTGTTCCTTTAGGCACTCGCAGCGAGTAGTTGCCGTCGATGTCGGTCACGGTGCCCACGTCGCCTTTGACGGTGCGCACGGTGACGCCGATGAGTGGTTCCCCGTTCTCGTCGACAACCCGGCCTGTGGTCACGTTGTCCTGTTGAACACGCAGATTCGCTACTTGACTTCCGCTTGCGTGGATGGCAATCGGAAGAGGCGAAAACAGTCCTGTGGCAAGTGCCAATGTCGATACAATGCGTGTGATGCCACCATTGCATCGTCCCATCTGTTTACATTTCATGTTGAGAGTTTAAAAGATTGATAATTTGGTTTATAAAGGGTTGTTAGCTTAACAAAAGCTCGTTTCTTGTCTATGATTTTAGCACAAAGATAATTCAAAACTTATTACAAAGCAAGTTTTCTTCCGCTTATTTGTAAATAAAAGTTTTCTTTGAGGGCAAAAAGACATGTCGACTTTGCAATCCGGTATGCTTTTTATAAAAGCGATTTTTATCGGTAGGTCTTGTGCCATTCAAAAGAAAACACTACCTTTGTCCCGGTTCTAACCAACAGAAATATTGTATTAATCTCAAAAACGACAATCTTATGAAACAATTCTTCAATTCATTTCTTTTCTCCATGGCCGTTGTCTGCCTCGTGTCGTGCGGTGGAAAAACAGACAAGGGAAATCCCGAGGCCGATTCTTTGAGAAATGTGGTAAACGCCAACATGGCGCAGATGGACGAGATGGATCTTTTCCTCGACGCCGTGAATACAAGTATGGACAGTATCGTGAATGTCGAGGGAGGCCTCTTGCGCACTACAGGTGAGAGCCCGCTGTCTAAAAAAGAACAGATTCGGCAGAACCTGGAAGCCTACAAGATGATCTTGGCTCGGCAGAAAGAGCGTATCGCCCTGTTGGAGGAGAAACTGAAGGGTGGAGACGCCAAGTCGCAGAAGATGCTGCAGACCATCAAGTCGCTCAAGGCGCAACTTGAGGAGAAAGACCGCGCCATTGTGGAGCTCACAGAAGAACTGGAGAAGCGCAAGTTTGATATCGTCACCCTGAAGTCGCATGTAGACAAACTCAACACAAATGTGGCGCAGTTGAAGGAAGAGAAAGCCGAACAGGAGAAGGTGCTTGAGACGCAGAGTAACATGCTCAATGAGGCGTATGTGCTTATCGGCTCGAAGAAAGAACTGAAGAAAAGCGGTGTCTTGTCCGGCGGCTCTTTGTTCAAGAAGAGCAAGCTCGACATGTCTAAAGTCGATGCCTCCGCCTTCAAGAAAATCGACATACGCAATGTGAAGTCGTTCAAGATACCGGCAAAGAAGTTCACTATCCTGTCGCAAGTTCCTTCAGGCTCCTACAAGATTACGGAGAACAGCGACGACACAAGTACGCTGACCGTGACCGATGCCGCCCGCTTTTGGAGCGTTTCCAACTATCTTGTGATCAAATATTGATGAGGATGAAGAAATATCTCATAGCCGTCATTTCGGCAGTATTGTTTTCCCTCCACCTGTCGGCACAACAATGTGAGCATATTGTGCAGCGAGGAGAGGACTTTGCGTCGATAGCGCAGAAATACGGAATCACGACGGACGAACTGAAAGCCTCGAATCCGTCAAGTGCCGTATGCTATGTGGGCAGGAAATTGTTGATTCCCCATCCGGGGGAGGTGGTCAAGAGAAAACCCGTCAAGGTGGAGCCTTTCGACTATGGACTTGTTTCTTCGTTGGGCGACTCCGTGCTGACCAAAAGCTCGGTCACCGCCTATCAAGTGGGCGAGGCACTTTGGCGTAAGAAGAAATATTCCCAGGCGATGGCCTATCTCTCTTCCGCAGCATACGGAGGAGAGTCCCGAGCCTATTATCCATTGGGTGACTGTTATAGCCAACCTTCTTCTGCATCACATGACGATGATGCCGCAGCGACATGGTATGCCAAGGCAGTAGACAAGGTGAAGGACAAGCGGAGCGAGGGCTATTGGATGTCTTGCCTGCGTCTCTCGGAAAACTACATGAAGGGAAAGAAGGACGTGAGGCAGGCTCGTCGTTACTTCAACGAATACAGGAAATACGCCAGTATGCCGTTGTCTTCGGAGGCGACAGCCTTGCAACGGAGTATCGCAAACGAGGAAACGGCGATAGCCAAGGCAGAGGCAGCCAAACGCAGGGCGGAACAGCAAGTACGCCAGCAAGAGCAGCAACGTCGTAGGGAAGAACAACTGAGATTGCAAAAAGAACAACGGCAGCAAACGGCCCAGACTCAACGACAAAGTCAAAAGCCGTCGACCGTTGCGAGCACCCAATCGGTTGTCAGACCTTCTTCCACCATGACGGCAACCCATACGCAGAGCACCGTGTCCCGTACGAACGGAAACAACCCCATTGTCAATACATGGCGTGAAAGTCTTGGCTCAAATTTTGTCATCGTGAAGAAATATGCCAATGGCGGTATCCTGCGCGAAAGATACCGCCCTTGCCCCAATTGTGCCGGTTCCCAGCGCTGTGGCGGTTGTTATGGCAGTGGAAGATGCGGCATCTGTGGTGGACAGGGTGGCATTGTCACTTCTGGCTACGGCAGGTATATTCCCTGTGGATTATGCCATTCCACAGGTCAATGTAATCTCTGTAAAGGCACAGGCAGGTGTATGTGTACCAATCCCAATCTGTCACCCTATCCAGGCTACGTGATTGCCAGCACCTCTCTTCTCACTCCTGATGGAACGGAGATTAGAAACACTGCAGGCTATAACGGACGGGATGACAAATTCTCCATCACCCCTCCTGGCGGCACATCTTCTTCCTCAGACGACAACTCGTCGGGCAGCCGTCGCTCTTCAAGCAGCCATTCATCGGGCACTTGCTCAAAATGTCATGGCAGGAAATATGAGTCGACAGCCAGCACCTATGCCGCAGCCTCCACCCATGGATGGCGTCAGCCATACCACAACAGCGGTGGCTCCAATTGTCCGTATTGTCCCTCGGTGACCGACCACTATCATTATGCCTGCAGCCACTGTGGGGGAACAGGTCGGGAGTAATATGATATGAAGGCACCAAAAGAAAATCTCCTCCCTCTTCTTCGTCAAACAGCGAAGAGGAGGGAGGAGATTTTCTTTTGGTAGGTCAATTGTTAGCGTTGATGCCTATGACGCATATATTGTCTGATTTCCTTGCGGGCGAAATAGAGTTTGTTCTCCACCGTCTTGTATTTGAGATCCAAATCCTGGGCAATCTCGCTCACCTTTTTCCCGTCCATGAGGTTCATGCGGAGGATGCGGCAACATTTCTCGTCAAGTCGTGCCATGCCTCTTTCCAGCAGCATGTTGGTCTCGTGGGCGGAGATAATTGACAGACCGTCCTCGCTCTTCGGCTGCCCCATGATATAGTGTTCATAGCGTTCGATGCACTTGCGGTGGCGCCAACGGTCGAGGAGCAGATGGGAGAATGTCTGGTAGGCGAGGGCGGGCAGGGTGATGGGGGTTATCATCTTGTCCGAGCGGAGCAGTCGCATGAAAACGTCTTGCACCAAATCCTGTGCCTCGTCGGCATTCATTCCTCTTCTCGTCGCCCACTCCAGCAGGGTGGCACGCTGTCGGGTATAGTATGCGGTGATGACCTGATGATTGTCTGTCGTCATATTATTAAGATTCAAATCGATTGGTTTGCGGTAAATTTTTCGTGGGCAAAGATATGGATTAAGTATAAGAGACAGGGGGAAAATATTACGGAAAAGGAGGAAAATGGATGGAAATGTATGCTTTTTCATCAATATTGCCACCCATGTGGATTGTTTATGCATTATCTTTGCACCATAAATCAATAACTTATATTTATACATGAACAAACGTATTATCACATTTTGTGTTTCCGTGGCGGTGACCTTGGGCAGCGCTGCCCAGATGTTGCCCTACCAGAATCCCAAATTGTCAGCGGAGGAAAGAGCTGCCGATTTGTGCTCACGTCTCACCCTAAAAGAGAAGGCGGCTATCATGCGCAATGGTTCTCCCGCCATCAAGCGGTTGGGCATACCACAGTTTGAGTGGTGGAGCGAGGCGCTGCACGGCGTGGCCCGCAATGGCTTTGCCACCGTCTTCCCCAACACGACAGGTATGGCGTCTTCGTTTGACGACGCTCTGTTGGAGCGCATTTATACCGCAGTGAGTGATGAGGCTCGTGCGAAAAACAATATCGCACGCCATGAAGGAACCATCAAAAAATATCAGGGACTGTCTATCTGGACACCGAACATCAACATCTTCCGCGACCCCAGATGGGGCAGAGGACAGGAAACCTATGGCGAGGATCCTTATCTGACCACCCGTATGGGACTTGCCGTGGTGCGCGGTCTGCAAGGCCCGGAAAACTACAAATACCGCAAGCTCTTGGCGTGTGCCAAACACTTTGCCGTGCACAGTGGTCCGGAATGGAACAGGCATAGCTTCAATATAGAGAATCTGCCGGAACGCGACTTGTGGGAAACCTACCTGCCGGCTTTCAAATCACTTGTGCAGCAAGGTCATGTGGCTGAAGTGATGTGCGCCTATCAGGCGATAGACGGACAACCCTGTTGTGCCAACACCCGTTATCTGCAGCAGATTCTGCGCAACGAGTGGGGGTTCAAGGGACTGGTGGTGAGTGACTGTGGCGCCATCGGCGACTTCTTCCGTCCAGGTCGTCACAACTTTGCCAAGGATGCGGGTGAATCGTCCGCCAAGGCCGTTCTTGCGGGTACAGATGTGGAATGTGGCGGCAACTATGCCGCACTGCCCGATGCTGTGAAGGCTGGACAAATCACCGAGGAACAAATCAACACCAGTGTGAAACGTTTGCTGAAAGCCCGCTTCGAATTGGGTGACTTCGACGACGAGTCGGTGAACAAATGGGAACAGATTCCGGAGAGCGTCATCGCCTCGCAGCCTCACAAGCAGTTGGCACTCGACATGGCTCGTGAGTCGATGGTGTTGCTCAAGAACGACGGCATCCTGCCTCTTGCCAAGCAGGGGCAGCAAATCGTGGTGGTAGGCCCCAATGCCGCAGACTCCACCATGATGTGGGGCAACTATAATGGTTATCCCACGGAAACCATCACTATATTAAAAGGTATAAAGGCCCTTGCTCCCAGTGCCCGCTATGTGGGCGGCTGCGGCGTGACCCGCAATGAGGAATTCTCCAGTCGTTACAACGAACTGGTGGCACTTGACGGCAAACCCGGCCTCACGGTCACCTATTGGAATAATGAGAAGATGGAAGGTGAGCCTGTCACCACACAGCGTCTTTCCGAACCTGTGAATCTGAGCAATGGCGGTGCCACCGTGTTTGCCCCCGGTGTCAACCTCGAGCATTTCTCTGCCCGTTTGGAGGGAACGTTCCGTCCGACCCGCACTGAGTCTTTGCGTCTTCGTCTGGCCAACGACGATTTGGCACGCCTCATCGTCAATGGCGACACCATCGTGGAGAGTTGGAAGTGGCGCGAGAAGGTGAGCGTCTTTGACAAGGAACTCAATGTTGAGGCAGGCAAGGACTATCACATCCAAATCGACTATGTGCAGCAGGTGGCGATGGCGGTGTTGCAGTTCGACCTCGGTGCGCTGTCCAATATGCCGGTCAACGAGTTTGTGAAGAATGTCGGCGATGCCGATGTCGTGGTCTTCGTAGGTGGCATCTCTCCCCGTCTTGAAGGTGAGGAAATGAGCGTCAAGGAACCCGGCTTCAAGGGCGGCGACCGTACTGACATCGAATTGCCGGAGGCGCAGCGTCGTGCCATTGCCGCTTTGCGTGCTGCCGGCAAGAAGATTGTCTATGTCAACTGCTCGGGCAGTGCCATGGCGCTGGTGCCTGAGGATGCCAACTGTGACGCTGTACTGCAGGCTTGGTATGGTGGCGAGCGTGGCGGACAGGCCGTGGCGGAAATTCTGTTCGGCGATGTGAACCCAAGCGGCAAACTTCCGCTGACCTTCTATAAGAATGTAAACCAACTTCCCGACTATGAGGATTATCACATGGAAGGCCGCACCTATCGTTACTTCCGTGGAGAACCGCTCTATCCATTCGGTTATGGTTTGAGTTATACTACTTTCGCCTTTGGAAAACCGAAGTTTGACAAGAAGTCGCAGACTGTGACTGTCGCCGTGAAGAACACAGGCAAGAAGGATGGAACAGAAGTGGTGCAGCTCTATCTGAAGCGTGTCGACGACAAGCAAGGTCCCATCAAGACACTCCGTGGCTATCAGCGTGTGGCTGTGAAACAGGGCGACACTCAGACGGCAGTCATCAAGATGAACCGTGAGGACTTCGAGACTTGGGATGCCCAGACCAACACCATGCGTGTGGTTCCCGGCAAATATCTGTTGATGGTCGGCTCGTCAAGTCGTCAGCAAGACTTGCAGACCATTGAGGTGAATATGAAGTAAAAGACACCCTTGTAGGGGAATTATAGTTCAACAAAGGGGTAAATATGGAAAAGATGTTCATATTTACCCCTTTTGGCATAATAATTACCCCACGTAGCAAGCTGTTTACTTGTACTTTTGCAACAGAAAAATGCATAAAGTTTTATATAATAGCGAAAGTTTTAAATAGGTAATTGGTTTAACACGGCAGTGGCATTTGAAGGGCGCTTCAACATGTCGCTGTTTTTTTGTATTTTTTCTTTTTGTTTTGTCTTCGACCTGCACGACCTTTAAATAGGATAGGCGGCGTCTCAACAATGAAAATAAAATGAGATTTTATTTTGCATTGTCTTCGACTTGCACTACCTTTGCACCCCGAAGCAAAGAGATAATTATGGAACCTACACACAAGATTAACAAGGTCAGCCTGCGTAATCTTCAAATGGAAGACTACGATCAGCTCAACAAGTCGTTTAAACGCATCTATGCCGATTCGGACGTGTTCTGGACCAAGGCACAGATAAAGAAGCTTATCACCATTTTCCCTGAAGGACAAGTGGTCATCATCGTGGACGACAAGATTGTCGGATGCGCTCTTTCCATCATCGTCGACTACGACATGGTGAAGGGTGACCATACCTATGCTCAGGTGACAGGCAACGAAACTTTCAACACCCACAACCCCAACGGCAATATCCTCTATGGCATCGAGGTGTTCATCCATCCCGACTACCGCGGACTCCGTTTGGCACGCCGTATGTATGAATATCGCAAGGAACTCTGCGAGAAACTCAACCTCAAAGCCATCATGTTCGGCGGGCGCATCCCCAACTATCATAAGTATGCCGACACCATGCGTCCCAAGGAGTATATAGACAAGGTGCGTTCGCGTGAAATCTATGACCCAGTGCTCACCTTCCAGTTGAGCAACGATTTCCATGTACGCCGTGTCATCCGCAACTATCTGCCCAACGATGAAGAGTCGAAGCACTGCGCCACACTGCTCCAGTGGGACAATATCTATTATCAGCCACCTACGGATTCCTATGTGGACAAGAAACCGACCGTGCGCATCGGACTCGTGCAGTGGCAGATGCGTCCCTACCATTCAGTTGACGATCTGTTTGAGCAGGTGGAGTTCTTCGTGGATTCCGTGTCCGACTACAAGAGCGACTTCATCCTCTTCCCCGAATACTTCAACGCTCCGTTGATGGCGAAGTTCAACGACATGGGCGAGGCGCAGTCCATCCGTGCCATGGCGCAATATACCGAGGAAATACGTGACCGCTTCCGTGAGCTTGCCATCAGCTACAACATCAACATCATCACCGGCAGCATGCCCTATGTCAAGGAAGACGGTGCCCTCTACAATGTGGGCTTTCTCTGTCGCCGTGACGGTTCGATAGACATGTATGAGAAAATCCATGTCACCCCCGATGAACAGAAATGCTGGGGACTGAGTGGCGGTAACCATGTACAGACCTTTGATACCGACTGTGGAAAGATTGGCATTGTCATTTGCTATGACGTGGAATTCCCCGAACTCTCTCGACTGATGGCTGCCGACGGCATGCAGATACTCTTTGTGCCGTTTATGACCGATACCCAGAATGCCTATTCCCGTGTGCGTGTGTGTGCCCAAGCCCGTGCTATCGAGAATGAATGCTATGTGGCAATCGCCGGCAGTGTGGGTAATCTTCCCCGTGTGCACAACATGGATATCCAGTATGCTCAGTCGGCGGTGTTCACCCCTTGCGATTTTGCCTTCCCTAACGACGGCAAACGCTCGGAGGCAACACCCAACACGGAAATGATTCTCGTTTCGGATGTGGATCTCAATCTGCTTAACGAACTTCATACTTATGGTTCCGTTCGCAATCTCCGAGACCGCCGAAACGACCTCTACGACCTCAAAATAAAGAAAGCTGCCACCGAATAAGGGCGGCTTTCTTTTTGTCTCAACAGATGGTTGGTGGCAGTGGAGCGTTAAATATTTATTGCATATTCATGCGTTAATTGAAGATTGTTTTGTACTTTTGCACACGAAAACGACACCATAACAATTTATAATGGACTGGTTTAACGGACTATTTGACATACATTCAGCTCTTCAAGCTACTGTAGTTCTATCGCTGATTATCACTTGTGGCCTTGTGTTGGGCAAGATACATGTCAAGGGCATTTCCCTTGGCATCGCTTTCGTGTTTTTCTTTGGCATTATCGCTGGACATTTCGGCTTCAACATAGACCACAGCATGCTCGACTTTGCCGAGACTTTCGGTTTGACAATCTTTGTCTACACCCTTGGTCTGTATGTGGGGCCCAACTTTTTTGGCTTGATGCGCCATGAGGGTGTAGCACTCAACCTGTGGAGTTTTGCCGTTGTCCTGTTGGGTACCGCCATGGCCGTGGGATTGTGCTATGTCACTCCCGTGTCGCTGCCCGATATGGTGGGCGTGCTCTGTGGAGCCACAACCAATACACCGGCTTTGGGCGCCGCCCAGCAAGCCCTGCAACAGGCAGGACAACCCAGTGGAGGCGCAGCCCTTGGCTGTGCCGTAACCTATCCACTCGGTGTGGTTGGCGTGATTCTCGCCATGATGCTTATCAAGAAACTTTTTGTCAAGGCATCGGACATGGTTCCAAAGTCAAGTTCCGATGATGACAACACCTATATTGCCCAGTTTGCCGTGATCAATCCTGCCCTTGCAGGCAAGACCCTGCAGCAACTCTCCGACATGACCCATCTGAAGTTCATCGTGTCCCGCATTTGGCGTGGCGAGGAAGTGATTGTACCGTTGGCTTCCACCCAACTGCACATCAACGACAATGTGCTGGTGGTGATGACTCGTGACGAGGTGGGCGCTATGGAACTTTTTTTCGGTGAACGGGTGCACAAAGACTGGAACAAGGAGAAAATAGACTGGAACGCCATCGACTCACACGTGGAAAGCCGTGTGATTGTCATCACTCGTGCTGTGCTTAACGGTAAGGTGCTGGGCAGTCTTCGTTTACGAGATACCTATGGCGTGAACGTGAGCCGTGTCATTCGTGGAGATGTGAAATTACTTGCCACCGACGACCTGCGTCTGCAGTATGGAGACCGTGTGACGGTGGTGGGTGCTCCGGAAGCCATCAACCATGTGGAAACCTTCTTGGGCAACGCTGTGCAGACCCTCAACGAACCTAACCTTGGCGCTATCTTCTTTGGTGTGATGCTTGGTCTGGCGCTCGGCACCATCCCCATCAACCTGCCGGGCATGAGTGCTCCTGTGCGCTTGGGTATGGCGGGTGGTCCGATTATTGTCGGCATCCTTATCGGTTCATTGGGACCGCGCACCCACTTCATCTCCTATACCACCCGCAGCGCATCGCTGATGTTGCGCAAACTTGGACTCGCACTCTATCTTGCTTGTCTCGGTTTGGATGCCGGCGGACAGTTTTTTGAAACAGTGGTACGCCCAGAAGGACTTCTGTGGGTAGGATTGGGCTTCATCCTTACCGTTGTTCCTGTGCTCATCGTGGGGGTGATAGCCTTGAAAACCAAGAAGTATGACTTCGGCACCATCTGTGGCATTCTCTGTGGTTCCATGGCCAATCCGATGGCGTTGGGCTATGCCAACGATACGCTCAAAAGCGAGCATGCTTCGGTGAGCTATGCCTCCGTCTATCCCCTCGGCATGTTCATCCGTGTGGTGATTGCTCAAATCTTGATTATGTGCTTTGTATAGAAGCCAAGATACACCCTACTAAGGTACGTTAAAAAATGAAAACCCATGCAAGATTTTGCGCGGGTTTTCATTTTGTCTATAGATAACAGAAAAACTATAGACAAAATGAAAAGTAAGAATATCCTTTATTTATTGCTCGGTCTGTTGGTGACCTTGAGCATCTCGTCGTGTGACGATGATGACAGTCGCAATTATGTGATTTGTCCAAATGAGGTGCCCTATAACGCTTTGGTGACCGTGAAGCCCAATGCGGACAATACGTCAGTCTATCTCCAACTCGATGACAAGACCACGGTGTTCCCTTCCAATCTGGCGAAGTCACCTTTCGGCACAAAAGAAGTGCGGGCACTCGCTGTCCTCAATGAGGTCAACGACAAGACTGAAGGCTACGATAAGACGGCCTTTGTGGGACGTCTCGACAGCATTCGTACCAAGGACTTGGCTGCCAACCTCGGCGACGACAATGCCAAGACCTATGGAACAGATCCGGTGGAGATTGTGAAAGACTGGGTGACAATAGCCGAAGATGGCTATCTGACACTGCGCTTCCGCACCAACTGGGGCGGTATGAAAACCCATCTCATCAACCTCGTGGCAACCAATCCCGACAAACCCTATGAGTTGACTCTCTATCATGATGCCAATGGTGATGCCTCCAACTATGCTGCCGACGGACTTGTGGCTTTCCGCATCACATCGTTGCCCGACACGGAGGGAAAGACGGTGGACTTGACTTTGAAGTGGAACTCGTTCAGTGGAGAGAAGACCGCCACCTTTAAATATTGCTCACGCAAGCAGACAGGCAAGCTTGACCTCAAGACAAAGAATCCTGCCTCGCTTGTTGTCGGCGACATGTCGGGAAGTCTCACTTCGACGAAGTATTATTAATATCTCTCTCTGTAGATTCTTTATATTTATATTGCATTTAATCCAGAGCCCATGAGATGTGAATCTCATGGGGCTTGTTTTGCGCTTTTATAAATCAAACGTAATGCTTGCCACCATTTCTCTTGGTCGCATCTCTGTGACGGCATAGCTGGTGCCAAGGTCGGTGATGGATTTATACTCCCGTTTGTTGGTGCCCCACAGATTGTTGCAAATGATTTTCATTTCATATCTCTTCGTCTTGAAAGAGGCAGAGAGGTCTGAGAAAAAACTGAACTTCTCAGATCCGTCTGCAGAGTGTCTGCACTCATTTTTCATGGTGAACACGAAATTTCCGGGAGTAAGGAAAAGATTGAGTTTATGGCTGAAATTCCGGTAGAGGGTAGTTCTGGCTGTGGATGTTTGGCGGCTTAGGTAGAAGGTGGAATTCTCTTCGAAATTGAAAATGCGCAGAGGGCGCATGTCAAGATGAAACATCATGGAGAAATTCTGTCCCTTGCTGTCGCTTTTCACCTTGTCGTAAAGAATCTGATAGTTGCGCCATCCATAGTTGAAGGTGAGTCCAAGGTCGGTGCGCATACGGCGGAACCGATGACCGATAGATGTTTGCACATTGTTGTCCTGGCTGCTGTTCTTCTCGTTTACACTTTCCCGAATGTACACGCCGCCATTCAGGGCACTTTCATAAAGTGTACTGTATTTGCTTGACGTGAAGTTATAGCTCAAGCTTCCGTTCCATCCGTAGCCTGGCTGTTGATAGTTGATACGAAAACCGGCATTGTCTCCTGAGGAATGATTGTTCTTGCCAGTGCCTGAGGTGGCGTAGTTGTAGGATGTATAGACTCGCAAAGGGTCGGTTTCTTCAAAGCCGCTTGGAGTGAATGTGTGTTGATAACTGGCAAGAAGAGTCCATGGATTGTTAAACCAACTGATTCTCATGGTGGGCTGTGAAATCCATCGGCGGTCTTTGTCGGTGGTTAGGGAGCGGGACAGCCATGAGAGTTTGTAGATGATGCTGGCGTTGAAATTGTGGAAGAAATAGTTGAGGGTGGGGTCAACTGTGAACATATCTTTCTTGTAGTGGGTCGTTCCGATGGTGTCGTTGTAAGAAACGAATTCTGTCTTCCGCTCCATGTCGTATTCCAAAGATGTCGAGACACTGAACCTACTGGCAAAATTATATCTGTAAGAATAATAACTGTCCCAAGTAGTGGACTTGAGGTTCAACTGTTCATCGTGACCATTATAGAGTCTCAGTTGTCCAGGCATATAACTGTGATGGAATTCAGAGGTGATTGTTTGAGAACTTTTTTTACTGTCGGCAAGAGTGATATTCAGTTGATCATAGATTTTCCTTCTGCGGGGCAACATTCGCTCATAGGTTTCCCTTCCATTGAGCGCAGTCGTAGCATGGCTGTGGTCATAGTTCAGCGTTCCTCTCAATTGGTTTAAAAGGAAAAAATGTGGCCCGTTGTAGTTGTAGGTCAGTTCTGCCTTCCATTCGTTGGTGTAACTTTTGGAGCTGCGGTCTTCGGATATTTTTCCGCCATTGTCGATGTCAATGTAAGTCTGTTCGCTATAACTGTGTGTGGTGGATTTGTCGAAAATCCATGAAAGTTGCAAGCGAAGATCTGTGTGTTTCTTGAATGTGGTGTGCCAGTTGGTGGCAAGCAGATGGGTGTTGTTGAATCCATACCGTCCGGTGCCGATGCTGGAAAGGTTGCTGAGTTTGCTTGTCTCTCCGAAATCATAGCCCATGGGACCTAATTCCTGGATGATGTCCTCACCTATGTTGTTGTGTTTGTAGATGTTGATGCTTTGCAGTTTATTGCCGAAATACATCTTCACCAACCGAATTTTATGGTTCCATCCCCAAGGCTTTTGTAGGGCGAGTCCGGTGCCGACTTCAGCCGTGCCAGCCCAATGATATTTCGCACCGGGCTTTAATATAAGATTAAGGGCTGCGGCATCACTGAAGGTTTTGCCTCGAAGAGCATTGATTGGTTGGTGATTTTGCAGCACTTCCACACTATCTACCTTGTCGGCGGAAAGATTTTTGCTTACCATCGCATAGCTGTCTCCAGCCATGTCTTTGCCATCTACATAGAATTTGTTGATGGGTGCGTTGCGATACATGATGGTGCCATTGGTGCTGACTTTAATGCCGGGAATGCGAGAGATGACGTCCTCGATGGTGCGGTCTTGCTTTTCCCGAAGTCCGCTTACGGAATAGGCGATAGTGTCTCCTTTGATGCGAAACAAGTCAGGGTGCACTTCCACTTCTCTGATCTCTTGCACTTTTTCTTGCATCTTTATGGTTTTGTCTCCTTTCGCAAAAGAGGCAAGGGGAATATTTTGTCGGGCATATCCTAAGCATACAAAACCTATCTTGCTTGCGGTTTTTCCTTCAGGAGCGGAGATGGAAAATTTTCCGGATTTGTCTGTACGGGTAAAGGTGATATTGTTTCCTTTTTCGTTCAACAACAAAACAGAAACATTGGCCAAAGCTTTTCCTGAAGCGTCTGTCACATGGCCGCTATAGATTTGTCCTTGTGCCCAAAGCATGAGGGTGCAAAGCTGAAATAGTATAAGCAGAACACATCTTTTGTTGTTTGACATAATGTAATAGTTTTGTTGTTTTTTAGATGTAGACGATGCAAATTTACATAGATTTATTGAAAAATAGAAATTATTCTTACGGTTTCTTGGATATTTGTGTCTTTGTGAGTAATTTTGCGAGGCTTAATATTTATGACGTATGAAAAAAATCATTATTACATTAGGTTTGGTTGGGATGTTTGCATGCCCAAGCATGATGTTTGCTCAAAATGTAGACCAGGATAATGTGGTGTATTCGTCTACGGCTTTGTATCGAGATATTGATGGCTATATTCAAATTGTAGCAGAGGGATAAGAATGGAAAACTGATTGTAAAAGTTGATGATTGGTATCGGTTTACTGTCCGTTTTGATAAAACTAAGGCTCGTTTCCTTATAAAAAGGTGTTGATAAGAATTGCCCTGTAACATACTATGAAGGTGAATGTGACAAAGAAAATTTCGGCTTTACAGCTTATAAAATAACTAAGGGTTCAGGGAAAGAAATCAAGGCGGATTTGAAAAATGCGGTTAGAGTAAAACCGCAAGATTTGGAGCAGGATATAGACGACTACATGCGGCATCCATTAGAATACATGTATTCGGTTAATAAAGTAAAAGTGGATTACTCCAATGCTCCAGAACTTGCACCGAAGTCTCAAATTCCTTGTCGGATGGAATCTTTTGTAAAGAAGAAAAAGTAAAATGCAGAGAAATAATATGCTTTTCTGCATTTATGACATTTTAGGATAATATCATTAACTAAATATTTTATGAAAACGAGAGATTTATTATTCAGGTGTTTGTTGACTTGTTGTTTCGTATTGTCGGTATCAATAGATGTGCGAGGCAATGTGGTTGGCAACTTGTCAAGAGAAAATTCAGAATTAGTCGTTACGACGGACACACGCTATGCCCGAGGTGCAACCATGGCCTTTGCACGCATGGCGATTAAGGGAACAGGCGTAAAAGAACAAGGCATTTGTTGGTCGGAGAAATCCGATCCTACGGTTGATGACAGTCATACGATCCAGTATCTTGAGAACAATGGAAGAATTTATAGGCTTGATGGGCTGACGCCAGCTACTATGTATTATATGAGAGCCTATGCCATAGACAAGGAAGGGCAAGTGGTTTATGGAAATGTCATCAAGTTTTGCACTATTCCCCAAGGCTCTGTATCCTATACCATCCGAGAGGGTGGGGACGCTGATGCCGTAGCTCGCATCACATCCGCAGTGAAGTCTGCGGTAAACTATTGGAACAATCTAACTTCCATTTCCGGTCTGACGCTGAGTGTGGGGTATGATAGTGGAGTACCCACAGCAGAATGCTCTTATGGCGGCTATATGAGTGTTGGCTCTAATTCATCTTATCAAGCAACTGGAACCATTATGCATGAAATGTTGCATGCCGTGGGAGTGATTCCTTGGAATGACACGGAATGGAGCCGCCATAATCTCCGTTCTTCTGTAAGCAGTGATGGCTATGGCACAGGTTATTGGTTGGGTGACCGTGTGACAGAAGTGCTGCGCTTTTGGGATAATAGTGAAACCGAACAACTGAATGGCGATTACCAGCACATGTGGCCCTATGGCATTAATGGCTCTTTTGAAGACACTGGCAAGGAAACGCTATATTTGGGGAATGGATTGATTTGTCAGGCTTTGGGGGAAGATGGTTTGCAGCATACATCAAAAAGTTTTGCTCAACCATATTATTCTTTCAACTGTCAAGAAGGGCAGAAATATTATCTCATGAGCGAATCGGACAATGATGGCGCTTATGGCTTGTATCTTGTTCCCGATGCGTCTGGAAATTTGATGTGGCGGAGAATGAGTGCTGAGGATGTTGTCAAGAATGATAGTACTGCTTGGTATCTGAGCTTTTCTCCACAGACACAATATTATCAATTGAAAAATGTGGCGACAGGTGGTTATGTCAGCTATTCGAAAAGTGGTGCTAATGGTATAAAAACGGCATCTGTGGCAGCCCCTTCCAATGCTGAGAGTTTTCAGTTGATGAAAGGTCGTGTGGATGTGGTTATGGGAGAAACGAATACACAGAAGCGAGGCTATTGGATTGTTCATCCCTCTAGTAATTGGACACCGCAATGTCTGCAACTTGATGATAATGGAGTGACAAAGGCGTCTACGTTTAATATTGCCAATGGTTCTACAAATCAACGATGGATTATTCTGACACAGGATGAGATCCCTTACATGGAGCAAAATGCGATTAAGGGGTTGAAAGAGAAAGTGGAGGATGCATTGGTTTCTCTTCGTCAATTGATCGAGACTCCCCATGTTGAGGATGTGGCAGGAACGGATGCCCAAGTGAATCTTCAGATATCACAGATTTCGCAAGATGCAGACAAACTTACGACCTCACAAGAGGCACAACAGTTGATTGCGGAAGTTGATAAAGCGGCGAATGAGTTCTTGAAAGGGGCTACCCCTTCAGATGTTTCTCACCCCTTTGATTTGACTTATCGGTTGGCGAATCCTGGAATGGATGCCGTGAATGGATGGTCCACAGCGCCAACCTTGGGCTTTTCTTGTGGCGAGTTTTATCAAAAACGGGCTTATTTCGACCAGATTGTATCTGACCTGCCGGCAGGAACATACCAATTCTGTGCCAATGCCTTTCAACGTCCGGGAGACTATTCTGAGGTATATGAGCCTTATCTGAATGGAACGGATAATATCACAGCAAAATTGTCCGCAGGTACAGAGAAGGTGAATTTATGCAACATTTGTAAGGATGCGCAGACTCAAAAACTTGGAGGAAGCGAAAAGGAAGTGAAGAGTGGACTTTATGTACCAAACAATATGGAGGCGGCAAGCTATTATTTTGCTAAGGGCCTGTATGAGAATAAGGTGACAACGGTTCTTAATGAAAATGGCTCATCTCTGAAAGTGGGTTTGATCATTTCATCCGCTCCTTCAAAATATTGGTGCATATTTGACAATTTCAGATTACTTTTCTTTGGAAGGATGTCTAAAGACACGGTGACGGGAATGAAAAAGCCAATAGTGTCTACCTATAGAAATGGTAAGGTGTTTACAATTGATGGACGCTATATCGGGCAAAATATGCATTTGGAAGATTTACCTAAGGGCATTTATATTGTAGACGGTAAGAAATATGTGAAGACTCGTTAGACGTCTAAGGGCGGCAATTTTTATGACCTGCTTCTTCTGAAGTTGAAATTATGGCCAAAATAGGAATAATATTGGTATTCTTTTGGCATGGTCATTTATTTATACTATCTTTGTGGTGCTAAACACAAAGATAGTATAAATGAAAAAACTTTTTCTCTTTTTAGGGCTGTTGAGCATGTTCTCTTTAGTTAGTCCAACCCTGATGTGTGCCCAAGGTGAAATCTCAGCATATTCTACTGATACCTATAAAGATTATGATGGGATTGTCCAAATTATTTCTTCTACACGTGATGATTGGTATCGGGTGACATTGTTCTTTTCTGGTGAAGACGTGACTTATATAATTGAAGGTAGAAGTCCTTCAGTCAGTGGTCTTTATTATCATGAAACGGCAAATTGTAAAGAATGGATAGTATTGTTAAAACAATATTTGGACGCTGTTTATGGCAAATCAAATTATACAATTCATTTCGGTCAAAATCGGTTATCAAACAAATGAATATGAAAAGATCTATACTACTTGTCTTTTTCTGCTTTTCTTTTGTTTATGTCTTTTCTCAAGAGAAATCCATCTTGTCAGTTTCTTATGACTGCTTGTATCGGACAAGTGAAGAGCAAACAGAGCCATTTCATGGTACATGGATATTGAATCATGGTGAAACATCCTCTCAGTATTATGGTAAATCAGAAGTGGTTAACGGCATTCTGTTTGATCATTCGGGAATGTACCGAATTTACAAGAATCTTCCAGAAATGAATAGGCTTACTTTTCGTGAAGGATATGCAGAAAAATATTATTATACGGAAGAGATGCCAAACTTCAGTTGGGAAATGCTTGATGGGGATACTACGATTTGTAGTTATTCTTGTCAAAAGGCTGTCACTCATTTTAGAGGAAGAACTTGGTATGTTTGGTATTCTGTTGATTTGCCATATAATGATGGACCTTGGAAGTTGTGCGGATTGCCAGGACTTATTATGAAGGCGGAAGATTCAAAAGGAGACTATTCTTTTACAGCTTCCAAAATAGAAAAAGGAGGGGAAGATATTCGATTAGATATCAAGGGATACAAGAATATAAAGCCTTTAGAATTGGAAAAAAGAAAGAAAGAAAAGGCAGCTCATCCTATTACTGATGATATGAAAAATATACTTATAGATATTCCAAAGAACTTGATTCCAAAGCCAACAACAGTGTGCTTTATGGAATATTTTGATAAGGACTAGATTTAATAACTAAGAAATTGGAGGGCAGATTCCTAACACAGGAACCTGCCCTCCCGTTTACAAGGAACTTTATGAATTTATTTATTCAGGAACTTGTCTACTTTTTCAGCAGCGGCATGGCCACTTGCCATGGCTCGAACGACCAAGGACGCACCACTGGCGGCATCTCCGGCAAGGAAAACATTTTCGGGAAGTTCGGCATGCTCTGGACGAAGAAAGCCCATGGCGAGCAATACTATCTCTGCTTTGATGATTTCGGGTTTGCCTACAGGTTCCATCAAAGGTCTGCCTCCTTCCGGATTTGGCTTCCATGTGATTTCCTGCACTTTGACACCTGTGAGTTTTCCGTCCTTGCCAAGGAATTCCAGAGAATTGATGTTCCAACGACGGATACAACCCTCTTCATGTGAGGAGGTCGTCTTCAAGGTGCGTGGCCAGTTAGGCCAAGGGTTCTTGGGATCATCAGGCCCCTCTACAGGCTTAGGCATGATCTCAATCTGTGTTACGCTTTTACATCCTTGTCTGTGGGCTGTGCCGATACAGTCGGAACCAGTATCGCCACCACCGATGACAAGCACGTCTTTGCCTTTGGCATTGACCAATTCGTCCTTCTTAAACTCCATGCCTGCCAATACTCGGTTTTGCTGTGAGAGCATTTCAAGGGCAAAGTAGACACCCTTGAGTTCTCTACCGGGGATTTTCAAATCACGAGCCTGTGGAGTGCCTGTGGCGATTACATAGGCATCGAAGCCTTTGGGCAGTTTCGTCTCGTCAATTGTCTCCCCATAACGAAACTCGATGCCTTCTGCCTCCAAGACTTTCAATCGGCGGTCGATGACAGCCTTGTTGAGCTTGAAGTTAGGAATACCATAGCGGAGCAGCCCGCCAGCGTTCTCGTTTTTGTCGAATACCGTTACCTTATAACCTTTCCTGTTCAATTGATTGGCAGTGGCAAGTCCGGCAGGACCGGCTCCGATGACAGCTACCGTCTTACCGTTTCGCTCGGGAATTTCAACCCGTACGAAATCCTCTTGGAAGGCGTGCTCGGTGATGGCGGCCTCGTCTTCACGGTTGGTGGTCGGCTCGTGTTCCATCAGGTTGAGCACACACGCTTTCTCACAGAGGGCAGGACAGATACGGCCCGTGAATTCAGGAAAGTCGTTGGTGGCGTTGAGCAGTCTGTAGGCCAATTCCCAGTCTCCCTTATAGAGTGCATCGTTCCACTCTGGTGGCTTGTTGCCGAGAGGACAAGCCCAATGGCAGAAAGGTACGCCGCAGTCCATACATCTTGACGCCTGCTGACGTCGGTCGTTACTGTTGAGGGTCTGTTCCACTTCACCGAAATCTCTGATTCGGTCATGGATAGGACGATAACCCGCATCTTTGCGGGGTATTGTTAAAAATGCTTTTGGATTTCCCATTTTCTTCTGTTTCTTTGATGTTGAACATTAATAATCTCTCTGCATGTCAGCGATTTTCTGCTGCAGTTTCTTGACTTGCTCCTCTTGCAGTACCCGTTTGTATTCGATAGGCACCACTTGGATGAAGTCTTCCACATAGTGGTTCCAGTCGTCAAGCATGGTTCTTGCCAATTTGGAACCCGTATAGAGATAGTGTTGGCGGATTAGTTCGTGCAGTTCCTTGCGATAGTTGCTGTCTTCCACGAGATTGATTTCCACCATGTCCATATTACAGAAGTAGTCGAAGTTGTGGTTTTTGTCCCAAACGTAAGCCACGCCACCGCTCATACCAGCGGCGAAGTTACGTCCTGTTTCACCCAACACAACCACTCGTCCACCAGTCATGTATTCACAGCAGTGGTCGCCGGCTCCTTCGATGACGGCCACGGCGCCAGAGTTGCGCACACCGAAACGTTCACCCACTTTTCCGTTCACATAAAGTTCACCACTTGTGGCGCCATACAGACCTGTATTACCTGCGATGATGTTGTCTTCCGCACTGAAATTGGAACGGATAGGAGGAAGAATTGAGATGCGTCCACCGCTGAGACCTTTGGCAAAGTAGTCGTTGGTTTCTCCTTCCAGTTTGAAGTCGATGCCCTTCACGAGGAACGCTCCGAAACTCTGACCGGCAGAACCTTTGAATTTCACGTTGATGGTTTTGTCTGGCAGGCCTTCCTCGCCATATTTACTTGCTACCATACCACTCAGCATGGTTCCGCAAGCACGGTCGGTGTTCTTGATGGCGAAATCAAGGTTCACCTCGTCACCATTGGTGACGGCATTTTGAGCGCCACGGATGAGTTGTTGATCAAGCACATTGCTGAGGTCGTGGTTCTGCTGTTTTGTGTGGTAGAGAGTGCAGTTGCCCTCTTCTTTGTGAAGCAGACGATGGAAGTCGAGCATAGAACCCTTGGAACCTTTTTCTGTTTCTTTAGGTACAATGAGTTCTGTGTGTCCCACAATATCATTGAGACTTGTATAACCCATTTCTGCCAAATATTCGCGTACCTCTTGAGCGAGGAATGTGAAGTAGTTGACCACATATTGATAGTGTCCACGGAAGTGCGCACGAAGTTTCGGATCTTGTGTGGCCACTCCCATAGGACAAGTGTTCAGATTACATTTACGCATCATCACGCAACCCAGAACGATGAGGGGCAGTGTGCCGAAAGAGAACTCCTCGGCACCGAGCAGTGCCATCATGATAACATCACGACCGTCTTTCAACTGACCGTCCACCTGAACGCGCACCTGACCGCGCAGACCATTCTTGACAAGAGTCTGTTGGGTTTCGGAGAGTCCAATCTCGGGAGAGATGCCGGCAAAACGCATGCTGGATGCAGGAGAAGCCCCTGTTCCACCCTCGGCACCGGAGATGACGATAAGGTCACCTTTGGCCTTGGCCACACCGGCTGCGATGGTACCCACACCACTTTCGGCAACGAGTTTCACACTGATGGCCGCCTTTGGATTCACATTCTTTAGGTCGAAGATGAGTTGGGCCAAATCCTCAATGGAATAGATGTCATGATGTGGTGGAGGTGAGATGAGAGAGATGCCAGGAATGGAGTGACGGGTCTTGGCGATAATCTCATTGACCTTGAATCCTGGCAGCTGACCGCCCTCACCAGGCTTGGCACCCTGCGCCACCTTGATTTGTATTTCTTCGGCATTAACCAAATATTCGGTTGTTACGCCGAATCGTCCGGAGGCTACTTGCTTGGTCTTGCTTGACAGGGATATTCCATCTACGGTGCTGTGGAAACGTTCACTGTCCTCGCCACCTTCACCGGTGTTGCTTCGTGTTCCGAGTTTGTTCATGGCGAGAGCCATGGCTTCATGGGCTTCTTTTGACAAGGCACCGAAACTCATGGCACCTGTGACAAAATGCTTCACGATACTTTCCACAGGCTCCACCTTGTCAATGGAGATGGGATTGCGCTTGAAGTCGAAGAAGTCACGCAGGAAAATAGGCTCGTCCTTTTCGTCCACCAATCGGGTGAACTCCTTGTATTTTTCATAGTTGCCGGTTCTGGTAGCCAGTTGCAACGTGGCGATGGTTTCAGGGTTCCAAGCATGCTTGATGCCGTCCTTACGCCAATGGAACTGTCCGCGATTGGGCAGGAAATCCGTATTCGTGTTCTTGGCAAATGCCTTGTCGTGCAAAGTGATGGCATCGCGGGCAATAGTCTCGAGTCCGATACCGCCCACGGTAGACACCTCGGTTCCGAAATAGGTTTTCAGCAAACTCTCTGAAAGACCAATACTCTCGAATATCTTAGCACCACGATAGGAGCGGATGGTGGAGATACCCATTTTTGCCATAATCTTGAACAGACCTTTTTTTACGGCCTTGATATAGTTGGCTTCTGCCGTTTCATAGTTCTCCTGAATCTTTCCTTTCTTCACCAAGTCGTCGAGGATGGCGTAGGTGAGGTAAGGACAGAGGGCGGAGGCACCATAGCCGAGCAACAGGGCTGCATGCATCACCTCGCGAATCTCTCCGCTTTCCACGATAAGGGCTGTCTGTACACGTTTTCCTACAGAAATGAGATAATGATGCACAGCACTGACAGCGAGCAACGAAGGAATGGCAGCATGGTCCTTATCGATGTTGCGGTCGGTGAGGATGATATAATTGTATCCGTCGTCCACGCTTTTCTCAGCCTGCTTGCACAGGTTGTCAAGCGCTTCACGCAAACCTTCTTCTCCCTTGCTGCATTCGAAAACGATAGGCAACTTTACAGTGTTGAATCCTTTGTATCGGATGTTGCAGAGAATGTCGAGTTGTGTGTTGGTCAGGATGGGGTGGGGCAGACGTACCATCTTGCAGTTGGTCTCGTCGGGGGTGAGGATTCCTGTGCCCACTCGTCCGATATATTCGGAGAGTGACATCACGAGGTTCTCACGGATAGAGTCGATGGCGGGGTTTGTCACTTGGGCAAACTGCTGGCGGAAATAGTTGAAGAAAATCTGTGGCTTGTCAGACAGAACAGCCAACGGCGTGTCGTTGCCCATGGAGGCCGTAGGCTCTTGTCCCTTGGTGCTCATAGGTACGATGGTGCCGTCCACGTCTTCTTCTCCGAATCCAAACTCTATTTCGTGACGGATCAAGTCGTCAACACTGTTGTCCACCTTACGGCCACTCTTCAGTTTCTCCAACTGAATGCGGTTGGTGGACAACCATTGGCGGTATGGATGGGCTTTGGCGAGTTTGTCTTTGATTTCACCATCATAATAGATTTTTCCTTCCTGTGTGTCGATGAGGAGAATTTTTCCTGGTTGCAGTCTTCCTTTTTCAGCGATCTCTGTTGGGTCGAAGTCCATGACGCCTACTTCGGATGCTACCACCATCATGTCGTTTTTGGTGATGGTGTAGCGGGCGGGACGCAAACCATTGCGGTCGAGCATGCCACCGGCATAGCGACCGTCGCTGAACAACAGTGCGGCAGGTCCGTCCCAAGGTTCCATCAGGATGGAATGGTATTCATAAAAGGCTTTGAGGTCTTCAGGGATAGGGTTTTTGTCGTTGAAACTCTCCGGCACCATCACAGCCATGGCATGAGGCAGAGATAGCCCACTCATGACAAAGAATTCGAATACATTGTCAAGACTGGCGGAGTCGCTCATGTTGGGCTGGATGATTGGCGAGATTTCACGGATATCGCCAAGTGCTTCGCTGCTGAGTACACTTTCGCGGGCTTTCATCCAACTGCGGTTGCCACGGATTGTGTTGATTTCGCCGTTGTGCGCCAAAAGGCGGAACGGTTGTGCCAGACTCCATGTCGGGAACGTGTTGGTTGAGAAACGGGAGTGTACCAAAGCCAAACCACTTGTGAAGTAGTTGTTGGTCAAGTCAGGATAATACTGACGTACTTGCATGCTGGAGAGCATACCCTTATAGACAATATTTTGGCTTGACAAGGAACAAATATAAAAATCTTTGTCGTCGATGCGGCGCTCGATTTTCTTTCTTATAATATATAAGGTACGTTCAAAGGTCGGCACCTTGTCGTCTGTCACGCCAGTGATGAACACCTGTTTGATGTCCGGCTCTGTGCTCAGTGCAGCTTCGCCCAAACATTCCTTGTTGGTGGGCACATTGCGCAAGTGCATCAGTTGCAGACCCTCACGCTCGATTTCCTCAATCATGATGCTCAAGATGGCCTGTTGGCGTTTCTCATCTTTGGGCAAGAACACAAGTCCTGTGCCGTATTTCCCTTTTTCTGGCACAGGAATACCCTGAAGCAGAATGAACTCGTGGGGTATCTGCAGCATGATTCCGGCACCGTCTCCGGTTCTGCCGTCTGCACCCTCTGCACCACGATGGCGCATGTTCTCAAGCACTTTCAAGGCGTTGTCGACCAATTCATGGCTCTTGTTTCCGTGGATATTCACCACCATACCTACGCCACACGCATCGTGCTCGTACTCGGCATTATACAATCCATTTCCCATCATTAAGTTGCATTTAATTAATAAAATTCATAAATTCCTTTCAAAGTGAATGCAAAATTAATGATATTCTTTCTATGTGTCTATATGTTAACGCATGTTTTTTGCTCTCTTTTATCTACAAAAAGAGTAGAAATATCAAACGTTAAGGAAAATATGTATTTATACTTTCTATTTGCAATTAAATACACTATATATGTTATCACTTTGTTATTTTGTTTAGAAATGTTGCTGAAATATATCGTGCAAAAGAAGATTCTTGTGTTTAAATGGTTGATTTGTAGTCGTTTAACACGCATAATCGTAAATCAGTACTGCTTCTGTTTCAGCATTCTGATGTCTTTAGGAACAATTTTGAGCGGAATATAGTGATAAGATTGTATGTTTGTGCCTGATAATTGAAATTTAATATCTATTTGTTAATCTATGTCTTGGCGGATTGCTGAAATATTTATATTTTTGCACAAAACAAGAATACAGAAATGAGAAATACACCTTTTATATATTATATACTGATGATGTTTTGTCTGTTGCCTT
This sequence comes from uncultured Prevotella sp., assembly GCA_934190685.1. GTDB lineage: Bacteria > Bacteroidota > Bacteroidia > Bacteroidales > Bacteroidaceae > Prevotella. The sequence continues at coordinate 43,559 of CAKPTK010000002.1, forward strand.
GCCTGTCGAAGGCGGCTACTGATAGCGTGTGTGTGGACAGTGCCGTCATTGAGACCGGCCGTCATCAGAATGGAGAATGGATACATCGCATTGAAGCGGACTATCTGAGGGGATTCGTTTTGCACACCAATCCTTATTTGAAGGGACAAAATGAAGAGATGCGTACGATGAACCATATGGAAGGCTTTAAATTGAAATATGCTTTTATGCCGCAAGTGGGAAGCGAGACGGAACGGATTTATCGGGGTGTCTATCAAGGCGTGGGCATGGCCTACCATAATTTCAATCCGCAATTGGGAAATCCGATTTCCGCTTATCTTTTTCAAGGGGCCAAGATAGCCTCGTTGTCCCGTCGTCTTTCATTCAACTATGAATGGAATCTGGGCTTCAGTCTCGGTTGGCATCCTTATGACAAAGAAACCAATCCCGACAACTTGGTAATCGGTTCAAAGGTGACGGCATACATCAATCTTGACGCTTATTTGGCATGGCGTTTGTCACGCTGGATGGACGTGAACTTCGGCTGGTCGGTGACACATTTCTCCAATGGAAACACCAAATTCCCCAATTGTGGCTTGAACACGACCAGCCCCAAACTCTCGTTGGTCTATTACCCCAATCGCCATGATGCCACGGAAAGTGCTTCTGAACCTGTGAAATTTCATCCTCATGTCAGCTATGACCTTACGCTGTTCGGATCATGGCGTCGCCGGGGCTATTACACAGAATTCAATGAACCATTGACCATTCCGGGAAGCTTTGCCGTTTGGGGCTTCAATTTCAATCCGCTGTATAACATGAATCATTGGCTCAATCTCGGTTTGTCTTTGGATGGTGTCTACGACCGCAGTGCCAATCTCATAGTGGACGATATCTATGACGTGCGGCAAGTGACAAAGCCTTCCGCCATTCACCAGATGGCTTTGGGCTTGTCTGGTAGGGCGGAATTCGTGATGCCTTATTTCACCATCAATGTTGGAGTGGGGCGCAACTTCCTCAACGGAAAGGATGATTTCAAGGGCGTTTACGAAATGGTCAACTTAAAGCTTGGAATTACTCGCATGCTCTATGCCAACATTGGTTATTGTCTTTACGATTTCCAGCATCCCAACTACTTGATGATGGGGTTGGGAATACGGTTCAACCATCAACGGACGACTCGGTAGCCTCGCAAACAAATGTTAACATAGTTGTTTGTTCTTCGTCAAATTGCCAATTTCGTCTATTAAGTTTCGCCAAACTTATATTACATTTTCGCAAAAACACGACATTTCATAACTTTGCAATCGTAAATCAACAAGATGGACATGAAGAAAATAAGATTAATAGGAGTAGCATTGATGTTCACCCTCTCGGGAAACCTTTTCGCCCAAAGTTCCAAACAATGGACGCTGAAGGATTGTGTGGATTATGCTTTGCAAAACAACATACAACTCCAAAAGTCAATCATTAACAAGAAGAGTGCTCAGGAGACGGTGTTGCAGTCGAAATCCTCGTTGCTTCCGTCGCTCGACTTTTCCACCAACCAGAATATTACCTACCGTCCTTGGCCGGAATCGGGTTCGAGCACAGTGTCCAATGGATATGTCCATTCCAGTGTGGACAAGGTATATTATAATGGGAGCTATAGTGTCGGTGCCAATTGGACCGTTTGGGACGGCAACCAAAAGCGCAATACCATAAAGCTGAACCAACTGGCAGAGCGCCAGGCTGAGCTTGACTCTGCCACCACTGCCAATAGCATTCAAGAGCAGATTGCGCAAATCTATGTGCAGATTCTTTATAGCGACGAGGCCATCAAGGTGAACAAGCAAAGCTTGGAGACCAGCAAGAAGAATGAAGAGCGCGGCAAAGAGATGCTCAAGGTCGGCAAGATGTCGAAAGCCGATTTGGCACAGCTTACAGCACAGGTTGCAAAAGATGAATACAACATTGTGGAGGCTGAGAGCAATCTGAGAAGATATAAATTGAATCTCAAACAGTTGTTGGAAATCACTGACGATGAGGCTTTCGATGTGGCGATACCTTCGACTACTGACCAGCAGGCTTTGTCTGACATCCCGGCTCTCAACAATGTCTATGAGGCGGCACTCACCTATCGTCCAGAGATAGAGAGTAGTAAACTCGGTATCGAATCTGGCGATTTGAACATCGCCCTTGCCAAGGCTGGTCGCATGCCTCAGATAAATTTGCAAGCCAGTGCTGGAACCAACACCACGACGATGAGTAAGGATGGATGGGGCAGCCAGTTGAAAACCAATTTCGATCTCGGTGCTGGCGTGAACATCACCGTTCCTCTTTTCGATCAGCGTAAGACCAAGACAGCAGTGCGCAAGGCCCAATTGCAGCGCGAGAGCAGTCTGCTTGACTTGAAAGATAAACAGAAAGAACTCTATAAGACAATAGAAGGCTATTGGATTGACGCCGTGACCAATCAGAACAAATTCCGCTCGGCCAAGACCAATGTCGACAGCCAGCAGGCAAGTTATGATTTACTCAGCGAACAGTTCCGCCTTGGCTTGAAAAACATTGTGGAATTGATGAACGGCAAGACCAATCTGCTCAGTGCACAACAAGACGAACTACAGAGTAAGTATATGACCATTCTCAATCAGCAGATGTTGAAGTTTTATAAGGGAGAAGGATTGTCTATGTAAGGATAACATTTTGATTGAAACAAAGAAAACGAAAATATGAAGAAAATCAGCAAAGTATGGATTGCCGTGATGGTGATAGTCGTGGTGGCTGTGGCCTTCTGGCTCCTCTCGGGTAAGAAAGACAAAGCTGCCCTCCAGTTTGATACAACCAAGGTGGAGGCAGGAAATATCACGAAGAGCATTACCGCTACTGGTACGATTGAGCCCGTGACTTCCGTCACGGTCGGTACACAGGTGTCAGGTATCGTGAGCAAACTGTTCGTTGACTACAATAGTGTGGTGAAGAAGGGACAAGTCATTGCCGAACTGGACAAGACCAACCTCATCAGCGAGCTTAATACCGCCAAGGCCAACCTTGCCAGTGCGGAGAGCACCTTGAAATACGAACAAGTGAACTACAATCGTTACAAGACGCTCTACAAGAAGGGGCTTGTGAGTGCTGATGAATATGACAACGCCCTGCTCAACTACAATAAGGCAAAAGAATCTGTGGCTTCCTCCAAAGAGATGGTTGCCAAGGCGCAGACCAATTTGGGTTATGCCACCATCACATCGCCTATCGATGGTGTTGTCTTGTCAAAGTCTGTGGAAGAAGGGCAAACTGTGGCCGCCAGCTTCAATACGCCGGAACTCTTCAAAATAGCCAAGGACTTGACCAATATGCAGGTCGTGGCAGATGTCGACGAGGCAGATATCGGCGACGTGAAAACAGGAGAACGTGTGTCGTTCACGGTGGATGCCTATCCCGATGACACATTCGAGGGTACTGTAACCCAGGTGCGCCAGGAAGCTACCACCACGAACAATGTAGTCACCTACCAGGTGGTGATTAGTGCGCACAATGCCGATTTGAAGTTGAAACCCGGTCTGACCGCCAACGTGACCATCTACACAATGGAAAAGAAAGGTGTGACCAGTGTGTTGAGCAAAGCTTTGCGCTTCACTCCTACCAAGGAGACGGTCAATGGTGCCAAGATTATAGATTGTAAAGGAAAGAATAAAGTGTGGACCAAGGAGGGAAATGTGTTCCGTGCACATTCTGTTACTTTGGGCATCACCGACGGCACACACACCGAGATATTGAGCGGAGTGGAGAAAGGAACGGTGGTCGTCGTAGATGTGAAGGCACAGACACCTGCCTCTGACGACCAGACAGCGGATGGTGGGGAGAGCAGCCCATTTGCTCCCGGCCCTCCAGGAAAGAACAAGAAAAAATAAAAGATTATGCCAAACGATAAGAAGGTCGTCATTGAACTCGACAATGTGAAGCGTGAATTCATGGTCGGCGACGAAGTGGTCCATGCCTTACGTGGTGTGTCGTTCAAGATTTATGAAGGAGAGTTCGTGACCATCATGGGTAAGTCTGGTTCCGGCAAGTCTACCCTGTTGAACCAGTTGGGATGTCTCGACACCCCGTCAAGTGGCGAATACTATCTCGACGGCGTGTCGGTGAGAAAGATGAGCAGGTCGCAACGTGCCACCCTGCGCAACCGCAAGATAGGCTTCATCTTCCAAAACTACAATCTTCTACCGAAGACCACCAGCGTAGAAAATGTGGAACTTCCGTTGATGTATAATCCGGAGGTGACTGCCAAGGAGCGTCGGGAACGTGCCATAGAAGCCTTGCAGGCAGTAGGACTTGGCAATCGGCTCTACCACAAGAGCAACCAGATGTCAGGTGGACAGATGCAGCGTGTGGCCATCGCCCGTGCGCTGGTGAACAATCCTGCCGTGATTCTTGCTGACGAGGCGACCGGAAACCTCGACACC
>CAKPTK010000003.1 GCA_934190685.1 uncultured Prevotella sp.
GAGCCATATAGAGGAACATCTTCTTGCCTTCAAGCTTCGGCAGTTGTTCTACCTTGCCCAATTCCTCAAGGTCATTGGCAAAACGAAGGAGCAACACCTCGCCTTGTTCCTTGAACAAGATGGAACGACCACGGAAGAACACATAAGCGCGCACCTTGTTTCCTTCTTCAAGGAATTCCTTGGCATGCTTGAGCTTGAACTGATAATCGTGCTCATCGGTCTGTGGTCCGAAGCGAATTTCCTTCACTTCCACCTTTACCTGCTTCTGCTTCATTTCCTTAGCGCGCTTCTTCTGCTGGTAGAGGAATTTGGAATAGTCAATGAGACGACAAACAGGAGGCTGTGCGTTGGGTGAAATCTCCACGAGATCCACACCTTCTCGACGTGCTTGGTCCAATGCTTGGCGTGTAGGCATTACTGTAGATCCGCTCTCGCCTACTATGCGGACTTCCCGAACGCGAATCTGTTCATTCACGCGGTACTTGTTGGTCATTTTGTCATTCTTCATTCAACTATTTTTGATAAGCGGGTGCAAAGTTACTTATTTTTCGGTTATTGAACAAATTTTCGTCTTCTTTTTTCATATAAAATTTGCGCTATCTGTCTCATCTACCGACATATGTGATACAAAAGAGTGGCTTTGAAGCCCTCTTTAGACTTCAAAGCCACTCATTGGTATGTCATAAATGTTTATTCATTGACTGCAGAGAGTTGTTTGGCCACCTCATCGTTGATGCGCTGGGCAAACTCTTCCATGGTCATGGTAGCCTGCTCGCCACCACCCTGCTTACGCATGGACACAAGTCCTTCGGCAGCTTCTTTCTCGCCGACGATGACCATATAGGGAACGCGCTTGAGCTCGTTGTCGCGAATCTTGCGGCCAATCTTCTCGTTGCGGTCGTCGATGAGGGCACGCACGCCCTTGCTGTCGAAATATTTGGCCACCTTCTTGGCATAGTCGTTAAACTTCTCCGAGATAGGCAGGATAGCCACCTGGTCTGGTGTGAGCCACAAGGGGAAGTGACCGGCGGTGTGCTCTATGAGTACGGCGGTGAAACGCTCGAGTGAGCCGAACGGCGCGCGGTGAATCATCACTGGAGTCTTCTTGGTATTGTCTTCGGCAGTGTATTCCAATTTGAAACGCTCAGGCAGGTTGTAGTCCACCTGGATAGTACCCAACTGCCACTTACGGCCGATGGCGTCTTTCACCATGAAGTCGAGCTTAGGACCATAGAAGGCAGCTTCGCCTTCCACCTCTGTGGCGTTGAGACCCTTTTCCTTGCAGGCCTCGCGGATGGCGTTCTGGCTCTCGTCCCAAATCTCGTCGCTACCGATATATTTCTCTGTGTCCTTAGGGTCACGGAGTGAAATCTGTGCCTCGTAGTTCTCGAATCCGAAGATGCCGAACACTTTGAGGATGATGTCGATGATGTTCTCGAATTCTTTCTTCACCTGGTCTGGACGAACGAAGATATGGGCGTCGTCCTGTGTGAAAGTACGCACACGGGTCAGTCCATGAAGCTCACCGCTCTTCTCATAGCGGAACACGGTTCCGAACTCTGCGATGCGGAGAGGCAGGTCTTTATAGGAACGTGGCTTGCGGGCGTAAATCTCACAGTGGTGAGGACAGTTCATAGGCTTGAGCATATACTCCTCGTCCTCCTCCGGTGTGTGGATGGGTTGGAAAGCGTCCTTGCCATAGTGGGCATAGTGACCGGAAGTCACATAGAGACTCTTGCCGCCGATACCTGGAGTGATGACCTCCTGATAGTCGTATGGACGGAGTAGACTGCGGAGCAACTCCTGCAGACGCAGACGGAGCTGTGTGCCTTTGGGCAGATAGGCAGACCCTTGCCGACACGCTCGGAGAACATGAAGAGTTCCATTTCCTTGCCGATCTTGCGGTGGTCGCGCTTCTTGGCTTCCTCGAGCATGACGAGATATTCGTCGAGCATCTTCTTCTTTGGGAAGGAAACACCATAGATACGGGTCATCTGCTCGCGCTTGGCATCACCGCGCCAGAACGCACCAGCCACGCTGGTGATTTTCACAGCCTTGATGGAACCTGTGCTCACGAGGTGAGGACCACGGCAGAGGTCGGTGAACGCACCCTGTGTATAGGTGGTGATGGTACCGTCCTCGAGATCCTGCTCGATGTGCTCGCACTTATACTCCTGTCCGTCAGCCTTGAACTCAGCCAGGGCGTCAGTCTTGGCCACTTCCTTGCGTACGACAGGCTCGTTCTTCTTGGCGAGTTCCTTCATTTTTTCCTCAATCTTGCCGAAGTCGTTCTCGGAAATAGTCTGTCCGGGAGCGGGCATCACGTCATAGAAGAAGCCGTTTTCGATGGCAGGACCGAAACCGAACTGGATACCGGGATAAAGTTCTTGGAGTGCCTCGGCCAAGAGGTGTGCCGAAGTGTGCCAGAAGGTGTGCTTGCCTTCTTCGTCGTCCCATTTGTAAAGGGCTATCTTTGCGTCCTCATTAATCGGACGATTCAATTCTACAGTTTCACCATTTACGCCACAAGCGAGAACTTCGCGTGCCAAAGCTGGTGAGATGCTTTCTGCGATCTGAAGTCCAGTCACCCCCTGTTCATACTCACGAACAGAGCCGTCTGGGAATGTTATTTTTATCATAACCTTTTTGAATTTGTGTATTTTGATTGCAAAAATAAGTATTTCTTTCGATATAGGCGCAATATTAGCATTTTTTTAGACACCTATTGTTTGTTGCCCATTTGCTTCATCACGCTATAGGCCTTGAACAGTCCCAACTCGCCTGCCTTGCTGAGGTCTGCCATGCCGACTTGTTTCTGATTGCTGTAGATGCGCGCCAAACCACGGTTGTAGTAGGCTTCCGCCAAGTTGGCGTCGAACTTGATGGCCTGGGTGTAGCAGTCGATGGCCTGTGCGTATTCTTTCTGAAGAGAATGGAGCACGCCCTTATCGTAATACAGATAGGCGTTGTGGGGAGCATACTTGAGGGCCTCATTGAAATCGTTGAGGGTGCTGGCATGTCTCAACTTGCCATCGTAGCCGTCGTTTTTATCCACGGTTGCCATGACTGATGAGCAGACGGCACGCTGCCAATGGGCTATCGCCAAGGTGCTGTCGGTGGCGATAACCGTGTTCAAGTCCGCCATGGCGCCGTCATAGTTCTGCACAGTCATATAGGCGACGGCTCGCTGCAGCAACAGGCTGACCGTGGCGGCAACATCTCGGGTGGCGGCAAGTTTGCCACTCAACTGGTCGACAAAGGCCAGTCCGTCTTTCGACTGTTGCTCGTCGAGCTGCGTCCGCTGGGTGTTGCAGGTGACATAGATGGTTCTGAGCGGTTTCCGCTTGCCGTTGAAGTTCTCCACATCGGCGTCGTAGGCTTGATATTCCTTCACGCCGTTGTCATATTTATAATAGGAGAGCTGATACATCGGCAGGAAGCCATCGTCCGCCTTTTGGTTCTGCACGAGTCCACGATACTTGCTCTTGTACTCGTGTTCCACCACCACATTGTCGTCGGCAATGACCATCTGGTCGTATTTGTTCACATCGATGTCGCTCTGGTGGCGCACCTTGCGCAGTTTGCTGCGACTCCAACGAGGTTGCACACCGAGATGTTTGTCCATCTGCGCCTTCATGATGCGGAACTCGTCCATCTCCGCCTTGGCGGTCATGCCCAGACGGCGGTAGCAGTTGGCACGGTTCTGCAAGCCCACCCAGAAGTTGGGGAACTCGGCAATCACCTTACTGTAGTCGCGCACCGCACCATGCAGGTTGCCGGTCCGGTCAAGCAAGGTGGCACGGTTGTAGAGAGCCTGGAGGTTGTTGGGTTCCAACTTCAGCACAAAATTGAGGTCGGAGATGGCGCGGTTGTCGTCGCCCACCTGCATTCTCAGCAGCGCGCGGTTGTAGTGGGCGAGAAAGTTGTTGGGATCCAAGTCGAGCGCCATGTCATAGTCCGCCATGGCACCCCGGTAATTGTTCAGATTGACACGCGCCACAGCCCGGTCGACATAGTTGTTCACCGTCTTGGGTTTCAGGTGTATAGCCTTGCCGAGCGACTGGTCGGCCTGTTTCCAATTGTTGCGCGCCATATAGATGCGCCCTTTGATGACCCACGCTTGGGCGTCGTAGGGATTGAGCGCCACGGTGCGGTCGAGCCATCGGGTGGCCTTGGCTGTGTCGTTCTCGTGCAAGTAGATTTCCGCCTGGAGGGAGTAGGCCTCGGTAAACTTGCTCCAGCGGTGGATGGTGGAGTCGAGGTCGGCATGCGCTTGGGCATAGTCCTTCAACTGCACCCGGCAGTAGGCGCGGTTGTACCAAAAGTCACGGTTGGTGGGGTTCAGTTCGATAGCCTTGCCATAGTCGCCGATGGCATCCTTGTATTTCTGTTGACGGATGCGGCACACGGCGCGCAAGTCGAACATATTGTCGATATAGGGGTTGATGACAATCGCCTTGCCGCAGTCTTCCTCAGCGCCCACATAGTCGCCGAGATTGTATTTGGCAAGGGCACGATAAAACCAAGGCTCATAGAGATAGGGCTTGGCGGAAATGGCCTGGTTGAAATATTGGATGGAAAGCACATAGTCTTCATATTGCAAAGCTATACGCCCACTTCTGACAAGGCGGTCGACGTTGAATTGGGCACGACATGACACGCTTGCCAGTAAAAAAAGAATGAAGACTATGTGTTTCCTGAACATCTGTAAGGATTGGAGATTATTTTCTGTGAACCTTCGTGCGGTAGCCGCAGCGGAAGCGTCCCTGGAGGATGGCACGCAGCTTATTCTTTATCAGTTGCTTGCGCAAGGGGGAGAGCCGATCGATGAACATGATGCCCTCCAAGTGGTCGAACTCATGCTGCATCACACGGGCCAAATAACCGTCCACCCACTCGTCGTGCTCGTTGAAATCCTCGTCTTGATAGTGCACATGGATACGGGTGGGACGGGTCACGCTCTCGTGAATGGCGGGAATGCTGAGACAACCCTCTTCCATCGACTCCTTCTTTGAGTCTTCGTCATACTCCACGATGTGCGGATTGATGTATGCCTTTCGGAAGCCCTTGTATTCGGGAAGGTCTTCCGAAAGCACGTTCAAGTCGATTACCACAACACGGATGGCAAGACCTATCTGCGGAGCGGCGAGTCCTACGCCGTCCGATTCTGTAAGCGTCTCAAACATGTTGGGGATAAGTTCTTTGAGTCCCGGATAATCGGGAGTAATGTCTTCAGCCACCTTTCTCAACACGGGCTGACCATAAATATAAATAGGTAATATCATCTTCTTTTTGCTTGCATATAGTCCTGCAGGATGATGGTCGCGCTGATTTCGTCAACCAGTTCCTTGTTCTGTCTTGCCTTTTTCTTCAACCCGCCGTCAAGCATGGCTTGATGGGCAAGCACAGAAGTGTAGCGCTCGTCGAAGAGCACGATGGGAATCTGTGGCATTTCCTTCTTCCATCGGGCCACAAATTGCTTCACCCGCTGCAGGTTCTCGCTGGGTTGTCCGTTGGGCTGGCGAGGCTCGCCAATCACCACTTGCTCCACTTCCTCATGCGAGACATAGTTTTTCAGATACGACATAAGCTCACTCGTAGCGACGGTGGCCAGTCCGTTGGCGATAATCTGCAACGGATCGGTCACCGCCACTCCTGTGCGCTTTTTCCCGTAATCTATTGATAAAATCCTTGCCACAAGAATCGCTTACTTCTGGTTGAAGAGCAACCAAGCGTCAGGATACTTTGTGCGCAACTGGTTGCGGCTCTGCACGGCGTCAGCCTTGGCGTCGAAAGTAGAGGCAATCACGCGGTAGAGGTTGCGCTCAGCGTTATAGGCGATTTGTGCCTCATAACCAGCGTTCTTCAGTTCCTGCTGGCGGTTCTCCGCACTGGCCTTCACACGGAAGGCACCCACCACGACGCTGAAATTCTTCAGGCCCGCACCGCTCACCACGGAGAGTTTCTCCTGGCTCACGGGGGTGTTGTCGGAGTTGTCCATCACCTTGGTATCTGTTGAAGGCTTCTCCACCAGCGGAGTAACCACGGGAGCCGCATTCTCTGTATTCTCGTTTTGCTGAGCCTGTTCTTGTGCCTTTGCCTTCTCGTATGCCTTCTTATAAGCGCTTTCGCTTGACTTACAACTTGTAAAAGCAAGTGCTACACACAAGCCTGCACAAAATACCATGCTTTTCTTCATAATTCTTCAGTTTTATTAGATATTAAACTTATATTCAAAAATATTTTTGGCGAAATTACAAAATATCGCCCAAACTAAAGAGGAGAAGCCACATAAAGTTTGTTAAAACCCCAAATATCCGCTTTCGTCCCCACCCTATCCGCCTTTTTCCGATGAAGAAAAAGCCTATAGGTTGATAATAAAACTAAAAAACGGCGTGTTTTATTTTGTTTTGTCTTTGATTTGCACTATCTTTGCAACAGAGACCTGGCATTCGGCCAATTGGAAACAATCCGTTTGCGCAGTCCACTATTTGTATCACTTTAAACATTTAATGCTTATGAAATCATTAGGTTATCTTGGCGCTTTCCTCGGCGGAGCCGTAGCAGGCGCAGTGTTAGGTCTTTTGGTAGCTCCCGAGAAGGGTTCCGACACACGCGAGAAGTTGACAGGTGCAGTGGAGGATTTCTGCAAAAAGCACAATCTGAAGCTCAGCCGCAAAGAGGTAGACGACTTCGTCGACGACATCAAAGACGCCACTCCTGAAGACTAATTCTTAAGGATATCATGTTCTCAAGCGACAAGAATATTGAGACCATCGGACAGTTGGTCGAGACAGTCAAGCATTACATCGGGCTTCAGTCGGAATACGTGAAGCTCGATGTAATTGACAAGATTGTGCGGTTGCTCACGGGCATCGCCATGCTGATTGTGTTCTTCACCGTTCTCGCCTTCTTGCTCATCTATATCTCTTTTGCCGTCGCCTACGCCCTTGAACCGCTTTGCGGCATGGCGCTTGCCTTCTGTGCCGTGGCTGCCATCTACCTGCTCTTGTTCTTCGTCTTCATACTGAACAGAAAAGCATGGATAGAAAAGCCACTGGTCAGATTTTTCGCCAACATTTTGTTCAATAAGGAATGAGTATGAATCAACCAATCAATGACACACAGAGCGTTGACCTCACCGAGAAAATCAACACGCTCGAGGACATCGCAGCCTGCAAGGCGCGTGTCAAGGAAGAGATTCGCAAGGACGAGAAACGCATCAGCCAACAATGGCATTCGCTGTTTGACGATGGGAAGAGGAAAAACACCAACAAGTGGACGAGTCTCGTAAACACCGGTATGGGTGTGGTCGACGGCGCCATCCTCGGTTGGAAATTGTATAGAAAATTCAAGAAAACTCCTATCTTCAAGAACTTCTGATAGGAGTTTTCTTGTTTTCACACGTCGAACGTCAAGCCGTCATAGGCAAACTCAAAGCCTTCGGGCAGCCGGGCATTGGCTTCGTCATGGAAACCTATCTGATGCGTCACGTGCGTGAAATAAGTATGCTTGGCGCCTATCTTGCGCGAGAAGGCGATGGCATCCGCCACCAGCTGATGGGAATGATGCTCTTTTTCGAAACGCAAGGCGTTGACCACCAATATTTCCACCCCTTTCAGATAATCATATTCCCGACCGTGAATGGTCTTCATGTCGGTGATGTAGGCAAAACGCCCGAAACGGTAAGCGAGGATGGGCAGATGGTCGTGCATCACCTGGATGGGCATGATATCCATGTCGCCCACTCGGAAAGGTTGGTGCGGACAGATGACATGGAGGTCGAGCTTCGGCACACCGGGATATTGGGTGAAGCAATAGTCCATGTTGTGGCGCAGACCTTGCGTGGTGTGGCTGTCTGCAAAGAGGTCGATGTCGCCAAACTTGCAATAAGGGCGTAAGTCGTCGAGACCACCCACATGGTCATAGTGGATATGGGTGAGCAGCACCGCATCTATTTTTTTGAAGGGCAAGGGCATCAGCTGCTGTCGGATGTCGGGACCACAGTCTATGAGAACACGCGTGGTATCGGTCTCGAGCAGCGCCACACTCCGCAGACGCTTGTCTTTCGGATTGGTGCTCCGACACACCGGACAGCCACACCCCAAACTGGGCACGCCACCAGAGGTGCCCGAACCTAATATCGTAACTTTCATACTTGTTTTTCTATTTTCTCCACTTCATCATCTCACATTCACCTCTGGATGCAGGTCGATGCCGAACCTCTTTTTCACGTCCTTGCGGATGGCGTTGCAGAGTTCGAGCACTTCCTGCCCCGTAGCACCGCCACGGTTGACAAGCACAAGCGCCTGTTTGTCGTGCACGCCCGCCCTACCCATGCTGCGGCCTTTCCATCCGCACCGGTCAATCATCCAGCCTGCAGGAATCTTCACATGGTCGGCGTCAATCTCATAGTGGGGCACCTGGTCGAATTCTGCGGCGATAGCCTCATATTTCTCGCGACTGACGATGGGATTCATGAAGAAACTGCCGGCATTGCCCTCCACTTTTGGGTCGGGCAACTTCGCTTCACGGATGCGGATGATAGCATCGCGCAGTTGCTGTGCGGTAGGTTCGGAGATTTGCTCCTTCTCCAGTTCCGCCTTGATATTTCCGTATTCCAAGTCGGGATGGAACGTCTTCGACAGGCGGTAGGTGACATGGGTGACCAGATATTGGTCTTTCCATTCATTCTTGAATCGGCTCTGACGATAGGCATAATGACAGTCTTCGTTGCTGAATGCCACCATCTTGCCGGTCTTGATTTCCACCGCTTCCACGGTCTCTATCAAGTCTTTCACCTCGGCGCCATAAGCTCCGATGTTCTGCACGGCGCTCGCCCCCACTTCGCCTGGTATGAGCGAGAGGTTCTCCGCCCCGTGCCAGCCTTCGGCCACACACCTTGCCACCACGTCGTCCCACACCTCGCCCGAACCGCATTTGAGCGACACACTGTCGCCATGGTCCTCGGCATCTAAACCTTTGATGGCGGAATGGACGACCGTTCCATCATAGTCGCCCGTAAGCAGGAGGTTGCTGCCTCCGCCCAGGATGAGCAGAGGATAGTCGGCGGGCGTGAGCGACAACACCAGTTGACGCGCCTCGTCAACAGACGAATACTCCATAAAGCGCCTGCACTTGGCGGCTATGCCGAAGGTGTTGTGCGGCAAGAGGTCATAGGATAGCAAGTCTTTCATCATTGCACAAGTTTTACGAGTTTCCAGTGTCCTTTCTTTTTCTTGAAGGTGAGTTCCGTTTCCAGTCCGTTGGCGATGCCTCTGAGCACGAAGATTTTCTGTGTGCTCTCGGTATATTTCTGCCCATAGATAATGTTATAGATGAACCCGTGGGGCAACTCGGGTGCGAAACTCGGCCACTGCCACGGCTCTATGGTTCCGGTCATGGTGCTGAAGTCGTCGTCGGGATCGGGTCCTGTGAATACAACGGGATCATTGATGCTGCGGTTTTGGTAAGCGGTGTCGGTGGCAAACTTGTCATAGAACTTCAGGAACGAGGCATTCTGGTTCTCGTGCATGCCCTTGCGCCGGATACCTTCCAACATCCATTCGCCCCCTCTGCGATAGAAGAAATACTGCTTCACCGACTTTTTGTTCAGATAGATTTTCTCCACAACCACATTGTCTATCGTGGTGTCCTTCACCAAGTTCATCTGCTTGGCATTGTCGAAAATCAGCGTATAATAATCCTGGTCCATGAAGAAATGTTCCATCTTCCAATGCTTCTTGTCCACAAACGACACCTTGCCGTAGTTGTCCACCGGCAAGGGAAATTTAATGCGCTTGAGCTGCAGCTTGCGGTTGGCGGCGAAATTGAAGATGAAATCGTCAAACAATTCATCCGCCGCCTTGGGCATCGGTGTCTCCGAGATGAGATTGTCGAGTGTGTCGACCTTGGAAGTGTCTGCCGGCATCGAGTCTGTAGCAATCGTGTCGCTGCTCGCCGGCTTCTTGTCTGTGCATCCTGTAGACCAGCATGAGATGATGACGGTTACAAGGAAAACACCTAATACACTTTTTTTCATAAACATATTAACTTATAGGATTCTATCCCCTCAAATTTCTGCAAAAGTACAACTTTATTTCTATTTATGCTCTATTTTAAGCTAAAAATATTACCTTTGCATTGTTTTTGGCCGTGGCCCCTACCAAGCCCCGTGACATTGGCCATTCAACAATAAAAGAAGAACAAAAACAGAAACGAAAATATGTTATTAGAGAAGATTGAAGCGCTCCTCAAGGAAGTGAGCGAACTGACCGCCTCCAACGCAGAAGAAATCGAGGCGCTGCGTTTGAAATACCTCAGCAAGAAAGGCGAAATCAATGCCCTCATGGCGGACTTCCGCAATGTGGCGGCTGAGGAAAAGAAAACCGTGGGCATGAAAATCAATGAGCTGAAACAGACTGCCCTCAACAAAATCAACTCTCTGAAAGAGCAGGCTGAGACCGCCGAGAGCGTGAGCGACGACATCGACCTCACCCGCACCCCCTACCCCGTCAAACTCGGCACACGCCATCCGCTCACCATCACCCGCAACCAGATTATCGACATATTCTCCCACATGGGCTTCACCCTCGCCGAGGGACCGGAGATTGACGACGACCTCCATGTGTTCACCAAGCTGAACTTCGCCGCCGACCATCCGGCACGCGACATGCAGGACACCTTCTTCGTGGAGCAGAACCCCAACGAGGTAATCAAGAACATCCTGCTCCGTTCGCACACCAGCAACGACCAAAGCCGCATCATGGAGCACCAGCAGCCCCCTATCCGCGTGATCTGCCCGGGCCGCGTCTACCGCAACGAGGCCATCTCCGCCCGTGCCCACTGTTTCTTCCATCAAGTGGAAGGACTCTATGTCGACAAGAACGTGTCGTTCACCGACCTCAAACAGGTGTTGCTCACCTTCGCCCGTGAGATGTTCGGTCCAGACACCAAGATCCGTCTCCGTCCGAGCTACTTCCCCTTCACCGAGCCAAGTGCTGAGATGGACATTTCGTGTCACATCTGTGGCGGCAAGGGATGCGCCTTCTGCAAGCACACCGGTTGGGTGGAAATCCTCGGTTGCGGCATGGTGGATCCCAACGTGCTCGAGGCTTGCGGCATCGACAGCAAGGTATACACCGGCTATGCCTTCGGTATGGGTGTGGAGCGCATCACCAACCTCAAGTACCAGGTGGCAGACCTCCGCATGTTCTCCGAGAACGACACCCGTTTCCTCGATGAGTTCAAGTCAGCCTATTAAACACCTTTTTATATTATATAGCTCAAGGGGGAGAAAATGCATCCGCGCATTTCCTCCCTCTTGTCGTTTTTTCTCCTTTCGCCACACCATAACTCCGACAATATAAAATCTTCCTGTAACGCTTTATTTATATGCAGAAACAAGAAGCATGCACAAATTATCAGCGACTTAGCAAACCCTGTTCAAAAAGGTTCATTTAAGATTTGCAGGAAATCGTTGATCCCTGCAAAATTTTTAGCACACATAGAAAGACCATGGCATCGGCGGTTTCACCCTCGTCACCGACCAAGCCACATCCCTGTAGTCCATCAGAACGTTTATCCATATTTTCCTGGTATAAGTTGGCAATTTTATGAAAAAGTAGTAAATTTGCTCTCGATATCATAAAAATAGGCATAACAATGGAAAGATATATAAACCCACATACGGATTTTGGTTTCAAACGTCTGTTTGGCTCCGAGTTCAACAAGGAATTGCTGATTAGTTTTCTGAACGCCATGTTTCATGGAGAACAGAATGTGCAGGATGTGACCTATCTGAATTCCGAACATCTGGGCGAATGGGCAGATGCCCGCCGGGCCATCTTTGACGTATTCTGCGAGAATGACAAGGGCGAGAAGTTCATTGTCGAGATGCAGAACGTTTACCAAGAGTTCTTCAAGGACCGCACCATATATTATTCCACGTTCCCCATTCGGGAACAGGCACAGCGTGGGGGTGATTGGGATTTCAAATTGAACTCCGTGTACACCATTGGCCTGTTGAATTTCAATTTCGCGGAGGGTCTGCAAAACGCCCACCGGTGGCATCATGAAGTAAAACTTATGGAAGTGGACACTCATGAGGTGTTCTATGACAAGTTGACGTATATCTATGTAGAGATACCGAAATTCGACAAGAAAGAGTCCGAGCTTGTCACGATGTATGACAAGTGGATGTATGTATTGAAAAACCTCTCAAGCCTGCTCAAACGCCCTGCTGCCCTGCAGGAGCGTGTCTTCACACGTCTCTTTGACCAGGCCGAGATATCCAAGTTCAATTCGGAAGATTTAAAATCCTATGAAGACAGCGTCAATGCATACCGCGACATCGTAAACGCCATAAAAACCGCTGAAAAGAAAAAATATGCGGAAGGTCGGGCTGAAGGCCGGGCTGAAGGGGAGAAATTGGCAAAAGAAGAAATGGCATCCCGCCTGTTGTCACTAGGTGTCCCTATGGCAACAATCGTACAGGCATCCGGGTTGACTGAAGAAGAAATCAACAAACTGAAATCTTGAAGACCCAACATTCTGGCACTCGTAGAAGAGCCTATGTATGGTAGGGTATGACCTAATTTGGTAAGCGCTCAAATTAGAACTTAAAAATGAACACATCATTTTTTCCTACTCCCATGCAGAAGAAAAAGAACCAACACTATGTTCCTCAGTTCCTACAGCGATTCTTTTCCGACAACGGAAAGACTATCGGTGCCTATTTGATAGACAAGGGACAAGTGGCTTTGCATGCAGAGGCATACAACTCTATATGCCCATTTCGCCCTATGTGGCAATTCTTTATTATGACGGAAAGGCCTACAAGGTCGGGTCTGCCCATAAAAAGGTAGTGGACATCACATCGTCCACAGACATCCATGAACTCAACAAACTGATAGCTCTTGAAGCCCATGCCACCCTCTACAGCATGGATTCCACCCATCACACGCGACTCCTTTAATCCCTCAATCCACCTGTATCGGGAAATCTCAGCCTATACAGACGAACTGCTGGAGAAGTTCTTCGGAAAGAGAAGGTGACTGACGAACATCTTTGCTTAAAGAATAAACACTCAAATTATGACTTAAAAGGGAACAGGTTCAAAGATGTCCGCCACTTACCACAGCATCATCAGTATGGTGAAGATACGAGGTCGGTATGGGATTATCTAGAAAAGTTTTTTGTTAACATCCATAACGTAAGCACTCAAAGTTTACTTTTTTACAACATCTGGTAACAAGCATTGCTTGAAACATGTTTCATGTGAAGAGGGTTACCTGTTCCCATTGCTGCCAAGTTACTTGAATACAGATGTGGAGGGAAACAGATGAATACTTTATGTTTCGCTTCTGTAGCCAATTCGATTGCCGGTATCATATCGCTGTCAGCAGATACAACAATCTGCAAATCACAATTGTCTTGATAAGCATCTGCTACTATTTGCAGCGCAATTCTAACATCTGTTCTTTTCTCCTCATCGGCATGAATAATATTATGTTTAAATAGTTTCAATTAGCTTTTATCTTCTCATACGCTCCAACTCATCATTATCTTTCGCGCCAAAATTGAAACAATGACGGAGCTATTCAGCATAAAAAGTACAAAACTTGCATGTTCTTCCTCGTTAGTGTGCCATTAACAACCCATTAGTGTGCCATTAACAACCCGTTAGTGTGCCATTAGCACATCGTTAATGGCACACTAACGAAGGGTTAATCGGTGACTAAGAACAGTTTTTCCATTTCCGCAGGGTCACAGTGACGATAATCAGGAAGGTCAGCGCCTCAGACAAGGGGACGGAGAGCCACAGACCGGTGTCGCCAAGCAGGACGGGCAGAAGGATGAAGACGGGGACGAGAATCACCAAGCCACGCAGGAGCATGAACGTGCCGGACAGACGGGCGCGCTCCATGCCTTAACACCAAGGGGAACAGGCAGCAGCAGACGCTGAACGCCGCCAGGGCGTCGCTGCCCACACCCTTTCCCACGAAGATGCCGTCGGCAACATTGAGCAGGGCGCCGAAAACCAATCACAACAGCGTGGGGAAAAACAACGAGGCGAAAAGACGGGGAATGTTCGTCTTGCCGAAATCGATACTGTCTCTGTCCAAGTTTTCCATTGTCGTAGAAAGTGAAAAAGAAGGAGACCGACCTTTCCAGGCAGTCTCCTTCTCATCGGAACTTTGCCGTTGGCATCTACCTCCGGCAATCAAAATATTTTTAGAAGATGTAGGTGCGCTCCAACCAATAGACGAGCATACCCGCGAGATAGCCGGCAAAGGCAATCAGGCTCACGCGCTTCATATACCAGCCGAAGGTGATTTTCTCCAGACCCATCACCACCACACCGGCGGCGCTGCCGATGATGAGCATCGAACCACCCACGCCGGCACAGTAGGCGAGCAACTGCCAGAAGATGCCGTCGACAGCCATGTCGCCCACAGGAGCCACAGGATACATGCCCATGCAGCCCGCCACAAGAGGCACATTGTCAACGATGCTGGAGAGCACGCCGATGATTCCGGTCACGGCATAGTGGTTGCCGTCGAATGCCACATTCAGACCCTGTCCCATGGCGGTGAGCACACCGATGGTCTCGAGACAAGCCACAGCCATGAGGATGCCGAGGAAGAAGAGGATGGTGCTCATGTCGATGCGCGAGAGCATGTTGGTCACACGCTTCTGCATGCCGCCTTTCTCATTGGTATGGCGCAGGTTGCGATAGAAGATTTCGGTCACAGTCCACAGTACGCCGAGCACCAGAAGGATGCCGACGAACGGAGGCAGATGGGTGATGGACTTGAAGATGGGCACGAAGATGAGACCGCCCACACCGACGAAGAACACGACCTTGCGCTGCAAGGCTGTGAAATCGCTGGCAGCCTCAACAGTGGTATTGCTGACGGGTGTGGCAATCTCGCCCTTCAGCGAGAGCGAGAGAATATAGGCAGGCACCACCATCGAGACTATGGACGGAATCAGGATTTCCTTCAGCACACCGGGAGCGGTGATCAGTCCCTTGTTCCACAGCATGATGGTGGTCACGTCGCCGATTGGAGAGGCGGCGCCACCCGAGTTGGCGGCGATGATTACGAGAGAAGCGTAGATGATGCGGTCCTTGTGGTCGGACACGAGCTTGCGCAGAATCATGATCATCACGATACTGGTGGTCAGATTGTCGAGGATGGCGGAGAGGATGAAGGTCATCACGGCGATACGCCACAGCAAGGCTTTCTTGCTCTTGGTCTTCATCATGTCCTTGACGAAGTTGAAGCCGCCGTTCTGGTCGACCAGCTCGACGATGGTCATGGCGCCCATCAGGAAGAAGAGTGTGGTGGCGGTGCTGCCGAGATGCTTCTCGATGACGTCGCTCACGGCGAGCGCCATGTTGCCGCCGATGGCGCTTGAGATGTAACTTCCCGGATCGATCATGAAGAGCGTCCAGCAGAATACGAACATCAGCAGCGCAATGGCAGCCTTGTTCACCTTGGTCAGGCTCTCAAGGGCAATGCAGAGATAGCCCAGGACGAAAACCGACACAATCGCAATTGTTAATGTTGTCATTTGTCTTTTGTTTTATTTTTCAGTTTTAAATAGTTGTTTATCCGAGTTCTGTCGTGCCCTGTTCGAGCATACGGAGGAAGGTGTCCTCGTCGACGATGGCGACGCCGAGTTTCTCCGCCTTCTGCAGTTTGGAAGGGCCCATGTTCTCTCCGGCGAGGATGAAGCTGGTCTTGCCGCTGATGCTGCCCACATTCTTGCCGCCGTTGCGCTCAATCATCGCCTTGTATTCGTCGCGGCTGTGCTTGGAGAACACACCGCTGATGACGATGCTCTTGCCTGCGAGCACATCGGTGCCGCCGCTCATCTGGTCTTCGGAGAGCAACATCTGCAGGCCGTAGTCGCGCAGACGGTCGACGATGGCGATGTTGCGCTCGTCGTGGAAATAGGCGATCACGCTCTTGGCTATCACCTCGCCCACCCCCTCGATTTCGAGCAATTCGGCGAGGGTGGCATTCCGCAGGGCGTCCATGGTCTTGAAATGGCGGGCGATGAGCCGTGCCGACGTCTCGCCAACAAAGCGGATGCCGAGGGCGAAGACCACTCTTTCGAATGGCACCTGCTTGGATGCCTCGATGCCCTGAACGATGCGCAGGGCGGAACGGGTGCGGCTGCCGTCGCCGTTGATGTCCTGCACGTTGATGTCGTAGAGGTCGGCGACATTGTGAATCAGTCCGCGGCGATAGTATTCGTCGACGGTCTCGGGACCGAGGGAGTCGATGTTCATGGCCTTGCGGGCGATGAAATGCTCGATGCGCCCCTTGATCTGGGGCGGGCAACCGGAGTCGTTGGGACAATAGTGCACCGCCTCACCCTCGTATCTGACGAGCTTGGCGCCACACTCTGGACAAGTGTCGATGAAGGAGACGGGCTGGGCGTCGGCAGGACGCCGGGAGAGGTCGACCCCCACTATCTTGGGGATAATCTCTCCGCCCTTCTCCACATAGACATAGTCACCGATATGGAGATCGAAACTCTTGATGAAGTCTTCGTTGTTGAGGGTGGCGCGCTTCACGGTGGTGCCCGCCAACTGCACGGGATCCATGTTCGCCACAGGAGTGATGGCACCCGTGCGGCCCACCTGATAGGTCACCTCGTTGAGCCTGGTACACTCGCGTTCGGCCTTGAACTTATAGGCTATGGCCCAGCGTGGACTCTTGGCGGTATAGCCGAGGTGGCGCTGCTGACGCAGCGAGTTCACCTTCAAGACGATGCCGTCGGTAGCGACGGGGAGATTTTTGCGCTCAGTGTCCCAATAGTTGATGAAGTCGTAGATTTCCTGCAGGGTCTTCACCTTCTTCATGCCCTCACTGATTTTGAAGCCCCACTTGCGTGCCTCCTCGAGGTTCTCGTAGTGGCCGTCGGTGGGCAGGTTGTCGCCGAGCAGATAGTAGAGGTAGGCATCGAGCTGCCGGCTCGCCACAAGGGCTGAGTTCTGGCTCTTCAAGGTGCCGCTCGCCGCATTGCGCGGATTGGCAAAGAGGGGTTCCTCGGCAGCCTCGCGTTCGGCGTTGAGCCGTTCGAACACTTTCCACGGCATCAGCACCTCGCCACGGATTTCAAACTCCCGTGGGTAGCCTGCGCCGGGGAGCACGAGGGGAATGGCACGGATGGTGCGCACATTGGCGGTCACGTCGTCGCCATGCACACCGTCGCCTCGGGTGACGCCCTGCACGAGTCTGCCGTCCACATAGGTGAGGGAAATGGAAAGACCGTCGTATTTCATTTCGCAACAAACGTCGAAATCCTCTCCGTCGAGTCCCCGCTTCACGCTGTCATACCATTCCGCCACATCCTGTTCGTTGTAGGTGTTGGCGAGAGAGAGCATGGGATACTTATGGGGCACCTGCTTGAAGTTCTGGTTCAAGTCGCTGCCCACGCGTTGTGTCGGAGAGTCGGAATCAGCCATCTCGGGATGCCGGGCTTCGAGGTCTTGCAGTTCGTGCATCATCATGTCGAAGTCCTGGTCGCTGATGGTAGGCTGATTCAATACATAATATTTATAATTGTGTTCATGCAATTCCTTGCGGAGCTGCAAGATGCGGTCTTTGTCTTCCATATAAACAGTTATTGTCTGCAAAGATACGGCAAAAAGGAGACTATACAAAATAAAAGCCGGAGTTTCTTGACTCCGGCTTTTATTTTACAGGAAAGATAGTGCAAACGAGCGCAAAGAAAAACTTGCTTTCAATTTGCCGAGTGCCGCCTATCTTCTGCAACAGGACGGCTATTTCTTCAGCACTTTTCCCTTGCCCTGGATGATGTAGACACCTGGGAGGGACGGAGTGTCCACTTGCTCGCCCTTGAGGTTGTAGACGGCGGCGGGTCGGGTGGTCACCTGATAGTGCAAGCCCTGGACGGGGGTGCTGCCGTCGGAGAAGTTGAAGCGGATGGCATTGGTGCCGGCAGACAAGCCCAACTGCACGTTCTCGCCCACCATGTCCTTGGGCAACCAGGCGCGGTATGGGGCAAGTGTAGATCCAGAGTATTTGTAGAAGCCAAGTCCCCACGTTTTGTTGGCAAGCACATAGCCGTTGTTGTTGACGGACGATATGGGATCCTTGGTCGGGTTGCCAACAAGAATGGTGGGTTTCTCGGGGTCGCTCTGACGCGAAGTGGGACGGAACGCATGGATGCCCACAGGACCATAGACTATGTAGCCCTTTTCACTCTCCATGACGTTTACTGGTGTGAGCGTCATGGTGTAGTCGAGCACCTTGTCTTCGGCAGTCTGTTTGCCATGGGCTGTGGCAGCATACACCGTCACCTCTTCGGGCACACGGGCGTTGAAGGGCAGACAGATGGTGCTCCATCCGTATGCCACGCCGTCAACTGTCAAGTCTCCCGTCTGCTTGAGGTCAAGTTCATAAGGGTCAGAGAGCATGTAGCGCACTGTCTTGGTTGCAGCACCAAGACCGCCTCGCTGGTTGGCGGCACGCACGCAATAGTAGCCCGAACCATAGTTCATCAAGGCAATACTGTTGTCCGTGGTGTTGGCTTGATAAACCCACTTGCCCGTAGTCTCGTCGCGCTTGAAGAGGAAGTAGCAGAGTGCCGGTTCGTATGCGTTCCACTGCAGGATGTCGTCGTCCACCAGAATGTCGTCTTCCCACGTCTCGCTGTTCACGTCCCTGCCTTCTACAGCCGATGCGGCGTCAATCTGGCGGCAGAGAGAATCAGGCTCGAAAGCGTCAGGTCCACCCAGCACATTGCGCAAGTTGTAATTTTGGGCTAATGTCTCATTGAGAATGCAGTCATCGGAACCTGGGGCAGGCGAACAGGAAGCAAGCGTGCGCGTTCCGAGCGATAGAGGAATATTATTACCATCCTTGCTTCTATATTCATGGAACCTGATAACCAAGTTTGTACCCATACGGTTCCATCCGTAGGAGCGGGGTTCTGTATACATGGTAGTGTTGAGGAACGTGCAGGCTGGCGAGGCTGGAACCTGGTCGTTTGAATCGCCCCACGGACGTGCCAGTGTCCAGTCCTTGCCTTTAAACAGAGTCGGGGTTTCTGTCTCGGGCTTGATAACACAGTTGTTGAACACATACCCCCAGTCCTGTCCAGGACTGGTGGAAGGAGCCGCAATGTTGTTGCCCGAACGGTCACGAATCACGATGTTGCACTTTTCAAACCAGATATTTCCGTCGCCGCAAATCCAGTCTACCACACCATACAAGTCGCTATTTTCAAGATATCCCCGTGAATCAGAACTTTGGTTGTTGGAATAATAGGTATCCTGCCAACTCTTGAGTGCCACCTTTTTCAGAATAGACCTTTTACTCTTGTCCTGGAAAGCGACGGCACGTCCCGCACCGCCACTGGCCTGTCCGGACATAGCCCCCCAATAGTTGAACCGATTCTCAAGCGTAAGGTCTTGGGCATAGAAGTCGGTAGCCGCCCCATCGGCAAGAATGGTTGCCGTATAGGAAATGCCCTCCACCACAGGATGGTTATAGACGATGGTACCATCCTTACTCTGCCCGATGATAGAGATGTTGGGCTTGGCAATCTTGGTCAACCCGTTGTTCTTGCCTCCCATACTGACAGAGGCTCCCTTTTCATCGGATGCCACTACCCCATTGGCAAGTGTGGTGTTGCCCGTAAGCTGATATACCCCGTCAGGCACGAAGATAAAGTAGCGGTGATTGTTCTCCTTGGTGTTTCCATTAGCGGCCGCAATAGCCTCATCAATGGTGCCGTCCTTGCCCACTACGAAATCGAACGGATGGTGATGATATCTGTCAGTTCCTTCCGTGATGTTCAGCGTGAGTTTAAGCGTCTGCTGGCACGTCATTCCATAGATGTCTTTGAATATATTCTGCTCGGGAGTAATCAGATATTCCAATTTGGAGCCGGCAGGCTGGTCCCAATACTTGAAATCCAAGGTCTTGCCCACCATCGCTTCATACTTACCAGAAGCATCCTGAATGGTAGTCTCGTCCATGGTCCTGTCGAATACCACTTGAATCAGTCCACTTCTCGGCACATCATTGATGACATTCTCTGGCGAGGTGTACTCGACACCATTGACCACAACCTTCACAAATTTCGGAGGAGTGTCGGGAGCTGTGAAATTAAAATGTATAGGATATGTTTCCACCGTGATACCTGCCTTGGTTTTCACCGTTGCCAGACACTCTCTTGTAAGCACCGTTGCTTTCGTGACCGTCACCGTACCATTTTCGGTAGCAGTTCCTTCCACAGTCGGAATGGATTCGTCCGCATTGTTCCATGGAGAAACCGTGAAGCTCACAAAATCCGAAGTCGCCATCTGCCGTGCTATCTCTGCCGCATCAAGAGTTGTTCCGTCACAAGTCAACGTTTGGATGGTTGCCTTTGCAGCACTTTGCGGAAGATAGGTCACGCTGAAATTCTGGCTATATATACCGTCAATGAATGTGGCTTTGATTTCCGCTGTCTCGGCAATACATTCTGCCGAAGCCACAAGTCTGTTGTCCTTGTCATTGACTACTGCCACTTCCTGGTTCTCGATTTTGATTTTTTTACCTTTTTCAGAAACGGCTTTCAACACAGCCACACATTGGGGTGTTGCGGGGAAGACAATGACAGAGCCTTTATTAATCTGTATGCGCTCGGGTCTGCTGGCGTCCACATTGTTGAACTTTCCGCCCTGGGTTCCGTCGAGTTCAATTTTCAAGTCTATGCTTTTGTCGCCCGAAGTTAGTTGAGTGACAAGTATACCCTTTGTCCTTTCATAGTTGATGGTGGGCGCATTTTCATTCTTGGTGAAATTCCATGTGGCGGTAGCTTTGGCTGGAAGAGTGAGCAGATTGAAATCGTTGACATTAAACAGCGGGAACAATCGCATATCGATATTCTTGGCTGTATAAGTCTTGCCGATTTCATAGACATTCTTTTCATCGTCTTCCCAATGTGCCAGCGTGTTTCCTTCATAATAGAGCGTCTGGTTGCGCGGTATGACGAATTGGTCGCCAGCCTCCACCCATGTGGCCTCCGGCGGTGTACCCACAGCAAAGTTTCCTGCATTGTAGGTGATATAGTGCGTTGTCTTCTCCTTAAAGACTATCTGCAAGGTGCGGTTGGTTGTAATGTCGAATTCCACCTCATAGTTGGTACGCAGACTATCGTCTACAGCATAGGTATCGGCATCTTTCTTGCTGAGAACGAAAACGGTTTTGTTGTCACCCGAAGCCACGCCCCATGTACCGTCATCGTTCTTGCTGACGGGCGACGTGGTCGACACGTTGTTCAATCCTACCATATTCACCGTTCCGTCATCGTTCACTTTAAGCACGGCGAGCGGATTGCCTTGCTTGTCAGTCTTGTCGGGGTCTACAATTTTGTCGAGTTCAAAGCCTTTTTTCCTTTGGAAAGAAAGACGCACACGGTCTCCCTGGAGAAAGGCATGACCACCATCTTCCAACTCATTGAAACTATGGCCAGAAGCCGACTCCACTTTTGTCAATACACCACATGCGTCATTGGCACTCTGAACATGCAAGTTCACCATATTGGCCTTGAGTACCGATAATTCCATCCACTGGTAGTAGGAATAGTCGTCACCGATGACGACAGGCACACGGCTTTCCGTGCTCTGCGTGGTATGGGTATAGACATAGATTTTGTCGGAGCCAGCCTTTTCCCGTTCCTCTGCCGTGCGTTTCTCATCGAGCGTGGGCACAGCACCGTCAAAGGTGGTGGTAGTGATGGGGGAATAGGTCAGCAAGGAGATGGTAGCGCCCACACCCGACGGCACCCAGAACGTGGTGCCGGGACCGAAAGCACACCAGTTGTCCAGATTGTTGTTGCGAATATAGCCTTTCTTGCCTGTGTCGCAATAGAGGGCAACGTCACGCCTGTGCGACTTTTCCTCACCTTCCTCCAGTACTTCCACATAAGCCTGGGCTGTCCAGAAAGTTTTCTCGCCTGATCCGATGTTCACCGTCTGTGCACAGACCTTGCGACGCTGGTTGTTCAAGGTCGGGTCCACGTATTCGTGAACAGAACGGCCGAAATCGTAGCGGATGACCGCATCGTTACGGCGGTTGACATAAGAGGCAGGATTATCACCGAAGTAAGGTACAAGGACCAGCCGTTCATTGGGCTTTTTGAAGGAATACAGTTGCCCGGGTTCATAATAGTTTGAAGCGTCACCTCCTTCTTCCACCCAATACTGCAAGGTTGAGCCTTTTTCGTCTTTGTGGCGGAAGAAAGTGTAGTTGGAGGGTATGGCAAACGAGCGCACATTCACCAAGCTTTCAGGAACCATACTTTCTGCTCCCATGAATTCGTCTGAAGCACCATTCACAAGACCATCAGCTATTTTGAACACCACAGACCCGACATTGCCGAGTGTGAAATGGGCAAAGATGTTACAGTTCTCCGTGCCGACGGTATAAGTATAGGGATTGTTTTCAGACAGTTTTGCAGAACCATCTGACCAATAGTCCAGCATATAGTTGGCCACAGCATCGGCAGTCAACTTCACTGGCTCACCTTCAACATACCAACATTCCAACTGTGTGACCTTGTCATCTTCTATGGTTTCATGATAGAAATTCTCGACCACAGGTGAAAGGGTCACATTCCCGAGTGTCAAGTCTGCCGACTTGACCACTACCTTATGCAGAGTCTTTCGTTCAAAAACTGCCACAACAGTATTGTTTACTCCTGTGATGGTATAGTCAAAGGTGGAAGCCGTGTTGGCTGTGCCGTTGACCAAGAATTCCTTGAAGTCATAACCATAGTCGGAAGCAGCCGTAATTGTCACCACATCGCCCACTCTATAGCGGGAACCCGTATTGTCACGTTGTGTGGTTGCCTCGCTTTTCAGTGCGACCGTCACCTTGCCCGCATTCTCCGCTTTCTCATAGGGAAATGTGTCAGCATCCGCATTCGATATGTCGTTTTTGCAATCCACATTAGGCAACACTGGATAGACAACAGTAATGTCGTTATAAAATCCGTATTTGCCACTAATGTTACCCGCCTGGGTTACAATGAGGTTTATGTCCTTGGCATTTCCTTGATAGACGAATGTGATGGTTTTCTTGTCATCGGATATTTCCGCATCCTTTGTTTCCAACGTGTAGTTGTTGGCATCGGTGATGGTTAACTTCGCTTCGTCAGAATTGGTTCCGAATTCAGTATAATAGGAAGTTGCCTTGTTTCTATCATCCACCTTGATTGAGGCATGAACCGTTACAGTCATGCCATACACGGCAGGCAACGTGAATTTCGTTCCATCATTAAACTGTGCGCCCTCGGCATTGTTGCTGAAGCCTATAATCTCTGAAGCTATATTGTCAATCTTACCATTTGTGACATCCATCTTCAAGGTCACGTCATGCTTCTGTTGTTCTATGTCTATTCTCTTGGTATAGGCACAAGTCTTGTTCGGCCATTTACCGGAATCGAACACAGGTGCCTTTCTGTAGTCGAAAGGCCAAACCACAGTCAACGGGCTGTTGGTATCGGTCAAATCTATGTTGTTTACCACCATTTTGGGCTTGAGTGTAACAGACTGGTTGAAAGCATGTTCCTCGCCAGCGTCATAGAGACTGGTACCATCAGTCCACCCCATGAAGGACCATCCATCGCGATAGAACAAGGTATTGTCCGGAAGAGTTGCCTTGCCGGTCAAAGACTCACAAAGAATGGGGTCAATGGTAGTGGTGCCTTGAATGTTCAGTCCCTTGAAGTCAAAATATACATACACAGGCGCATAATTCATCAAGCGTAAACTGTGAAGATAGGAACCTGCGGGCATGTTGATGGTTAGCACGGTGGACTCGCCCCCCTTATAATCAACCCCCTGCACCGTTCCGTCAGCACTGGCCTTGGCATTGAAACTTCCCCACGGTTTGTCTCCTGCATCGGTGACAGTAATGAGACCTTCACCGCTGGAAGAACATGTCGTGAAATCAAGATGCGCAGTCTTGGCCACCTTCAATTTGATGGTTCCGCCTTGGCTGAACGTCCATCCATGCTGCACCCCCTGCCATGCGCCACCATCAATACCGATTATCAAGTCGTGGTCTTCCGGATACCAGTTGTTCTTGGTCATGTCATAGGTATAGTCGGTTCCGTCATCGGCTGTTTCTATAGGAGTCACCTTGGCATAGAGCGAGAGGTCCACTGACAGTTCTGTCCCGTCGACAATCTTTGTGGCTGTCTGCCCCATGCCGTCGAACCATCCGCGGAATTTCTCACCCATACCTTGTGTGACCTTTTCCTCCATCTCCTTGTTGATGGTCAACGGATTGCTTGCATTTATTGTCTCCTTGCCGAGAACAGTCGCACCGTCCACATCATAATAAGTAATGGTTACGTCTTCCTTGACTTCCACGTTGCCATAGATGTCCAAAGATGTCATAAATGCATAGTTCCCGGACGCTATGTTATAGAACTCAAGTTGCACATGATTTCTATTCACATCGACACTGACCTTTTCACCTCTTGTGTTACTTGCCAGTGTATTATAAATGGTTTCCACATTGCCGTCCCCGTCAATAACTCTTAATCCCCAACCTGCTTTGTTTGCACCAGCGGTGCAAGCCTGGACAAACTCCACCTTGGTGACATTGTCCAGCATAGAGGTACGAACTACCGCATTGTCTTTTTTCTCACCTCGCATCCATCCTGCCGTCATCACTGATGTGGTGTAGTCAAATTTTTCTTGAGTTCCATCATTGTCAACAGAGGTCTGCGTCAAGTAAAAACTTAAAGGCTTGCCATCAACCGTTTGGAACGGCACGCCATATTGGTCTTCGTTCACCTCTTTTTCTTTATCCGAAGCCGACATATCCTTCCAATCTTGGAAATTGGTGGAATAAATACACTTAGTTTCGTATACGGGAGGATATTGGGTCAAGGAAATATAAAACAAATAGGTATTTGAAGCATTGTAACCATCTGGCTTTATAGCTTCAATTTCCACATACCCCTGATTCACGTCTGCGGTCTTTGCCCTATACGTGGTAACTTCTGCAGAAGCTGGCACGCCACCAATGACACAGTATTTCGAAGGTCTATTTTTATCCGTAGGTTTGGTCGTTTTAACTTCCACGACATCCTTTGTAGAAACAACAGGAATTCTCAACACCGTGCCGACATTGAATTGTGCCCTTTGCTTGCTATCACCTTTTAGCTTTCCTTTTTTTGCATCTACCGTCATCTCTATGGATTCGCCCTCATTGGCTGCAAGCGTAGCCACTTTACCTGATATTTCGGATGAAGGAAAAGATGATGTCTCGAAATTCCATTTAGCCGTAACAGACTTTGTCTCTGCCAACACACTACTGCCCCATCCTACCATGAGGAGCAGGATAAGGGCACGGAGTGTGGGAGAGGTCAATATGTTATTCTTTGTTTTCATATATCGTAAGTGTTTCTGTTTTTATTATTATCGAACCAGTACCTTGGCTGTGCCGAAGATATAGATGCCGGGCTGGAAGCCACTGTAAAGGGAGGTGCCGGGTTGCACATCGAGCACACGGTAGAGTTGTCCGGTCGTGGTGTACACGTTCAGAGACTGTGCCTGGGTGCTCTCAATGCGAACGCGATGCTGACCTACAGGACGCACCTTGAGATAGTCGCCCACAGAGGTTTCGTCATCGCTGCCCCTCAATGCGGGCAAGATGCGGTCGGCGTCCTTCTGTTCCGCAATATAAATCACGGAATTCATGCCACGGCTTCTGTTCTGCTGTTCAGCCAATCCCATATAGGTACGGAACGGCATCACGGTCGCCACCGACGAGGCATCGTCGAAGGCAGTGCCTTTGTCATTCATGCCATAGACAGATCCTGTCTTAACTTCCAAAGCGGCAAAAGTGCCACAATGGACGTAACCATCGGCAGTGGTAGCCATGGATGTGGTGACAGGCACCGTGACATCGGTACCGGAAACGTCATGTCCATAGGCATTGAACGTTATGGTCTGGGCGGCAGCACTGCGGTTGAGGATATTGTTGTAGAACTTGCTCGAGAGGTCGAACTCGTAATACCTTTCACCGGGGAACCGCACCACATAAGGCACTCCGGAAGTGAGCCGCGGATAGTCTTCATAGGTGTGCGATGTGGCATAGTATGGATTATCATCCTTGTTGTAGAGCATGTCGCTGTAGGTATTGACAAAGAACGGCGTGTTGAAGTCGTAGGGAACAACGCTGCTCAAAGCTTTTCCCTCACCATCTACAGGATTGAACAGTCCATCTTCGATACCTGGACGCTGGAAGGTGGCCTTGGCATCGTTCACAGCCATCAGCCCACGCAACCAGTATTCGTGGTGCAAGGTGTGGATGTTGATGGCGGGATTGTTCTCCTCGTCGTCAGAAGCTGTGCCATAGAAGTGGGTAATCTCACCATTGATTTGGGCCACCGCCTTCTGCACGGTGAACGGCAGGCAGATGCCTTCCCATGCACCGGTGTTGTCGTTGGCATAGTTCTGGGGCTGGCGCACATACCAGGCACGATTGCTCACATGGAATGGAATCGGCACACAGAAGTCGTTGTTGTCACAGCGGTCGCCCTCACTGTTCTTACCGTCGGGCGTGCGCTCCACCAAGTGGAGGTTTGTGGCGGCAAAGCCATCAGCACCTGCCACTACATGATGGCCCTTGATGAACGACTCCTTGGTGGTCTCGCCATAGCCGAGTGCCTTGTTCACCACATCGTAAGCTTCAGTGTCGTTGTCCTCGTCGGTACTATTGGCGGCGGTGTACACCAGCAAGTTCTGGCTCACGCCGTCCTTGACGTTGAAGTCGGAGAACGAGGTGGCATTGTCGCCAACCGGCGGATAGAAGATGCCTGTGGCGGTCATGCCAATAGCTTTGGCCTCATCGTTCTGGCAGGTGAAGTCGATAGCTGTGGTGGTGGGTATGTGAACGTAGGTGTCCATGTTGCTGCCGCTTCGCGTGTAGGCATTATAATGGAAGAGTCCCAGTTGGGTGTTGCCATAGTAGCCAGCCGTACGGTAGACGCGGTTGGTCATGTAGTCCAGCCTATGGGCATACACCTTGTCGGTATACTGCTGATATCCTATCGTGGTGGGATAGTCGGCAGGAGTAGACTGAAGCGACTGTCCCCAGAAGAGGAAGTCGTTCATCCGTGTGGTGGCACCCTCCTGGTGGTTGGCATCGAAGAGTGGCTCATAGACTACACGGGTGGTTCCGTCTGCCAGGGTTATGGTGGTGGCACGAGCCTTGTCTACTGTGTGCGACTGGTCGTGACGGGTGGCAGCCTGCTCATAGTTGGGCAAGTCGCTGTCCTTACCGGTTCGGAGGAAAGTGATGCCGGTCACCCTGCCCGTAATCGAGTCGGAACGATGGGCATACTGATAGTCGCCGTTGGCATAGTAGTCATAGAGGTATTGCAGTGCCTGCTTGTCCTCGGATGTCTTGTTGCTATAGCGCGCACGGAGATAGTACTCGTTGAGGCCGTAAGCCACGCGTCCCAAACGGAAGTCGTCTTTCGTGTAGTGTGTGTCTGCTGTTCCGTCCATGCGATAGACCACAGACTGTGTTGCCTCGTTGTCCGCCTTGGCATACTCAAAGCAGCAATGATAGTTCTGGATTTTCCCGTCGGTAGCCGTCATGTTGGAGATGCTGCCCGAGGAAAGTCCCAAGTTATAGATGTCGCCCGACACGGCATTGACAAGGCAATGGTTGCCGGCAAGGCCATGGATGACATGACCATTGCCATGAAGTTTGCCGGCAAAATCGGCAAGCGTCGTACCGTCATAGTCGGCATTTCCCAACGTGAGATCGTTCTGAAGCACAAACTCGGCATTTGCTCCATAACGTGGCACTTCATAATTCTTGGAGCCCAACTTGACATATTCCTTGCCGTCAATCACCTTGCCGCCCATTCTTCCCGTACCGATAGAGTCGATGAACTGGGTGAAGGCATCGAAGTCGCTCTGGTTGACAATGTAAATGCGTGGTGCGGCAAACGGAGTTGGAGTCTTGTCTGACGACTGTGTTCCACCATCGGCAGAACCGGAAGCGTCCAGATACTGCTGATAATCATGAGCTCGGGCAATAGCCTTTGCCAACTGGAGATTGATGCCGCTGCGTTGTGGATCCATGCGGTGGTAGTTGTGGATGGTGAGCGTGTCGCCGTCTGTCATCTCCACCGGGAAGATTCGGGTAAGACCGTTCATGGTCACACCGAGCTGCACGGCATATCCGTTCATATAGTAGTAGGCTGGTATATCGAGATAGTCTTCTGTTTGGTCATAATGACAACCCTCGAAAACGCCTGTGCCAGCGGTATCTCCCTGCTTGTAGGTGTCGTAGCCATTAGCCGTGGTTTCGGTTTGCCAATCGGTTTTGTCTTCAAACACCCACTTGTTGCCGTCCTTCTCGCGCTTGCCTATACGCCAATAGTAGCCGTTGACAGAGAATGACTGGTCTGCCTTGATGACCACCTTGTCTTTCTTGATGCGTATCATCTCTCCTGGCAAGGCGCAGTTCTCCACGGTAATCTTTCCCTCGATGTTGGGACCTTGCACATACTCGATAGTAAGGTAGATGGTATAGGTGTAGAAGCGTGGGACGCTGCAATAATAGGTTCTGCCTGCCACGACGGAAGACTGGGCAACTTTCTTATAGTCGTCACCCGACTTCACATAGATGCTGTCGTTGTGAACGGCCGAATATTCCTCTGCCACTCCATTTCTGATATAATATTGTGTGTCGGCAGACAACTTCGTGCTGTCGGCCACCGACTTATACCCGTCCTTGCCATCGGAGACAAAGAACATTGTAGTCAACGCCTTGCTGACAAGAGGTTTGTTTTTCGTCTCGCTCTCGTAACTCTCGTAGGCTGGAGCCTTCAGCACGAGCGTAGCCTGACATTTCTGGGCGAGGTGCTTGGTGAAATAATCCGAAGTAGAATTGTTCACACTGTCGCGCAACTGGAATGTAATCTTGGCGTCTTCCGTCAAATCGTCAGGCAACTGTTGTCTGAGATACTGAGAGACTTCATAGTCGCCCGTGGCGTTCATCGGAAGTTTGGCCACGAAGCCTTTGCTGTCGTTAAAATTCTTAGAAGAGGATGCTCCTATATAAAGGCTATACTTGCCGCTGACATCCTTGCCGTCAACATCCACATTGTCTTTGGTGTCCTTGGCAAGATAGTTGCGGTGCTCCAAGTCACAAGTGTAATCCTTTTCGTCTGCAGAATGTCCACTGCGCATCTTCCAGTGAAGAATGGTGACCTTCTGGTTGGCCTTCAGTCCGGCAAGCACCGTGAGACCGTCGGAGTTGTCACTGTTGAAGGCCAAGGCATCCTGGTAAGTGTAGCCGGTGATATGGGCATTGTAGTAGTAGTTGAAACCTGTCACATACCAATAGTGCACGTCTTCAGTCGTGTCTGGGTCTTTCCCGTTCAATGCATAGAAACCTGAGGGGAAACAATCATCCACAATGAAGCGTCCTTCTTCCGCAGTGTAGGGGAAGACAAAGTTGCCGGTAGTCTGGAGAAAGTCGGAATGGTCGCCATTGTCGCGTTTGTGCACGTTGTCGGCATACACATAGCCACCACCCTCGTCGGAGCGCACGTCGATGAGGTTCATCTCCACCACGCCATAGATGGGGCCATAGAAGACACTGTCCACCACATTCACTTTCTTGGAATCCCAAAGGGCCTGAACGTTCTGTATCTTCAAGGCATAACCAGAGGCAATGCCTATCATGTTCTTAGCTGTACCATCGTTGCGTTTCTGGAAGATAGACACATTATCCTTGTTTTCTCCGCTCTGATAGTCGTCAATATAGCTTTGCTTCACCTCCTGATACGACTTGCCGACGAAATTGCCTGAAGTGGGCAACGTGCCGTCGCCGTCGTGCCATGGACAATTGGCAGCATCGTTGAATGACACATTGGATGTCAAAGCCCCCACATAGTGAATGTTGTTGGCAAGTCCCATATAGTTGCGCGAACGCAAGTCGTCATACCCTTTCAACTGTCCGTTGGCTCCCGTGACGATGTTGTCTGATGCGAACATTTGAATTTCGCCCACACGGGCAATGGAATAAGGCGTCTTGTTGGTGGCATTGGTAGCATAGTCGCGTGCACCAAGCACAGTGAAGCAGTTGTCTTCCAGTCGCAGTATGTCCATGCGCTGGAAAGTGTTGATAATCTTCGGGTTGCTGATGTTTGTCTCAGCAAAGCCGTAACCTGTCAGGTCGGCACTGCGGAAACCTTGGGCATACGACAGGTGACCGTCGCCGAAGATGCCGCCGTCACTGTCGTACTCATAGAAGTTCTTGTCGGTTTCACTTTGCTTTTCAGGCTTGGCATAATCTTCACCGAAGAAATACTTGTCCTGAAGTGAGATGAAATGATAGTTTCCGTCCTGGTGCTTATAGTAATAGCCGTAGAGGTCTGTGCCTGCCGGCAGGGTGACGCTCTTCATCTCTTGGTGTGAGATGGTGATGTGGTCGCGGTCTTCACCGTCAGCAGCCTGTGCCACCCGGTCACCGATGAGAATGGTGGTGTTACCGCCAAAACCTGCCGTAGTGCTGCCGGGCAGACTGTCGCGCTCGGCAATGTGGGCGGCATTGGTCGTGAACGCATTGTCAAGGTTGTACTTGTCTGTGAACTTGAGCACGGTCGTGTTATTCGCCATGACAGACGAGCCTTGCGCCAGCGAATAGCCACCGCCATAGACAGCCTCACCAATCTTGATGTTCACCTTGTTCCACCCCACCTTAGGCGTTGAGGCTGGATAAAGGGTGAAATAGCGCGACTTGTTGGCAGCCGTGATGGTGTCGTTGCAATGATTCAGACTATCATATTTCGACACGATGTCATCGTAGACGGCTTGAGAAATCATGTCGTCTGTGATGAGGTTGATATGCTGCTTGATGGTTTCCGACGCCACATTCCGGTCCTTGTCTATATCCTTGTTCTTCTGGTCGGCACGCTTCAGCAGGTATCGACCCGACTCGTGCAAGTTTACCTTGTAGTATTTTGGGTAGCCCACCTTGACCTGTGTGGAGCCCCATACATATCCGGAATAGGAACCACCGGTCACAGACTTGTACACGTGCCCGTTGAACACCTCCACATTGGTCATGCCGATGACATTACCCTGCTGACCTCCGCCATAGATGAAATTGGCAGAGGTGCCCGTCGGGTTAAATGTCGTGGAAGTTGTGGGAACAAGACACTCCACTCCGTCAGCCACCCGGATGTTGGTGTTGCCATAAACATAACTTTCCATACCATAGCCTCCTCCATAGACATTGAGGGAGGAATACTCGGGATTGGTGGCAATGAGTTGGTTGGACATATCAAGCTTTTTCCTTGACTTGCCAGCCAACATATCACTCAACAGATCAATGCGGATGTCGCCACGCACGGTACCCGTCTTGTAGCAACCACCATAAACGTTGCCGCCGATATAGGCACTGTCATTCTCCTCAGGGCGGAATTGGCATTCCACGTTGAGTTTGATGAAGGGATAGTCAGAGTGGGCCAGTCCGAGCAGATAACCGCCCTCATGCTCCACCTTGCCTTTATAGTCATAGTTGGCATTGTTGCATCCGCCCACAATCTTGTCGGTGATGGTGAGTCCCTTGGGGAAGGTGTATTCCAGCACATTGCCCACCTTCTTGTCGGTGTCGCCCTCGGCATAGTCAGCCTCTGTCTTGGGATATACGTTCATGTTGCCACGGTTTCCGCCACAGCAGAAAGTGCCGATGACACAGTTCGTGAGATTGCCCATATCGTCTGCATAGTTGCCGTTGGCATCTCGTGTTCCATTCCATGTCAGTTCTCCCTGTATGTCGGTTTCCACAGGTTGGAAGTAAAGGTCGAGCAGATAAGGATACACCAACGGACGGTCCTCATTCTTCGTGGAGAGGTAGAGGGTACTGATGTCCTTGTTGGATGGGTCTGTCAACCAGTCTATTTTTTCCGCGAAGTCAAGTTCCTTGCTATAGTCGTTCACATCGCCGTTGAGTTTCTGGAACTTGTTCATGAAGTCATTGTCCTCGGAAGCCGTGAAGAGGGCGTCACCATTGCAGCCCATGAACACCTCACTGATGTTGACATGGCTGCCAAGGTTCACCTTGATCCAACCCGTGGTGGTGTTGGAGCGTACATTGGCTCGCTGCACCTTCTGCACGGTAGCTGAATTGCCTCCGCCATAGACTGCACCCGAGATAAGGACCGTGTCGGTAGCAGAGTTGCCCTTGATGTTGATGTCCACCTTATTGGTCATGGGACGCCAGGAATTGATGTTCACAATCTTGGCAGCATTGCTGGCAGCCTTATACGAGGGCATATTGTCACGCATAGGCACGGTGTAGACCAACGGCTCGGTTTCCGAGTCTGGGTCATTCGGGTTCAGCGGATACGCCTCGTTTACCGTCACCTTGGTGTTTCCCTTCTTGTCAAGGGCATAGAGATAATCACCATTGCCGGCGCCATATACGTTGCCGAAGATATGACCTCCATAGATGTTGACATGGGTACCTGTTCCGCCATTGTCCTTGAAATAGCCGTTCTTGTCGAGCGACACATTGACATAGCCGGACACGTCATTGCCTCCATACACGCTGCCGTGCACATATATATCACTGTTGGTAGACTCTGCCGAAGAAGTAGTTTCCGTGCCGATGTTGACAGTGGTGCTCTTGAGCACATCGCCCATCAAGCCGCCACCGAAGATGTCGTGCGTATCTATGGCCTCAAGGTTGACATGGGTGGCATTGACCGAGTTGTAGAAGCCACCGCCAAACACACGACGACAGAACACACCGCCACTACCTGTGATGTAGGTATCGCCTACCACCTTGCCCGAATAGCCACCACCGACAATATCCATCACGGAAGTACCGCTCAGGAAGTGCCGATACTCCTGGCCTGCCACGATGTCGAAGTCCTTGACAGAACCTCGTTTCATCATGGTGATGTTCACGTTGGTATTGCCGAGAATTGTGGTGTTCTCACCGAAGCCTCCGCCAAACACACAGAAGTGTGGTGAGCCGACCTTGTCGTACACTTCCTCCCACTCCATACTGTCGAAGAACTTCTGGTCGGCAGTCTGGCCGGGTCTCACCTGTGTATAGTCATAAAGCATACCCTTGACCATGGTAAGATAAGTGTTGCCGCCTGGGTTCGTGGCAAGGCTGTCGCCCACCACGCATGCCGTATTGCCACCGGCATAGATATTGTGGTTAATCTTGAACTTGCGGGTATTCGGGTTATACTGTGGCGAATAGGTCTTGTCGCCCAAGATGGAAGCAGGTTCCCAGAATCGCTTGTCCTCCAGCCAATAGGAGGTAAGCAACATCTCACCACCGGAAATGAACACATTAGTGTTGCCTGTCACGTCGGCCGACGTAGTGGTCACGGTTGTCTGGTTGTCCACCGTCAAGGTGTCACAGTTGCCGTAGCCTCCACCAAAGATATTATGTCCGAAATAGCCGTCGTTGACGGATAAGATAGTGTTGCCATAGACCGTACCGTTCTGACAACCGCCATACACACGATTGAGGAACGAAGGCATTGCGATACTGTCTTTAGGGTGCTGCAGATTGACGCCTGCTGAGGGGTCATAGTTGGTGGATGTCTTCGTGTCTGTATCGCAATAAGGATAGCTCATCATGGGCATGTCGGCAATGAAGCATGCGTTGCCGTACACGCCACCGAGTTTCCTGTAGTCGCCACATTCTGCCTTGGTACGGCCCTTGCCGCCGGCAAACACGTGTGAACAGATGACACCGCCGCGGATATTGACTGTTGTGGTTCGATTCTTGAACCCTGACACATAGGCTTCGTGGGTCACCTCTTCCGGCTCAGCCCTGTCTGTACCCACATTGGCCACATCACCGCCACCATAGACATTGCCAAGGATAAGGGTGCGGTCAACAAGCATCGGTGGCACGCCGACACGCTCGCCATAGATGTGCACCTCGGTTTTGCCTTTAACGCGTGCCATGTCGGGGAAGTCAACCATGACTCCCGACTTGGCATTCAAGTCGACCTCCTCATCGCCGCTAACACGTACCGACTCTATACCGGCACCACCGCCATAGACATTCTGCGACACGTTGCCCGACTTGATGAACACCTTGGAATTACCGTTCACCGAACCAAAGTCGTAGCCATTGCCCTGGGCGTCCTTCTCGCTGAGGGTACTATAAGGTTTGGCACCCAGACCGGCACCATAGATATTGTTGCAAGTGAGCTGGTTGTTGGCCTCCACATAGGTGCTGTCAGCCACGTAACCCGAGAAGCCACCGCCATGCACTTCCATAAGGGTGAAGCCCGGTATGCCGAGCGACCACGCCATACGGCTTATGTAGTAACGACGGAAGGTGTTGGGGTCGTTTTCCGTGCCGTCCACACTGCCGTAATAGAGTTTCTTGTCTAACTTCGGCACTTTCATGAAGTCCATGAAGAGATTGGTCTCGAAGTCTGTGTAGGTCAAGCGGTCTGTTTCTTGTAAAGGGTAGCGGAAATACTTGCCGTCAATTTGATAGAGTTCACCATTCTGCTTGACCATGGCACCCGGTTGGGCATACACCTTCGTGTTGCCCACCTTGGTGTTGGCACCATAGCCGGCACCGAACACGGAGAACTGAGGATGGGAAATGTTCTTGCTGCCAAGATAGAAACAGAAGCCCTGCAAAGTAGTAGGGTCGAGCAGACTGAGTGTCTTGCCGTTGGCATCCGTAAGGTCTGACAGGGGTGAATGGTTGATTTCCACCACTGCCGTTCCCGTGCCTGGTTTCACTTTGCCGTCGTCTGTATAAGTACCCACACGGCAAGCCCGGTTACCGCCGCCAAAGATGTTATGGTTTTTCTTGAAAGATCCTGACTTGAAAGAATCCTCCGTCAATTGGAAGAATTCCTTCGTGCTCTTGTCGTTCTGTATTCGTTCAAGGGCAGCCTTTGCCTTCTCGTCCTTAATGTCGTCAATGGTGGCAGCATTCTTGATGGAAGCCACCATCTGCTTGAACTCGTCAAGGTTGTTGCACACCTTCTCGCCATCAGCCTGGGCGGCAAGCCAAGTGACGATGTTGCCTTGCGAGTCGGCCTTGCGGTCCCATATCCAGGCACCGCCGTCCATCTGCACTTTGGTATTGCCCAAGACATCGGCATACGTGCCCTCGTTGTCGGTGTCTTTCCGGCCGAGCACCTGCTGGAGAATGTCCATCGACGTGGACTGGCCGTAGTCCTCGCCTTCCGCGTCACCATCAATGATCACATGACCGAAGCCGCCGCCGAACACGTTGAGACCAAGCATGCCACCCTCTATGTGTACCAGCGTGTTGCCGTCCACCGTACCGTAGGCGCAACCGCCATAGATGCGGTTCCACACATAGGGCACATTGTTTCCTTCATGGTCGTAAGTATAAGTAGAGAAGGCATTGGTGTTGACCATGTGCACCAAGGTGTTGCCGTTGATGCGTCCCACCTTATTATATTGTACAGCTGCTTCCTTGCGCAAGCCCTTGCCGCCGCCGAACACTTGTCCATAGATGTCACCACCTATAAGATTGACAAAAGACTTGTAGCCGGATGCGGCGTAGGAAAGATAGGCACCTGTGGTCTGGTTGAAAGTAGACACGCTCTTCAACTTGTCCGGATTGTAATAGTCCGAAGGCTTGTCGGCGGTGTACACGCCGACATTCGCCATGTCGCCACCACCAGAAACATTGCCATAGACATGGGCGTCGTCGGACACTTCCACCTTGGTGGTGCCCAACACTCGAGCCACACCGGTGAAATAGACATCGTTCTTGGGAGCCACACCGGCACCACCGCCGAACACGTCGCCATAGGTATAGGCACCCTGCACATGCACCTCCGTGTTGCCACCGACGGAACCGGTCTCGTTGTCTACAGTAGAAAGAGGATCTCCGAAACCTCCTCCATAAACACGATGAAGAAAGGTATTGCCGTCAACGGTCACCTTGGTGTTATTGGTCACCACGCCTGAATAGCCGCCACCCAAGACGCCCAGCACCGTGAAGTTGGGAATGCCCTTGGAGTTGTCGAACACGGGCAGGGAGTCGCGCATTGCCTCACCTGTGTATTGGGGCGAACGTGCCGAATAAGATGCTTGAGCCGAACCGGTCGTTCCTGCCGAGGCTTTCCGCTTAGAGACATTCTTCTGCTTCTTGCCGTTTGCCGGAGTGAAGAAGTTGAACTTGTTGGAGAGTTGTTCGTCGTCATCGCCGACCTCGGCATCATAAATGCCGTAGTCACCCTCCACATCAACCGTCACGTCTGTGCTGCCCACCTTGGTGTCGGCTCCATAACCGCCGCCGAACACATAGAAGTGGGGATTCTCGTCATCGTCGTAGGAAGCCTTCCATTCTGAAGTCTTGAGCAGGGAATAGGGTGTCATGCCCTTGCGCACGATAACCGTGGCAAGGCCTGTATTGGCACGAAGCGTGTCCACGCCATCTACCGTGTCGTAGGTACCCACGCGGCACGCCACGTTGCCGCCGCCAAAGATATTGTGCGACTTGAGGAATTTGCCGTCGGCATAGAACTGTGTCTTGTCTACCACGTCAGCACCGGCAGACTCGTCCCAGCCTATGAATTGCTTGCCGTCCCACAATTTGTTCCATATCACGTTGATGGAGAAGTTGTCCTCATTCTTGCTGTCGGCTTCGCTTGTCTCCTGTATACCCTCGTCTCTGTCGAGCAGAACATAGGTGTTGCCCATCACGTCTGCCGAGGTGTTGACGGTGTTGTCTGCATTGAGCTGTCCCTTGCCGCCACCGAATATTTGTCCGGCAAAGTTGCCGGCATAGATATTGACATGCGTGTCACCCGATACTTGTCCGAGGTTTCCTCCGCCAAAGATGTCGCCATAAACAGAGGGCGATGAATTGGTGTCGCCATAGAAGCTGAGGTTGGTGTTTCCATTCACGCGTCCCACCTGGTCGGGGTTTCGGGTAAATTTCTGGTTGTCCGTAGAGGCAGAAGGATCACCATAGGGACGGCCATTGCCTGCGGCAAAGACCGAAGCCCGGATATCGGCCTTGTCACTCACATTGACATTGGTGGCATAATCACTGCCGTCATAATCCACGACGGCCATGTCGCCTCCACCATAAATGTTTTCATAGAACGTGCCACCGTGAATATTGACCGTAGTCTTTCCATATATACGTGCCATATTGGAAAGCGTAGCGTATTGACCTGTGTCCAACGATTTGACGTCGGCCACACCGTATCCACCTCCATAGACAGAGCAATGGAAGATGCCACCATTGATATTCATTTCCACGTTTCCGTAGGTCTTGCCCAAGTCTGTGTAATCGGTAGCTGTGCCTTTATACGCATTTTTCGAATAATAGTAATCAGTGCCACGACCACCGGCAAAGACGCCATTTTTGCAAAAGAACTCGCCACCGTTAATGGTCAATGTGGCCACAGTCTGCCCTTTCTTACCATAGACATTGCCGCCACAAGTATTGGGTTTAGCCACT
Source organism: uncultured Prevotella sp. (assembly GCA_934190685.1). Taxonomy (GTDB): domain Bacteria; phylum Bacteroidota; class Bacteroidia; order Bacteroidales; family Bacteroidaceae; genus Prevotella. The sequence continues at coordinate 37,530 of CAKPTK010000003.1, forward strand.
TTCGTCGTCCACAAGCCGTCACTCATATAGCCGCTGCCGCAGGCATAGATGCCATCGATAGACTCCCCAAGCAAACCGAATTTTCCGCCATCTATAACTATCTTTGTATTGGTATCCATAGGATCCACATCCGTGTAGGTATTGTCATTGGCATTATAGCAATGATACTTCACCAAATTGTCCTTGGCTTTGTCATAAGGTCCATAGAGCATCACCGTCTTGTCCTCATTCCAATAGGGAATGCACTTGTCTGGCGTGAGTGTAGCGTCGTCGGCTTCCCCATATCCAATGCCGTTCATGCCGCCTGCTCCTGCGCCATAAATGCCAGCCTTGATATTGGCTTTCTCCTCGTTGCCATACGGCAGGATTCTAAAAGTTCCGCCCTTTATATTAATGGAGCTGTAACCATAGAAAGGATTGTTGATGGTGGTATTTTCAGCCTGTCCACGCCCTGTACTTCCGCCATACAGTTCAGTGACAACCACACGTCCGTCCACGTCTGTGTCATCGTTGTTAACAGAAGCGGTTGGATCAAGTACGATATTGGCGCGCCCCATATAGGTATTGTCCGGCAAGGGGTATGACGTGCCTGTCCCATCAGCGGGATAGGTCAATGTGGATTTATGCTGGCTACCCAGGGTTCCGTTGACCACACGCGCCACCGTTCCACTCTTGATGTTGATGTCTACATCGGCATACATGGCACCCTCGTGATTTCCCGCAAGGACAATACCTATATCATAATCATTCTTTCTGGTTGTCCCGTCTGCCAGCTTTCGCAGATCGTTTTTCTTGTCATTCCACTTCCTGTCTATGTCTACATCTATGGTGCACTTGATGGGCAGGTTCGGCGTGCCCATCACACCATTTAGCTGGCTGACAAGATTGTCATCGCCAATCTGGCGTCCTCCAGCGCAGATGCAAGAATAGAAGCCCGACTTGATGGTTATCTTGAAACCGTCACGGCCATGCGGCATGGACTTCTCGTATTGTTCTATCTTTTCCTTGGTATTCAGCGGGTAGAACCTGGCATCGTTGTTGAAGCCTCCAAATATGTGGAAGGCATTGGTCACGGCACCATCAATGGTGCCGTAGCCTGGCAGCACCCGATTGTATCCTGTCATCTTGATGCTGTCCCCCATTTCAAGGTTGTGATACTGACAGTAGATAATATTGTAGTATTGTCCCCCTGCACTCTTATTAAAAGTGAGATGCTGGAACCGGGTGTCGCCCCAAAGAGGCAAACCGGCATTGGCACCGCTGATTTCTATCACGCCCTCATAATCATGGTTGTTCCATTTTCCCGTGATGGTGGCGTTGCGGCACAGAGGTGATTGTGCAACGTATTTCGTCCAATCGTCCATGGTGAAAAGCACATTGTTTTCACTCTGATAGGTAGGCACGATGGAGAAACCGGTAGTCTTGTCATTTGTAACGTCCACACTGCTCGTTCCCATCAACACTATATAGTTCTCGTTCCATGAGGCATTGGGCGAAAGCTTGGTATAGGCTCCCTTCCAGGTACGCATGGGTTTCTCGGGACTATATCCCCAACTATCGTCCTGGATACGCTGGTCTTCCGATACAGCTTGAGTGTCGGTCGGTTTGAGGTAGACCACGTTGGTGGCACTGAACCATTGGTCGAGCAGTGTCAAATCGCCGTACTTCACGATGACGTGACAACTGTATATGTCTGATTCACTTGCCGAGGATGGACGGGTAAAGGTATCCTTGCCGTCGTATTCCGTTAATGGGGTTTCTCCGTTAAACCAATGATAGTCTACGGTAAGCCCCAAGTCTTCATTGCTCACTTGTGTGTCGTTGCTGACTTTGACTATATAAGTGTTTGGTTTACTATCCGTGTCAAGAACCGCAGTAACCTGAATGGCCTTCACCAAAGTTACATTGGTACGTGAACTTCCGTCCGGCAGCGTAGCAAAGACGTACTGGCTATAGTTTTGACGGGGCAATGTCAGGGAAGGGCAGGATTCTGTGTTTTGCTTTTCCCAATTGATGTTGTCATAGGAGACATACCAATCGTAAGCATCGGCAGATGGCTGACCGTTTATGTCCACCACTGTCAGCACATCGCTATCGCCACGTTCCAGTTTCAACACAAATGAGCTGAACGAGAAAGTGTTGGTGTTGCTGAAAAACGCCCACATTTTCCCATCAAGCACATTGTCGCTGACGAACGTGTTGCACTGATTGACAAACGTATTGCCAAAGTCGGCTGTTTCCTGCGCCGAACCATAGTTGTCTACATTGTTTCCCGTCATCTTCAGTTCGGGCGCATAATAGAGAGTCTTCTGCTGGTTGGCATCGGCAAATCGGTAAGTGCCGTTGTAAAATGTCAACACACCACCCCTGCGGATTCTGCTCGAACTGCCGGTGACCAGGGCTGGACCATTCACATAGATGTTGGTAGGCAGAATGGCATTGTCAGTTCTGAACGTGCTGGCACATCCTATACCGGCAGAAATGGTCACGTCATTGTTGACTTGTGCATTCTTGAGCATGTTCACTTCCGTCGACGCCGTGATATTGTATATCTTGTAGCGCTTGCCGTCCAGATATCCCACGATGCCACCCACACGATACTTGCCGCGGGTGTTGTAAGTTTCCTGGTTATCGGTCACTTTCGACTGGCGGATAATGACGTTGCCCAACTCTGCATTGTCGGTCATGTCACCCGCCACGACACCAATCTTGACGGTTCCCGACCCAGCAGGCTTATAGTCGGGCTTTTTCTCCACAGAGGCTTTTTCTATAATAAGATTCGTTACCGAGGCATAGCCTGCTTCATCGGCCGACTTGCCATAGAGTCGGGCAAACAATCCCCACGACGCTTCATACTTGTCGTCAACCGTCCAATTAATCCGCATGTTGCTGATTGTAAATCCGTCACCGTTGAACTTGCCGGCAAAGAAGTGCCGGGTGCGGGTGCTCCAGGTTCCGATGGGCATCCAGAGTCCCTTGTCAAGACTAATGTCATGACCGAGCTTAAAATATTTTCCGGAATACATTTGCTCACTGCTGCCATTGGTCACGTCGTGTGCCAGCTTGGCGAGTTCCAAGTCTGTACTGATAAGATAAGGTTTCTCCTTGCTACCGTCACCCTGCGTTCCGTCGGCATAAGCGTGATAGGTGTCGGCATAGAAGTGCTGACCGTCGTAATCCTCGCCATAGGTCTTTGGGGTGATGTCAAACGAGAACGTCTGGGACTCGGTGTTCTGACTGCTGACGGTCACCTTTGCCTTGCGCGTCTTGTTGCTGAGCTGAAGGGTGACGGTCCTGCCTCCATCCGACAGTCCGCTTGTTACAACCTTGTCGTCCACGCTCCATGTAATGGTGCTGCCTTCGGGAATGTTGGTGTCAGACAGCGTGTACACCACTTTCCTGTCAGCGATGTCCAGTGTTTCCTTGATGTCATTGGCGCTGATGGTCTGCGCCAATATTGCCTGTGCACTCAGTGTCAGCAATACCATCATTGTGAGAATTCTTCTGTATGTCTTGAAGAGCAAATGTTGCATCATTGTCATATTCTTCATCGTCAGTAAAGTTATTTCTTTGGATGTGTCATTCTATCAGCAAGTGACCTGTATAGGCATCGTCGTCTGCCAGCACGTAGAGATAGCGTGGCTGGATGAGGATGCGCACGGGATTGATAGTGGCAATCTGACCGGTAGTCAGTGTGCTGAAGTTGCTTTTGTTGAGCACGATGGTCGAGGTCACATCCTTACGGGTGATGACGGTCGAGCCGTCTTCCGCCAATAGTTCCACGTCATAGGTCACGGAGATAGTGGGCAGGAACTTGGCGTCGGGGATGAAGTAGAGGGTGCCGCCCCACTGCTTGTAGTCGGCGGAGGTGGCGAGCAGGGTCTGCGCCTCGTTGTCGTATGCTTTGTCGTCACTGGCGACATAGGCTACGGGGGCGTCGGCAATGTCCTGACGGCTGACTGTCCACTGGATGTTCTGGGCGGTCCATGCCTTGTTGTCCCAGACATAAGTGCGGCTGACGGTGCCTTTGGTGGCGATGGTACCGGAAAGGGCCACGCGCTTGATGCGGAACTGACGGAGGTTGTTCATCTTCGCGTCGAGCATGAAAAGCAACTTGTAACCCACCAGGGTCTGGTCGAACTTGAACTTGACGTTGCGGTCGAAAGAGAACTGGCTGCCGTTGGCCACTGTGCTTTCCCGATGTTCGGGCAAGGCACAGAGGATAGGAGCCTGCCTGGTGTCGGTCAGGAACGGAACGGCATCGGGCATCTGAAACGGAAGCGCCAACGTATAAGTGTCGGTGGATGTTCGGCTCACCTGCGTGCCTGAGGTCCTGGGCATGCAAGCGAAGAAGTCGAACGAGGTGGCGCCTGTATAGGCATCCCATCGCTTGAGTTCCGCGCTGTTCCACAAGGCGGAAGCCTCATCATAAGTCACCGTCTCGTTGTCGAACACAGGGTTGGGGTTCGGGGTGGCGCTGGCCTCGGAAGCGGCACGAGTGAGCGCCGCATAGCCTGCCATGTCATAATAGCCGAACACTCCCATCGTGGCGGGATGACGGGCAGGGTCATAGGCTTCATAGGCGTTGGCGCGGGTAAGCATCTTGCCCGTCTGCACCGAGAAGGTGATATAGTCGTAACGGTCGGCATGCTGGATGGGCATGTCGTCGTGCTCGCAAGCTGTGAGGCTTGCGAGCACGATTATCAGGTAGGTGAGTTGTTTCAGTCGCTTCATGTTTTGTTTTCTTTTTATTGCGCGCATGCGCGATAGTTTTCGGCCGCGACAAAATCGCGACCATACAGTAGGCTACCAGCCGGCGGTGCCGTTGCCACCATTGTCGGCGGATTTGGTCTCCAGCCACTCCTCAACTTGCAGGTCGGAGAAGGTAATTATGGGGTTCGCGCTGATTTTGAACACATAGGTGTATTGATATCCCGCCTTCCATTGCATGTAGGAGGCAGGGACGGAGGCGGTGGTCGGCACACCGTCGATGGTGGCCTTCATGGTGTAGGCGCCTTGACTGTAGGCTATGTCGGCGAGCGGCGGCACATAGTACCACTTCTCGTAGAGGTCGGAATTGGTAAGAAGGTGCACGGCGTCGGCGGCCTTCTCGTAGGGAATGGTGAGGAGAAGGGGACCTGTGGCGCCGGCATCCTTGGAGGGGGTCCACCCGAGAACAGGATTGTTGTCCGTGGGAGTGGACGTCAGTGGATAGCTGGCGGTGAGGGTGCCTTGTAGGGGTGTGTCGGCGGTGGTGGGGTCGTCAGCGAAACGGTTGTCGCAGAACTGGATGTTCTTGATGTCCGCCTCGGTGGTGCCCTCGGGATAGGTGAACTTGAACCTCACCTTGGCGATGAGCGGAGTGAAGGTGAGGGTCACGCAATTGCCATAGAGGGGACCGGGCGTCTGGTTGGTCGACCGCCAAAGTTCACTGACATATGGGGTGCTGGGCGCATGGGCGTCAGCGGAATATTTATAGGGGAAAGAGAAGGTGGAACGGAGACCGTCGGTTTCCGTGGTAGAAGAGGATATGGTGACGTTTTCCGCATCCGACGGACTGTAGGCGAAGAAGCGGTAGTCGGCAGCGGAATAGTCCCAATATTTGATGGTTTGGAGTGTTTGGAGGGGGTTGTTGTAGATGCCGACATATTCCCAGTCGGCGGTGTTGGAGGCGTCGGAGCCTGCCGAGCCTTCGGTGTAGTTGACATAGTAGCCGTCCATCACCACTTGTGAGGATGGCGTACTTGTAGAGGATGTGTTGAGGTTTTTATAGCTCCAGACTCGGAAGGTGTTGAAGAGGGTCTCCAGTCCTGTCTGGGCGGCGCGTGTGGAGGGTGCATCCTGCCAAGAACCACTGTTGCCGCCGAACGAGATGCCAACCATCTCTGGTTCCGGCTTCGGATCGGGCACTATCGGGTCTTCCTGCGAGGAGCAGGAGCACAGACATAGGACAGCGATAAAAAATGGCAAAATGCGAGACTTCATTTGCGATAATCTTTTTTACGTTATATTGATAGTAACCGAGTGAGGATTTCTCCTCACTCGGTTTCGTATTTCTATACTATGCCACTTAGCATGTCTTAATAGCTTAGTTAGCCTGTCTAACTCTGCCACTTAGAAAGGACTAATGGCTTAGTCAGCTGCTTCTACGTGAACAATCTTGTAGGTGTAAGCGGCTTGAGTACCCTCACCCGCAGCGGTTGTCTGATACTGGATAGCATAGTAGCCAGCAGCGCTTGGAGTGAATGACAAAACATTGTTGGAAACTGTAACATCTTGCTTGTTGCCGTCCTTGATTTCATTCTCAATCACCTTAGCCATCTGGAGTTCTGCTTCGGTATATTCCTTGGTGAGTTTGTAAACCTTGACAGCGCCAACAGTTGCGTCATCAGTCTTAATGTCCTTCACTGTACCTGATGTGCTCTCTGTTACAGTAGCGGTGATAGCTTTACCTGTCACATACTTGATACCCTCAGTTGTTACAGAAC
>CAKPTK010000004.1 GCA_934190685.1 uncultured Prevotella sp.
TCGCCGATTTTCTTGGACAGCACCTTCTCCTCATACACAGCGAGCAAGTCGTAGATACAAGTGATGGTCTGGATGCAGGTGAGTTGGAAGGTCCACCAGATGAGCATCTGGACAGACATCAGCGTGTAGCCATACCATGCCACAACCGTGGAGGCAATCATCAGCACCAGCGAAATCCAGGTGTAGAAGATGTCGCTCTTGGGGATGTTGTCGTTGTGACGGGTGATGACATTCCATTGCCACAGAGTGAAGACGAGCAGGATAGGCGGGAAGATCAACTGCACCAAATTATTCGGAATGAAAATGATGCGGAAGGCGATGACGATGAACGACATCAGCATGATGGGGGTATAGATGCGGAAACCGCTCTTTATCTGGTCGCCCGACAAGCGGATGAGCAAGGAAATGAAGATGGCACTCAGCAGCCACGAATACTCAATGAGCAACTTGGAGGCCATGAGGAAGAAGTTGTGATACATGAACGAGCGTGCCACCATGATAGTGATGGCGAAAATGATCATCGCCGCAGCCAGAATCAGGCACACCTTTTTCTTCATAAACTCTTCCGTGCGGTAACGGGTGGGCACCAGCCAGCGCACAAGCACATTGCTCAGCAAGGCGGCGATGATGATGTAGAACAGGACGAAGAACACCAAGCCCATCACGATGGGGCCGCGCCACTGGGAATAGATGGTGCGCATCTTTCCGTTGCCGCTCTTCACCTTCTCGGTGGTGTATTTCTCGTTGACATCCGCCTTGGCATTGCCGATATAGCGTGACAGGGCGCCCAGCACCTCGAAATAGCTGGCATCGCCATTGAGGAAGATGCTGTGCTGAATGGAGTTATAGCGTTTCAGGGCATAGTCATTGCCCATCTTCAACTTCTGGGAAATCATCTTGTAGTGCTGGCTGTCCTGGATGACACTCGCCTTCATCTTCTCCAGATTGCGGCGCAGGGCGATGGCATAACCCAGACAGGCGGCGCGGTCGGCAACGCCCTGTTTGTCGAGCATGAAGGGCTGATGGTTGTGCTCCTTGTGGCTGTCCACACGGATGCCCTTGATGGGTTTTACGCCTTTCGGGGGCATCTTCATATTCCCTATCCGAGGGGGAATGCTCATCAGCGACGTGATGAGGTCGCTGTATCGTTCAATCTCGCCGTTCATCTGCTGGAGAATCATATCATAAGGCAGACGGCGCTTGTTGAACTCCTTGTAGAGGTCGGTCGCCTCGTGACAGGCATAGGTCATGTCGAAGGTGAAGTCCTGCTTCTGGGAGTAGAGCATCAAACTGATCTGGTCGCTTCGCTGCATGAGCGAAATCATCTGTTGGTGTTGGATTTCGGCAAACTGATAGTAGCGTGCCATGTTCTCTTTTTGTTCATCGAAGGAGGACTCCAGCTCAGCGCGGAGCACGGACAAGGTGGCTGAAAGGTTCTTCTCTTTCAGCACTGCGGAAGCCGGCAAGCATGCAATCAGCATGACCAGCATCATTCCCAATATTCTTTTCATGCAGTGGTAGTTTTTTTATTCTTCATGCAAAATTAAGGGTATTTATGCGCAAAACCAAACAAAATGCAAGGTTATTCACTAAATTTTATTACCTTTGCGCCCAAATGATAGCTTTCTATGGAAAGAAGCCGTCGCAAAGGCTTATACAGTCTACCCTATTGACCACCATAAATATAATAAGGCGGAAGTGTCTATAGCAAAGAGCGTCTTTTGGAAAAGCGAAAAAGTGTGCATGGTAATATGTCAATATCTTGCCCATTACTGCATATTCCTTAGCTTCAACTGACAACATAGGACAAGCAAATGCCGTATTTAGAGTTATTTAACATATCGAACGTGATAGCTTTGGAATATTTCCATTACTTTTGCGATTGATAATGAAGCTGGCACATTAATATATAGAAAAGTGCGCCATTCTTTGAATGAAAGGACATAAACTAAAAAGAACAAAAACCGTAAGAATCCCGAGCAAGTCTTCCCCTGAAAATCAAGTCTTGTTCGCAGCATCTGCCCCTTGCAAAGAGGGAGGTGTGTCGTATATGAAAACTTGTTTAAAATAATAATGAATATGAAATCAACAGTTAAATTCGCAGCATTTGGACTTGCTGCCGCATTGCTCGCTTCTTGTAGCGACAATGCAAGCAACGAAAATGGCCCTGTAGTTGCCCCTGTAGCAACTGCGGGATTGTCTCTGACCCAGAACACTGATGCAGCAGCGCTTGCCGCTCGTGTTCACTCTTACAAAGGTGCTATCACCAAAGCTCTTAGCCGTGTAGCCGCTGACCCGACGACATTTGCCGACGTGCTCAAAATGCCGTCTATTCCTTCTGTTGCCCCTGGCAACTTGGTTGAAATCAACAATGGATTAGACTTGAATGGCAACGATTGGGCCGGCAAAGCTTTCAACATCACCAAGAAGGGTGAGGTTGACTTCTCCAACAAGTCTATCGAGAATTGTACTTTCTACATCAATGGCGGTTCTACCCTCGTCTACACTGGTTCTAAGGGACACAACACATTCTATGTAGAAAAAGGTGGTACATTGAAGTTCGCCGGCTCAGGCAAGATGCTCGAAGCCACAGATAAGGTGGTCTGCCAGGAAGGTGCTGTAGAGAGCACCAACAACAATATCGTTATCGACGGTGAGTTCTACGCCAACCTCAACGTAACCCAGAAGGACGGAACTGTAAAGATCCAGGAATTCGGTGCCAACAACAAGCGTGGCGAGAAGGACAGCAAGGGCAACGCTGTAGTTGACCCAACCCAGAACATCACTTTCAACAACAAGACTTACATCGATGGTTATGTTCGCGCTATCAACCTCACTATCGGAGAGAACGCCGTGGCCAACATCAACCAGAACATCATGTATTCCACTACCGTCAATGTGAACGGTGCGCTCCATGCCAACAAGTATTTCAAAACTCAGAACTTGAACATCAACGGCACGATGAGCTCTGACTGGGCTGTACGCGCAGAAAACTTGACGATGGCTGCCGGCTCCAAGCTGACCGCCGACTATGTACGCGCTACCGACGCCACACTCGCCGGCGACTGCAAGCTCAACATCAGCGACAAGGGTGTGCTCACATTCGACAAATTGACAACAGACAACGCAGCCAAGCAGATTGTGCTCAACGGCGCTGACGCTGTGGCTGTCATCAAGGCTGGAGAATTCCACAACAATGGCGCCGAGCTGATTCAGGCCCTCGCTACTCCAGGCAACAACTCCACATTCTTGATTCAGTTCTCCAAGAGTTTCAACGGCAACACCGAGATGCCATCCTTCGAGGATCTCGATATCGCCGCTTCTTACCTTGACTATGACAAGGCTACCAACGGCGAAGAGGTGAAGGAGGTTCAAGAGTCTGACCCTGACGGCAAGTGGGGTGTTTATCAGTGGTCTGGCAATGCCCTCAACATCAAGGCTAATCCAAAGCTCGACATCGTTGCTGCTGTTGACGCCAACGACGGACAATCTGCTACATGTATCAAGCCTTACAACGGCAAGCTCTACGTTTCTTACCACACCAACGGCAGCACATTCGGTGGCAACCTTGAGGTAGCAAGCGTAAGCGGTAACACAATCTCTATCCTGCAGTCTGCCAAGGACAACAACAGCGAGTTGGACTACAACCACCTCACAGTAGCCGGAAACAAGGTTTACGTGGCAGGTTCTTCCAAGAAGGACGGAGGTTTGGTTGCAGCTATCGACTTGACCGGCAACGGTGAGTTGTCAACAACAAGCGCTAAAGTTTCCTACATTGACAAGGACGCTGCCAAGCACCAGGGCTATGACGCAAACTGTGTGACTACTTATGGTGACAACGTCATCGCTGCAACTACAAGAGGTTACGAGGTGTTCGGCAATGATTTCGCTTCTCACTTCTATGTAGCAACAAGCGGCAAGGCTAAGCACCTGGCAGTAGCCAACAACAAGATCTATGGTCTGAACTTCACCTCAGGTGAAGATGCTCAGATTCAGGAATTTGACAATGCAAACCTCGTAAACGGCAGCAGTTTCGCTGTAGGCAAGATCGCTCCTGACTATGCCAAGAACGTGATTGCAGTAGACGGCACTGACGTTTACGTATGCAAGGGCGAGAATGGCGTGGCACGCTACGACGCCAACGGCAATCAGACATGGGCTTGGGCTGTTCCTACCATGAAGAATCCTACCGACCGCGACAAGCTCGGTTTGACTAAGGGTTATGCCAACGGCTTGGCAGTAGACGGACAGTATGTCTATGTGGCATGCGGCGGCTACGGCGTGGTAGTGCTCAACAAGGCTACAGGTGAGGAAATCTGCCACCGTCAGTCACAGACCGGCAAGTCTGCCAACTATGTGGCTGTCGACGAAGCCGGCAACATCTATGTGGCATACGGACAGAGCCGCATTCAGGTGTTCAAGGTTACAGCAACCAAGTAAACACGTTTTCAATATTATATATCTCTCATTGGGCCTTCATAGCCCGATGGGAGATATAATTAATTAATGAAACAGTTATTTTTTCGTTACTTATGAAAACCGTAAATGCAAGACTTATAACTTTCGGATTGGCGGCTTTGTTGCTCGCCGCTTGTAGCGACAACACAAGTGATACGCCAAACACCCCCGGTGATTCACAAATACTGGGTAGCGAAGTGATTTCCATTCCACAATCACAATTAACCAACCGCGTAAGAAACTTCAAGGTTGTCAAAACCAAGGTGACAAGAGCCGCCGGTGCGACCTCTTCTGACCTGGGCGAAATCTCAAATATGGAAGAGGAACCTTCCGTACCAAGCGACGCAAAAACTATTGCGGAATGCACAGGTCAATGGGGTAGTTTCAATTTACCTTGGGGAAGTTCTCTGCTTATAAACACTGGAGAATCTTTTGAGAAATCTATTGACCTCTCGGGTAGAACTATCTACGTAAAAGGCACATTCAAAATGAACGGGTGCTGGGGAGCAAGCAACATTGTCATTCTCAAAGGTGGCAAACTGATTTGTGACGTAGGTGACAATATATTTCCTAATGGAGGAAAAATATTAAACTATGGAACTATTGAAACAACAAGTAATACTTTAGGCATACAAAATAATGGAGTTTTCAAGAACGCTGGAAACTTAATTTTGGAAGGAAAAAAGTTGCTTGTTAATAGTGGAAAAGTATTCATAGGAGGTAACGCAAAAGTTGGAGAATTTGACATACAAAGCAATGCCCAAATAAATATCCAGGGTGACCTACTCGGATTGGAAGAAAAAACGATAGAAGGCAAAGTTGATAACGAGACACACAAAGGATTGGATGGACTTATCAATATTGGAGGAAAATTCAATTGTAAAAATCTCACTCTTGGTAACGCTTGCAATTTCTATGCTTGTTCTGTAAACGTCACAGGAACATTACATTTGACAGGTAATGGCGTAAAGCTTCATGTAAACCATATCAAATCAGACAAGCTTTTACAAGATGCAGAAAGCCAAATCTATCTTGTGAATAATAGTGTGATTGAATGCGGAACTTACACTTTGACTACAAATGGACAAGCTGCGGTAATATTGGAAGGTCCATCTTCTACTGCAGTTTTCAAGGCTAATAGATTTCAGTTTAATGGAAGTACAACGGGTGATGTCTATTCTTTCAATTCCACAGGTGTTGGTAGCCAAATTCTGATGGATTGTCCTTACTATGACTTCTTAGGACACAAGAATGCCAATGAGGATGTCCTCAATCAGACATACGAAGACATCACATGGCACGGTGGTGTAGACAATGGCGTTGCTGCGTTCAACAGCGGTGACTTAGCTTTGAACCCTGCAGAGTGCGGTTACACGATTGTTCCTAAGGATGATCCTACACCGGATCCAGACCCTGTTGTTCCAGACAAGATTCTCGACCCAATCGGTGAAGTGGACTACGACCACACACACAACATCTCCGCTACTTGCATCCAGCCCTACAACGGCAAGATGTATATGTCTTACCACACTCGTGGCAAAGGACACGGCGCTTGTATTGAGGTGTTCGAAACCGACGCTCAAAAGCAGACCAAGATGTTGCAGTATCTGCAGGACAAGGAGCAGAACCTGGACTTCAACCACTTGATGGTGGACAGCAAGCCTGCCACTCCACAGCTCTACGTGGTGGGTAACTCGTTCAAGAAAGGCGCTATCCTCGCCCGCATCGACATCAACAAAGACGGCTTGCTCAACACCGACGTGAAGGAAATCGACGAGAACACCACCATCATGCCACTCACCGTGGTAGCCCTTGACAAGAATGCCAAGAAGGAAGATCCACAAGACGAGAACTGCATCGTTCGTGACGGTGACAAACTGCTTGTGATGAGCACCAGAGGTTACGAGGTGTATGACCCAGACCTCAACCTGCTCGGCAGCAAGAAGACAGCCGGCAAGGCCAAGCACATCGCCATCAACGGCAACAATATGGCAACCCTTTACTATGACGGGCCTGTCGCAGACACCATCCAGGCCAACGGCGTGATCGAGGAGTTCAACACTGGCAGCGACATTCTCACCGCAACACCTACCAAGACCATCGCCGTGGGAAGAATCGCTCCTAACAACGGCAAGAACACCATCGCCATCGACGGCAACAACCTCTATGTATGCCGCGGTTCTGAAGGTCTGACTTGTTTCGACCGCACCACAGGCAACGCCAAGTGGACATGGAAAGCTCCGCTGACCGCAGACACAAAGGTGGTACAGGGCAACGCCAACGGTGTGACCTTCGACGACAACTACATCTATCTGGCCTGTGGTGGCTACGGTGTAGTGGTGCTCGACAAGAACACCATGGTCGACGGCAAGCCAAAGGTGGTGGCCAAGAAACGTGCCGAGAAGCGCAACTCAGCCAACTACGTGACCCTCTCCAACGGACTCGTCTACGTGGCTTACGGCAAGAGTCGTCTGCAAGTGTTCCAGTTGATTGACAAACCCACTAAGGTGAAATATTAATCTGAAGATTGCCGAAAGGCAACAACCCTCATAAGACAAAGAGAATGCAGCCGTAGGTTGCGGCTGCATTTCTCTTGTTTTGTAATTATGACACATTTGTATAGACTTATACATATCGCAACCCTAATGTCACTCTTGTTGCTGACAAGAGTGGACCTTTGTTATGCCCAGAAAGGGAAACAACCCTTCAGGCCCAAGATGCTGGTGTATGAGAACTTGAAAAACGAAGATGTGTTAAACCACTTCCAAAAAAGATTCGCCCAACTCGACACCCTACTCAAAAACCAAGTGGTGGTACCCTCCCCCACAGCCAGTCTTGGCTATATCACAGACAAGACATCCTCCTATACCGACTCGCTCTTCAGAGCCAAAACAGCACACGAAACCCTCGCACTTAAAAGGCACACAGGTCTTGAGATCACAGGACAAACCTACGCAAGACCCGACGAAGCACTGAAAAACGTGGACGAAGACGACAACGTCTCTGTCTATAAAGCCAAAGTTCAAGCGGAACTCGGTTGGAACATCATCAACAGCCGATTCTACCAAGGCAAGGAAAAGAAACAGAAGATTGCCCTCGCCAACGAACTCGAACGCTTGCAGCAAAAGAAAAGGCTGACCACAGACAGCTATGACAAGGCAAGCGAAAAGATCACGGAAGAATACAACAGATATATAGGCATCACCATCGCCCACCGACTGGAAAACCTCGACATCATGAACGAGGCCTACCAATACATGTTGGAGAAAGACCGCATCAGCAACGACAAGATGCTCAAGGTGATGAACGACAAGATGGAAGCCGAATACGACCTCTCCATTCTCTGCTCCTCGAAAGATATCGAGAACCAACCCATCTACCGCATCGTCCCCACCAAGATAGAAGTGGACACTACCGCCCTCTGGAAATATATCGTCCAAGAGAGCATGGACGCGAAAATCAATGCGGTGAAGGAACAGATCACCGACAACGAGAGCAAACTGACCAACTATCTCGGCACGACCCGCCTCACCCCCTTCGCCCGCTGGTCGTCCTACTGGACCAGCAAGAGCCGAATCAGCAACAACGCCGATGTGGGCATCCGCTTCACCCTGCCCCTCTACGACGAGAGCGGCCGCAAGAAGAAAGCCCTCGCCACCGAAAAGGAAATCATCCGCAACAGCCGGACGACAGACGTCGCCACACTGAAGTTGGAATGTGAGAATCTCATCAAGAAAATCGACAACATCAACCGGGCTATCGCCACCGAGGCCTTCCATATCAAGCAAACCGGAAAATATGTGGCCATGCGACGATATGCCTACAAGAACCAGAAGACAGGTTATAATTACCTGGCGCGAATGGAAGAATACACCGGTTTCCTGGAGAGCATGGAACGACTCTACAAACTGATGCAGAACAGAGCACTCGCCGTCATCAGCATCCAGAAAGCCGCTGGACTGAACAACAATACAAAAGGAATATTTGTAGAAACAGAACTATGAATGAGTTTCAACACAACAGCAAGCCACAAGAACAGGTAGCTGCAGATTTGCTGAAATCGCAGAACAAAAGACTGGCAAGACAACAGATTGTCTTCGCCGCCATCTTCTTTGCCATTGTCGCCCTGTTGGCGTATTATGTTGTAAGCAATACGGTGTATGCCACCTACGACGGCTACATCACACTGGACGACAACCGAATGAGAGCGGGCGACGACATGCTCATTCTGACCATCAACAAAAAGGTGGGTGAGTCGGTCAAAGAAGGCGACACGCTCTATACCTATGTGCTCCTGAGCACCATACTCGACCAGTATGACTTCAACTCCGTCCCCTCCGTGGTGCGCGACACGCACGACATGGAGTTGCAGGCAAGACTGGCCAAAGAGGAAATACCCGTCCTGCGCACCAAGCTGGCACAGTTGCGAAAGCAACAGAAGGGTGAACAACAGGATATTTACTACGGTCTGACCGACAACACCCGGCAGAACCAACTGTCCGCCGACATCGCCGAGACCGAGGAAGAACTGCGCAAGCAAATCAACAAGGTGGCCATCTATGCCAGCATGAAAAACAGCACCTGGTCGTTCATGAACAACAGAAGCGGTCACAACTATGCCAGAATACCGAGCCAGGCACTCGACCAATTCCGCAACCGTGGCGCCGTCCACTACTGCCGGGCGCCCAAAGACGCCTTCGTGACAGACATCAAGGTGACAGAACGTTCGGTGGTGTTCAAGCAAGAGCCCATCATGTCTATCCAGCACAAGGACTATGAGTCGTGCCATTTAGGCGTGGTGGCGTATGTGCCCAGCGACAAAGTGAAATATCTGGAAAGTCCTTCCGACGCCGATGTCATCATCAATGCCGACGCCATTGTCAAGGCCAAGCTGTCGATGGTGGGACTGCGCGTCGAGGAGATACCGAAATATCTGCAAGGCAACTTCTCCCATGACGCCAACGCCGTCGTTGCCTACTTCACCTTCCGCCCCTACCAGAAAGTGCCGGAATGGGCGATGACCAACAAGCTGCCTGTGCGCATCCGCATCAACAAGTTGAAAGCGATGACCGACCCTGTACCACTGCCGGAATATATCATTCCCGACGAGAAAGGACACACACATCCTGACGTGTCCGAAGTCAACCTCAAGAAAAAGCAACCGAAGAAAAACGACAAGAAATGATAGGACTGAAAAAAACAAAACGCGGCGACAAAGTGCTTGTCATCGACACCTACATTGATGTAGACAGCAGTGTCGATATACAGGAGAACTTTTTCGACTGTGTGATGATCAAGGCGCGCACAGAAAAGGCGTTGTCCTCCATTCTCTATGGAGCGAGCCCTATCCTGTCGCAGAAATGCAGCTACAAGCCCATCTTCGTCAACAAGACGCTGGAAGACAACAAGCCGCGCATCATTGACAACATCGTCGACGCCTACACCAACGACTACGACAGCGAGAAGGTGTATGACATCATCGACAACATTAAGCGGGCAAGTCTGCGCTACAACATCAAACGGGAGATAGCACGACCGACCACACCCAACCAGTTGTTCGCCAACATCTGCCGATACCTGCTCTCACGCAACAAGCGGGTCATCGAACACCAACTGATCGAGATGTCGTCGACCGGATACATCAACCCTATCTTCGAACACTATCATGCCATGGGGTTGTTCCATTTGAGCGAGATGTTCATGTTCAAGGAGACGATGTTGGAATACGGAGCCTTCCGTGTGCACAACTTCCACATGAAGCAGCACCTCTGTCCCCACTGCAACCACAGTCACTTGCTCTATACCGAGTGCTGCCCGAAGTGCGGGAAGAGTGACTTGAAACTCGAGAACATCATCCACCACTTCAGCTGCGCCAACGTGTCGCCGGAAAACACCTACAATGTGGGCGGTATGCTCATCTGCCCCAAGTGCCACAAGCTGTTGCGCCATATCGGCGTGGACTACGACCGCCCAGCTGTGATTTATTCCTGCAAGACCTGTGGCAACTCGTTCACCACGCCTATCGTCAAGGCCGTGTGCACCAACTGCAAGGAAGAGACCGATGTCAGCAAACTGATTCCCCACGACGTGGTGGACCTCGAGATTACAGACGAAGGCGTGAGAGCGCTCACTGAAGGAAGCGTGGTGTTCTCCAACTTCGTCAACTACTTTGACAACTTCATGGAATATTCCATCCTGGTCAACCGTATGCGCCGTCAGTTGCTCGAGAACCATTTCAGCAATGAATACACCGTGCTCATCGGCAAGATATGGATACTCGACAAGGAACACAAGACCACCAAGATCAAGGACAGCATACAGTCAGAACTCTGCAAGGTGTTCTTCAACCATAAGGTGTCCTACAACAACAACATCTTCTATGTGGCAAGTTCCATCTTCCAGGAAGATGTAGACGATGAAGTCATCATCGCGAGATTCCGCAACGACCTGTCAAAGGGCATCCGGAAGATCGCCAACAAGATAGAGCCCGAGGAGATGGTATGCTATACCTTCGACTCCCAAAAGAAAACCCACGAGGACAACTACGAGGATTTCTTTGAGAAACTGAAATTCGTGGCAGCCGTCCCCGATGACTATTGTGTCTACTCGAAAGAGCCCGTCAAAGAGATTGTGGAGCCAGACCTGACTCCGTTCAAGCGGGAAGACGCACAGGTGGACAAAGACGAAGCGCGCACAGCCTTCTACAAGAAGGTGGTGTCCATCTTGGTATTCACGGCAGGAATCCTGGTTGCCCTTGCGGCGGCCGTGATTTGGCTGTTCAACTAAAGAGGAGATTCGATTATGCTGTTAGAGATTACAGATGCCATCAACGAGTTCCTCGACTGGATCAACACGCTAACACTGAGCAGCATCGTGGACACCTACTGGTTTCTGTTCTTCATTGAGATGCCCCGCTACTACATTCTCGAGTATCTGGTAATAGGCTCCCTGTTTTTCAGATACAAGAGCATAAGAAGGGACAAGGAATTAGCCCGCTTCTACCTGCTCAGGGAAAATCCTCTGGTGAGCATACTCGTGCCAGGCAAAAACGAGGGCAAACACATCTACAAAATGGTGATGACCCTCAAGGAGCAGACCTACCAAAACTATGAGTTGATTGTCGTGGACGACGGTTCCGACGATGACACAAAGCTCATCTGCGACGACTTGGTGAAAGCCGGGTACCTGGAACACTACCTCCGATTGGAGACACGTGGAGGAAAAGCCGCCGCCAGCAACTACGGTGCCAACATGGCAAGAGGGAAATACATCATCTGCCTCGACGCCGACTCCTCGCTCGACCGTGACGCCATCGAGAAAATCCTTATTCCGTTCTATATGGACAATAAGGTGAAGGCCGTGGGTGGATGCGTCAAAGTGCGCAACAATAAGGATTCCATCTGCACATCGCTGCAGGCCATCGAATACCTCAAGCGCATCCAAGTGGGAAGAATCGTGACCAGCGAACTGGGCATCTACCACATCATCTCGGGTGCCTTTGGAGCCTTCGACCGGAAAGTGATGAAAGAGGTGGGATTCTGGGACATCGGTCCCGGACTCGACGGCGACATCACGCAGAAAATCCGCAAGGCCGGCTACAAGGTGAAATTCGCCAGCGACGCCATCTGCATGACCAATGTGCCCACCAAGTGGTTCAAACTCTACCATCAGCGCATCCGGTGGTCACGTTCATTGGTCCGCTTCAGAATACGCAAGCACAAGGACATCCTGCTGCCCAACCGCAACTGGAACATTCTGAACTGGCTGTCCAACTTGGAGAGCATCATGTATGACTGCGTACTCAATTTCCTATGGGTGTTCTACATCATCAAGCTGTTGATTACGTTCAACACCCATATCATAGAGGTGATGGTGCTGGGCTACTTCATCCGTTTCTGCTTCTCGCAGTTCGCCTTCCTGCTCATCATGATGGTGACCGAGCGCAGAAAAGAGGAGATGTTCCTCTACCGCTATATGCCGCTGATGTCGCCCTATACAGGCTACTTCCTGCGCATTGCGAGAACCACAGCCCACATACAGGAGCTTTTCTTCATGCGGTCGTACAAAGACGCATGGAACCCCACGAAGACCTCACGGTATGCACAATTAGAAAGAATATAAACAAAAATTGACAAACGATATAATGAGAAAACCACACTATGAGTTTAAGGTAGGTGTCGTAGGACTGGGATACGTAGGAATGCCCTTGGCTTGCCTGTTTTCCAAGAAATATGATACCATCGGATATGACATCAACCCCAACAAAATAGCCATGCTGGAGAACGTCAAGATTTCCGAAGACAAGACCTTAGCCCGAGCGCTGGCACAAGGATTGCGACTGACAAGCAACATTGCGGACCTCAAGACCTGCAATGTCTACATAATCGCCGTGCCCACGCCCGTCCATGAAAACAACAAGCCAGACACCAGTTGTGTATGCGACGCCACCAGGGCCATCGCCAACCTGCTCAAGGAAGGCGACATCGTCATCTATGAGTCGACAGTATATCCCGGACTGACCGAAGAGGTGTGCGCACCGATGTTGGAAAAGAATTCCGGACTGAAATACAACCACGACTTCTTCGTGGGCTTCTCACCAGAGCGTATCAACCCCGGTGACACGATACACACCATCGAGAACATCACCAAGGTGACCAGTGGCTCCACACCCGAAATTGCGGAAATCATCGACAGTCTCTACAACTCTGTGCTCACCAACGGTACTTACAAGGCACCGAACATCCGCACCGCAGAGGCCTGCAAGATTATGGAGAACTGCCAACGTGACGTGCAGATTGCCTTCTTCAACGAGTTCCAGCGCATCTTCGACAAGATGGGCATCAACCTCGAAGAGGTGACCAAGGCAGCCTCAACGAAATGGAATTTCGTGCCTGCCACTCCTGGTTTGGTCGGCGGGCACTGCATCGCTGTGGACCCCTACTATATGATAGAAAAGGCCCGGGAAGCAGGTGTCACCCCCTCTCTTCTCGCCACAGCCCGCAATGTAAACGAGACCATGTCGCAATGGCTTGCCGACAAGATTAAAGCCACCGCAGACCAACATAAGATGGAGCCGACCATGACCAACGTGCTCATCCTCGGTTTCTCATTCAAGCCCGACAGCGACGACATCCGCAACACCAAGGTCGCCGATCTCTACCACCATCTGGTGAAGATGGGGTATCCTGTCACCATCTACGACCCGCTGGTCGATGTCGACAAAGTAGAACAGGAATACCACATCCATGTTACAGGTGAACAACGTGTACTCGTCAACCGCTACGATGTGGTCGTAGTGGGTACCCGTCACAGCATCTTCAAGAATCTCGACGCCAAGCACCTGCTGACCGACAAGGGATTCGTCTGCGACATCGACGGCATCCACACAGACCTGTAAATAGGCAATATTCATTAAAAACAACACGAATATGGAAAACTACAAGATTTTGATTGTAGATGACATTCCTACCAATGTCACCTTGATTTCAGCTATCATCAAGAAGCTGAATGTGGAATATGAAACAGCAGAGAGTGGCGAGGAAGCCTTGAAGAAGGTGGAGTCCTTCAAGCCCAACATCGTTCTGCTCGACCTCATGATGCCCGACATCAGCGGATGGGATGTCATAAGAACTATTCGTCAGAAATACACAAAAGAGCAGATGGCCATCATTGCCACCTCAGCCATTACTGACCATGACAACATCACCGAATGTTATGACATGGGCGTCAATGACTATGTGGCCAAGCCCATCGTTCCCGACCGTCTGCTCAACACCATCCAGATACACGCAATGAAATTGGTATGATACCTTTCGGCAAGCTATACAAGATACTGTTGTGTTTTCTGTTCTTGTTTTGCTCTGCCTGTATTCAGGCTGCGGGAAATGAGAATCAGCACATATTGATTATCACTTCCTACAATCCCGACACGGAGAGAATGAACGCCAACCTCTCTGAGTTCTTCGACGAGTACAAGCGCAAGAACGGAGCCAATGGCAACATCTCTATCGAGTCGATGAACTGCAAGAATCTGTCCGAGTCACCACTGTGGAAAGGCCGAATGGAGAAGTTGCTCGCCCGATACGAGAAAAATCCGCCACGTCTCATCATCTTGTTGGGTCAGGAGGCTTGGGCTTCTTATCTCGCCCAGACCACCGCGTTTGCCCAAAAGACGCCAGTCATGGCGGGCTTGGTCAGCAGCAACACCGTCGAACTGCCCAAAAGCAACGTCAACCTGCGCACATGGATGCCGAAGAGTCTGGAATACACCGACTTCAAGAAATTCAACATTGTCGGTGGCAATTTCTACCATTATGACGTCAAGCGCAATGTGGAGCTCATCAAGAAGTTCTACCCCAAGACACGCGACCTGGCTTTCCTTTCCGACTTTACCCTCGGAGGACTGATCATGCAGTCGCTCTTTGTCAAAGAGATGCGGCAGTTTCCCGACATCAAAATTCATTTGCTCGACGGCAGACGCAAGTCCCTGTTCAGCATGTGCAACATGCTCAAAGGATTGCCTCCGCAGATAGTTTTGCTTATCGGCACTTGGCGAATCGACAGTAGTGAGAACTATGTGCTTGCCAACACCACAGGAACTCTCCATGAGTCCAACCTCAACCTGCCCGCCTTTTCATTGTCGGCAGTAGGTATGGGCAGTTGGGCCATCGGCGGTTATACTCCCGAATACGGACTTGTCGGACAGGACTTGGCTGACATGGCCTACAAATACATCAAGACAGGAAAGACGAGCAAAGACTTGTTCCAATATCGTGCCAACAAATATACGTTTGACAACAACCAGTTGGATGCATTCAATCTGCAGAATGTAACGTTGCCGTCTGATGCTGTGTTACTCAACCAGAAAGACGACTTCTATGCCAAGCACCGCCACCTCATCCTTTGGGGATTGGCTTCTCTGGTATTCCTCTCCTGCTGTCTGTTGGTGGCATTCTACTACATTGTGCACATTCGCCGACTGAAGGACGCTCTGGAGGAACAGAGCCAAGAATTGATGAAAGCCAAGGACGAGGCGGAAGAGGCCAACCGCATGAAGACATCGTTCATCGCCAACATGAGCCACGAGATACGCACACCGCTCAATGCCATTGTAGGTTTCTCCGAACTGCAGGCCTTGGACGACTACACAAAGGAAGAGAAACGACAGTTCGGCGACATCATCAAGGAAAACTCCAACCTGCTTCTCAACCTCATCAACGACATCCTCGACATCTCGAGAATCGAATCGGGCCGCATCTCCATCGAGTGTATCCCCTGCGAATTGGTCAGCCTGTGCCACAACAGTCTGGTTTCGGTGAAGCAAGCCCGCCACTTGGAGAATGTGGAATATCTTGAGGACTATCCGGTAGACAAGCTCTACATCAAGACTGACCCAGTGCGTCTGAAACAAGTCATCATCAATCTGCTGACCAACGCCAGCAAGTTCACCAAGAAAGGACATATCCTGCTCAGTTTCAGTATTGACGAGACCAAGCACGTCATCACCTTCTCCGTGAGCGACACGGGTATCGGCATCCCGAAAGAGAAAGCCGAATACATCTTCGAGCGGTTCGTCAAGCTCAACCAGTTTGCCCAAGGTACGGGGTTGGGACTTGCCCTCAGCCGAATCATCGTCGGATGTATGGGAGGGCGCATCTGGGTGGACACCTCCTATACAGGAGGAGCACGTTTCAAGTTCACACACCCTCTCAACACGGTAACCCCGGAAGAAGAAAAGGAAGTTTTAGCAGACACCCTATGACAAAATTCATTCAATAAGGAAGACATTTATGGAAGCAATTAACACGACAATCCTCATCGCAGAGGACAATGCGAGCAATTATAAACTATTGGAGATTGTGCTGTCGAAAGAATACAACCTGATCCACGCATGGAATGGGGAAGAAGCCGTGGAACTGTTCAAGGAGCACCACCCCCAGCTGATATTGATGGACATCGGCATGCCCATCATGAACGGCTATGAGGCGACTCGCGAAATCAGAAAAATCGCCCCTACCGTTCCTATCATCGGGCTTACCGCCTACGCTTATGCCTCCGACGAACAGGAAGGCATCGAGTGTGGCATGAACGAATATGTCACCAAGCCCGCCAACATCGCCAAACTCCGTGTACGCATCAAGGAGTTGATAGAAGATGTTAAATAAGACGCTTTTAGTCGTCAAGCCTGTTAAAATCGCTTAATGCCGGTTTACTTCCCCTGGGCTGAAACGTCTTATAGGAAAGATTATCGGATTATAAACTAAAAAGCAATGAATATGAAAAAGAACTTATTAGTGCTTTCTCTTGCGGCAGGTTGCCTCTTGGCCACCAGCTGCGTCAGCAAGAAAGATCTGGAAAACTGCCAGCGTGAGAATAAAGAGTTGACCGGCAACTATCAGGATGCCAAAGAACAGCTCGCCGCCAGCAAGGCCCGCGTCACCAGCCTTGAGGAACAGCTTGCACAAGCCAAGCAGGCTTACAGCAATCTGCAGAACTCACTCGACAAGAGCTTGAGCAATGCCAGCCAGAACAATGTGAGCATCGAGAAACTCGTCGACCAGATCAACGAGTCCAACCAGTATATCCGTCACCTCGTGGAGGTGAAGAGCAAGAGTGACTCTCTCAACATGGTGCTCACCAACAACCTCACCCGCTCACTGAGTAAGGAAGAAATGAAAGAGGTGGATGTACAGGTGCTCAAGGGTGTGGTATACATCTCGCTCGCCGACAACATGCTCTACAAGAGCGGCAGCTATGAAATCAACGACCGTGCCGCAGAGACCCTGAGCAAGATTGCCAAGATCATCACCGACTACAAAGACTACGAGGTGCTCATCGAAGGCAACACAGACAATGTGCCCGTCAACAGTTCGGCTTCTTCCATGAAGAACATCCGCAACAACTGGGACCTCTCCTGTCTGCGTGCCTCCAGCGTGGTGCAGGCTCTCCAGAACCAATATGGTGTGGACCCGAAACGTCTGACAGCCGGTGGTCGCGGTGAATACAACCCAGTGACCTCCAACGGCACTGAAGTGGGCAAGCAGCGCAACCGCCGCACCCAGATTATCATCACTCCGAAGCTCGACCAGTTCATGGACCTTATCGACAAGGCCCCCGAAGACAGTCAGAAATAATCTGGCAACAGACAGGACAACATAAAAGGGAAATCCCTTGCCGTCTTTCAGACTTCACAGTCGCAGACAGCAAGGGATTTCCCTTTTTATGTATAAACAATGTTCCCTCCGCCGAGCGGAACATGATGCCACTACCGCATCGGCGTTTTAGAAACGTGTCATCACCTCTACCACGAACTTATCTTTCTCTGATGGTTTTGCCACGCCACCTTTGCGGTAAAAATATTTTTCATAGTTCACACGTATGTCTGAGATAAAAGGCTTGCTGATGCTGAACGTCACGCCCCCTGTCAGACGGGCTCTTTGGGCGTCGTTCACCTTCAGTCCCTTCACCTCCGTTCCGTCCTCAGCGGTGGAGAGAGTATATTCCTTGCCGTCGCTATGGTCGGTCATATAGTCATAGCGCACCAGAGGTGTGATCTTGGAGAAGAAACATTTCTTCAGAGCGATGTCATACGAGGCGAACGCATCCACGGCATGCACATTGCGAAAAGCCCCGTCGGCATAGTGCTTATAGAGATATTCAGCCTCCACATGCCAGCCATGGGCATGATAATAAGCGCCTGCGTCATACATCATCACCCCCACATCGGCAGGTTTGATTTTCTGGGTGCTGAGTGTCAGGTTCCATCCATGAGGGAAGAACATCTGTGCCTTGGCGGAAAAGTTCACCTCCTTGGTCCAGAAGTCCTTCTGATCGGTCAAGCCGGAACCATTGAACAGTCCCGCCTCCAGAATGATTGGGAATCCTGCGTTGAGCGTATACCCCACCGTGGCACCCACATCACGCACATTGCCCACCTGCTTGGCGATAAAAGAGCGGTTGGCGAAATACTGCTGATGGGGCGAGCGGTGAGCGTCAATCGTGAACGGCACACGCATCTGTCCGATAGTGAACTGGAATCCAGAGAATGGAGTCAGCCGGGTGTAAGCGTCAAGCATCTTGATTTGTCCCTCGTCAGAGAGGTCGATTTCCGCCTTGTAGGCAACAGATGGCGCCACCTTTCCGTCCACGCTGATTCGGGCGTTGCGCACCTCGAATCGTCCGGCATGGTCTTCGGGTTGGTATTCATACTTGCCACGGATGGTACCATGGATGTGCGGTGTGAGGTCAGTCTTCTCCTCACCTTGTGCAGACACTGTCCCCAATGCGACCATTCCGAGCATTGTTGTCAGCGCCAAGCGGTTCAAGATTACGTTCTTCATTTCCTTGTTGTTTTGTTTCGCCTGCAAAGTTCGTCATCTTGTTTTTCGATTTCAAGACACAGACATGACATTTCTGTTACAACAAGCGAATGCTCCCTGTTTGTTTCTCCCCAAAAACAATTTCTCTTGAAACCACATACATCATACATCCATCAACACGAATCACGATAAAAGAAAATTCTCCACCAGCAAGAACCGTAGAAATCGAAGTGGTTAGTGGCTAAGTACAGAATGGTACAAGACCCCGGGCAACAGTTGCCCAGGCAGTGGGCATCCATTGCCCAAGCCCTTGGACCGTATTTGGGCAAATGAGTATATGACATCCAATCGCCTTTCATCATTGAAGATGAAATATTCCGAAAAAGAACGGGCATATCTATTACAAGAAATGTTAGCGCTTGTTACATATTCTTTCGGATTTGCCAGATGGTTTCCACCATATTTCATGTTGCGTTAAACTGCGCAAAAATTAAATTCACGATACAATATTCTTTCTACCTTTGCAACGCAATTTAATAAGGTATTATATAGGATAACTTACAGAAACACTAAAAAACAGGACCACAATGTTTAGCAGTTTATCTCAAAAAAGGTATGTGGGAAGAAAGACATTTCACTCACTACTGATTGTATTCACATTTTTTACAATGGCTTTGCAAAGTGCTTATGCAGACAACACACTGACACTGGAAGCCTCAACCACCAAACCGGGCGATGGTGGACCGGAATACATCTACACACTTCACAACAACCAAAATCCATCCATTTATTGGAAAGAAGATTTGACGCCGACACATGGGAAAAGCGATTGGGGGTCCTTCACCTTCTATCAAGTGGAAGGTAAGGACAACGCTTATTACATCTATGACTGTAGTATGGGACAATGGCTCACCTATGATGTCAAAGATGACTATGGAACAGCTACAAAAGGAGCTGGTAAAAAAAGTTATATCAAACTGAGCGAGACACAGAACACACAGGCATTCTTCGTTGCCACTCAAATAAACGGAGGCTATGAATTTCAGCTCGTCAACACGCAGGGCGTTGTGACTTCCACCCCTTGGTATCTGAACTACTACGGAGGATTTAACGGAAATGAGGACAACACCGTTGGCATCTGGTGGCATGATGGTGGCAAAGACCAAGGCTCCTTATGGTTTCTCTCCACACCACCATCAAGTGCCGACATCAAGACTTCCACCACAGAACCGTCCGAAGCGGGCGACGACCGCTTGGACAACGTATTCACACTGCACAATGGATATGGCGCCGGCGTGGACTTCACCATGACACCTTCCGCCACGGAGGACGGACACTTTGTGTTCTATCATGTGCCGAATGTGGAAAATGCCTTCTACATCTACGACTATTCCCTGGGCAAATGGCTGGATTACGATAAAAGAGAATCCTACAACCCGAACAATGAACAGATGCACGGTGAGAAAGACTTCATCAAGCTGAGCGACAACAAAGACAATTATTTCTATATCACCGATTGTGAGACACGCGGCATAAAAGGTTATCAGATACAGCCCTACACCACCTCCGGCGAAGTGTCGGACGTGTACTTGAACTATTACCTGGGATCGGATTACAACAAGACGAACACCTTGGGATTCTATACCCACGACGGAAACAAGGACACGGGCAGTCTGTGGAAGTTGGACGCTACAGACCCACACGCCAAGACCATCAGTGAACTGGACACCCAAGACCAATACAGCTATCTGTGCGATGTCAACGTGACTTTGACCCGCAGCCTCAAGAGCGGTTGTTGGAACACCTTCTGTGTGCCGTTCAATGTTTCCGAGTACAACCTGGAATCCGTCTTCGGCTCCGGCTACAAACTGCGCGAGTTCACAAGCATGGACGAAGACGGAAAAACACTGAAGTTCACCGAGGCGACACAGATTGAGGCAGGCAAGCCCTATCTGCTGAATCCCGCACAAGACGTGACGAATCCAACTTTCAAAAACATTGTCCTTTCCGACAAGAAAGCGCAAACAGTGGAACACGAAGGCTACAGCATGGTGGGTACCTACGGCACGGCCACACTCGCCATCGACGGCACCGACCTCTTCGTCACCGCCGACAATCGGTTTAAGAAGCCCATGGACGCCCAAAGCAACCACAACATGTTGAAAGGTCTGCGCGCCTATTTCATCGTGCCGACAGGCACCAACAGCGACGCCTTGCGAGTCTTCATCGCCGACAACGCCACCGCCATCGACACCATCCACCGCGACGCAACCCAGCAGGACGCCCCCGTCTACGGCCTCCAAGGTCAATGCGTGGGCACGAGTCTTGAAGGACTCAGCCGTGGCGTGTATATCAAAAACCACAAGAAAATTGTCGTGAAATAAAAACATCACCACAAGTAAACTTCAATAAGGAGACCATTCATTATGAAAAAGAAAACATATCAGAAACCCGCAGTAAGAGTCATTGAAATGGAAGCCGCCACCCTTGCGGCTGCCTCTGGTTTGACAGAAGACTCCACGAAGCCCAACACGCTAAACGGAATCATAGACACCCCCGAAGACGGCGACGCCTGGAATGAAGGCATCTGATGCGAGCACAAGACTGAACAACCCCACACATAACACAAAGCCCCTCCAAGCACGATGACGGACACCCGTTCCGCCATTGTGCTTGGAGGGGCTTTCGCATTCCGTCTTAACAACATTGTAATATTATCGTATCACGATTGTAAGCATTGTATCAAAGGTTTCAGCGTAACTTTGCAGCCACATATATAAAACAAAGAAAAATGACCAAGAAGAAAGAAGAAACGCTGACCTACGTGGAACGTGACGTCAGTTGGATGTATTTCAACCACCGTATCCTGCAAGAAGCACAGAAGCCCAATGTCCCCCTCTTGGAGAAATTGTCGTTTCTGGGCATCTATTCCAACAACCTCGACGAATTTTTCCGCGTGCGCGTGGCTTCTCTCAACCGGTTGGCTGACAGCCGGAACATCAGCGACCACAACCGGAAGACCATCAAGCACACCATCAAGACCATCAACAAGCTCAACGAGGAATACAGTCTCGAATACACCGAGACCACCCATCAGGTGTTCCGTCTGTTGGAGGAGCACCACATACGCCTCATCGACGAGAAACAACTCAACGGAGAGCAGAAGGAATATCTCAAGCAACTCTACTACGACAAGCTCAACGGCTCGACCAACCCCATCTGGCTCTCTGCCATCGACGACCTCAACACCCTGGAGGACAACCGCATCTATCTGGTGGTGAAGAAGACCCACGAGGAGGACAAGAAGGTGAAATACGCCATCATCAAAGTGCCCGACCGGGTGTTCGGACGTTTCCTCAAACTGCCGGCGAGCGAGGGCTATGACAACATCATCTATCTCGACGACGTGATACGCTACTGTCTGCCCCTCATCTTCATCGGCACCAAGCACAGCACCTACGAGGCCTACTCGTTCAAGTTTACCAAGGATGCGGAAATGGAAGTGGACAACGAGGGCGACTATGGCACGATGGAAAAGATTGCCTTGGGCGTGAACAGCCGAAAGAAAGGTTCGCCAATCCGTGTCATCTACGACAAGGAGATGCCCAAGGAGATGCAGAAGAAGATTCTCGACCGACTCAATGTCAAGGAACTGGACACGTCGCTTGCCGGCGGCAGATACCAGAACCACCGCGACCTGATGAGTTTTCCCGACTGCGGCCACAGCGAACTGAAATATCCCCGTTGGCCGCAAGTGATGAAGAAGGAGTTTCTCAGCGAGCAAAGCATCCTCGACTCCATCCGGGAGAAAGACCGCTTCATCCATGTGCCCTACCACTCGTTCGACGCCTACATCCGCGTGCTCCGAGAGGCGGCACTGCGTCCCAGCGTCAAGGAAATCAAGACCACGCTCTACCGACTCGCCAAAGACTCCAAGGTGGTCAAGGCGCTCATCTGCGCCGCCCGCAACGGCAAGAAGGTGACCGCCGTGGTGGAACTGATGGCGCGGTTTGACGAGGAGAGCAACATCAAGTGGAGCAAGCGCATGCAAGAAGAGGGTGTCAATGTCATCTTCGGTGTGGAAGGCTTGAAAATCCACTCCAAGCTCTGTCTCATCACCACCAGCAAGGGCAACATCGCCTGCGTGGGGACGGGCAACTTTCACGAGGGCAACGCCAAGGTCTATACAGACTATCTGATGATGACCGCACGACCACGCATCGTCAACGAGGTGGCTAAGGTGTTCGACTTCATCGATCGGCCATTCTCGCAGGTGCGCTTCAACGAGCTGATGGTGTCGCCCAACTCAATGAAGACCAAACTCCTGCGCCTCTTCGACACAGAAATCAAAAACGCCAAGGCGGGCAAGGAAGCCTGGGTGAGAATCAAAATCAACCACATCACCGACACCGACATGGTGAACAAGATATACGCCGCATCGAAGGCTGGTGTGAAGGTGGACATCGTCGTCCGAGGCAACTGCTCGCTCGTGCCCGGCGTGCCCGGCGTGAGCGACAACGTGAAAGCCGTCGGCATCATCGACCGCTATCTCGAGCACTCCCGCATCCTCATCTTCTGCAACGACGGCAAGCCCCGCTATTACATCGGTTCCGCCGACTGGATGCCCCGCAATCTGGTCAACCGCATCGAGGTAATGACGCCCGTCTATGACGAGGACTTGCGGAAAGACCTGCTCCGCACCGTGGAATACGGGCTGCGCGACACCACCAACGGACGCATCGTCGACGGCAAGGGCACCAACCAAATACAACCTGTCACGGAGGGCGGCGCGCCATTCCGCTCACAAGAAAAACTCCATCAAGCTTATCTCCAAGAATACACACAAGAAAAATGAAACCTATCAACCTCGCAGCCATCGACATCGGCTCCAACGGAGCCCGTCTGCTCATCAAGCGTTTCGACGACAACGCACCCGACTTTGAACGCATCCGCAAACTGATGTTCATCCGTGTACCACTCCGACTGGGCAACGATGTGTTCACGCTCGGCAAGATTTCCAAACACCGCGCCAAGATCATGCTCCACATGATGAAGGGCTTCAAGCAGTTCATGCAGGTCAACGACGTCACCCGATACCGTGCCTGCGCCACCTCTGCCATGCGCGACGCCGAGAACGGCAAAAAGGTGATGCGCCTCATTGAGGAGGAGACAGGCATCAAACTTGAAATCATTCCCGGAGCCGAGGAGGCACAACTGCTATGCAACAACCTGGTGGAGAACACCGAGAGCGGTGTGGGCAACTTCGCCTATGTGGACGTGGGCGGCGGCAGCACCGAGATTTCCCTGCTCCACGACGGCATCCTCGCCGAAAGCCACTCGTTCAACATCGGCACCCTGCGCCTGCTCAGCGGCAACGTGAAGAGCGAGGAGCGCAAACAGATGAAGAGCATGCTCGAATCCTATGCGCGCGACTTCCCCGATACCCGCATCATCGGCTCGGGCGGCAACATCAACAAACTGTTCAAACTCGTCAAGGACAAGAACAGCAACGGCAGGCTCAAGGTGGGGCAACTGCACAACCTCTACAACCAACTGTCGCAGCTGACCATCGAGGAACGCATGCAGCGATACAACCTCAAGGAAGACCGCGCCGACGTCATCGTGCCCGCCGCCGAAATCTTCCTCACCGTCGCCCACAGCCTGCAATGCGATGAAATCATGGTGCCCAACATCAGTCTCGCCGACAGCATCGTCGACGGACTGTACAGACAATATAAAGACGGAGAGTAAAATCCCCGTCTTTTTCTTTTCCCCAAGTCCACAGAAGAAGCGGAAACGAAGTGTGGGCCACTGGTGACAAAATAAAACAAAAAAGCAAGTTTTTATTTTGTTCTTCTATCTAATTGGTGTACCTTTGCAAGCAGAAACAAAACTCTTATAATTGTAATATGATTCTTTTTTTCAGAACTCCTACCAAGAGCGTGATTGCCACTGAGATAGACCATCAGCCCAATCACGATGAGATCAACGAACTTTCCTGGCTTTATGGTGACGCCGAGCTTCTCGATGCAAAGACGCTTGAGGGTTACTATGTGGGCCCACGCCGTGAAATGATTACTCCCTGGAGTACGAATGCCGTTGAGATAACTCAGAACATGAGTCTTAACGGCATTTCGCGTATAGAAGAGTACTTCCCTGTAGACTCTAAAGACGCCGAACACGACCCCATGCTCCAGCGCATGTATGAAGGGCTTGACCAAGACATCTTCACCGTCAACCACAAGCCTGAGCCTATCAAGCATGTGGAAAACCTGGAGAAATACAATGAGGAGGAAGGTCTCGCCCTCTCTCCCGAAGAAATCGAGTATCTCCACAAGATAGAAAAGGAACTGGGCCGTCCTCTCACCGACTCCGAGATTTTCGGCTTCGCCCAAATCAACTCTGAGCACTGCCGTCACAAGATTTTCGGCGGAACGTTCATCATCGACGGAAAGGAAATGGAGTCGTCGCTCTTTGCCATGATCAAGAAGACGACGCAGGAGAATCCCAACAAGATATTGTCTGCCTACAAGGACAACGTGGCATTCGCGCAGGGTCCAGTCATCGAGCAGTTCGCCCCCGCCGACCAGTCCACCAGCGACTATTTCCGCATCAAGGACATCGAGAGCGTAATCTCCCTGAAGGCAGAGACCCACAACTTCCCGACCACCGTGGAGCCATTCAATGGCGCAGCCACAGGTACGGGTGGTGAAATCCGCGACCGTATGGGCGGTGGCACCGGCTCATGGCCTATCGCAGGAACGGCTGTCTACATGACCGCCTATCCCCGCCTGGACGGCGGACGCGACTGGGAAGACGTAATGCCTGTGCGCAAATGGCTGTATCAGACACCTGAACAGATTCTCATCAAGGCATCCAACGGTGCAAGCGACTTCGGCAACAAGTTCGGCCAACCTATCATCACCGGTTCTCTGCTCACCTTCGAGCATCAGGAAGGCAACGAGAAATATGCCTACGACAAGGTGATTATGCTCGCTGGCGGCGTGGGCTACGGCACCAAGCGCGACTGTCTGAAGAAAGAGCCACAGAAGGGCAACAAGGTGGTGGTCGTCGGCGGCGACAACTACCGTATCGGTCTCGGCGGCGGTTCCGTATCGTCCGTAGACACCGGCCGCTACAGCAACGGCATCGAGTTGAACGCCGTGCAGCGCGCCAACCCTGAGATGCAGAAACGTGCCTACAACCTGGTGCGCGCCCTCGTCGAGGAGGACAACAATCCTGTCGTTTCCATCCACGACCATGGCTCTGCCGGTCACCTCAACTGTCTCTCAGAATTGGTGGAAGAGTGTGGCGGCCGCATCGACATGACCAAGTTGCCTATCGGCGACAAGACGCTCTCAGCCAAAGAGATTATCGCCAACGAGAGCCAAGAGCGTATGGGTCTGCTCATCGACGAGAAGCACATCGACCACGTGCGCAAGATTGCCGAGCGTGAGCGTGCCCCACTGTATGTGGTCGGCGAGACCACTGGCGACGCCCACTTCTCCTTCGTACAAGGTGACGGCGTGAAGCCTTTCGACCTCGATGTGGCACAGATGTTCGGACACTCTCCCAAGACCATCATGCGCGACGAGACCGTGGAGCGCCATTATGAGAATGTAACCTACACACAAGATAAACTGCACGAATATGTCAACCGCGTGCTCCAGTTGGAAGCCGTAGCCTGCAAGGACTGGTTGACCAACAAAGTGGACCGCTCCGTGACCGGCAAAGTAGCACGTCAGCAGTGCCAGGGCGAAATCCAGTTGCCGTTGAGCGACTGTGGTGTGGTAGCCCTCGACTATCGTGGCGAGAAAGGTATCGCCACCGCACTCGGCCATGCTCCACAGGCAGGTTTGGCGTCACCCGAGGCAGGTTCAGTGCTGTCCGTGGCAGAATCGCTGACCAACATTGTCTGGGCGCCATTGGCAGACGGCATGAAGAGTCTGTCACTCTCCGCCAACTGGATGTGGCCATGCCGCTCACAGAAGGGCGAGGACGCGCGCCTCTATGCCGCAGTCAAAGCACTGAGCGACTTCTGCTGCGACATCCATGTCAACGTGCCTACCGGCAAGGACTCACTCTCTCTGTCACAGCAATACCCCAACGGTGAGAAGATCATCGCTCCGGGTACGGTCATCGTGACCAGCGGCGGCGAGGTGTCCGATATCAAGAAGGTGGTTTCACCAGTACTTGTGAACGACAAGAAATCCTCACTCTATCATATCGACTTCAGCAGCGACGAGCTTCGCCTCGGAGGCAGCGCCTTCGCACAGAGTCTCGGCAAAGTGGGCGACGACGTGCCTACAGTCACCAATCCCGACTACTTCGTCGATTGCTTCAACGCTGTCCAGGAGTTGGTCAAGAAAGGATGGATCATGGCTGGCCACGACATCAGCGCCGGCGGTCTGATGACCTGTCTGCTCGAGATGTGTTTCGCCAATACGAAAGGCGGTCTACACATCAACCTCCACGACATTGCCAGCGACGACATCGTGAAGATCCTCATGGCTGAGAATCCGGGTGTGGTTATCCAGGTGTCTGACGAGCACAAGGAAGAGTTCAAGCAGTTTATGCAGGAGCGTGAGGTGGTATATGCCAAAATTGGTTATCCTACTCCCGACACACGTACACTCGTGGTCAAGAAAGACGACTTCGAAGAGAGCTTCGACATCGACTCCCTCCGCGACACTTGGTACAAGACATCCTACGAGCTCGACCAGAAGCAGAGCATGAACGGTTGTGCCAAGAAGCGCTACACCAACTACAAGAAGCAGCCCGTCGAGATGAAGTTCAACGACACCTTCCGTGGCACTTTGGCACAGTTCGGTCTCTCCGCCGACCGCCGCACGCCATCAGGCATCAAGGCTGCCATCATCCGTGAGAAGGGAACAAACGGTGAACGCGAGATGGCCTATACGCTCTATCTCGCCGGCTTCGACGTCAAAGACGTGATGATGACCGACCTCATCAGCGGCCGTGAGACCTTGGAGGACGTCAACATGATTGTCTTCTGTGGTGGATTCTCCAACAGCGACGTGCTCGGTTCCGCCAAGGGATGGGCAGGCGCCTTCCTCTTCAACCCCAAGGCCAAGGAAGCCCTCGACAAGTTCTACGCCCGCAAGGACACCCTCAGCCTCGGTATCTGCAACGGCTGCCAGCTGATGATTGAGCTTAACCTCATCAATCCTGAGCACGAGCACCGCACACACATGCGTCCGAACAACTCTAAGAAGTTTGAGAGTGCCTTCCTCGGTTTGAGCATTCCACGCAACGAGAGCGTGATGCTCCGCACCCTGAGCGGCAACAAACTCGGCATTTGGGTGGCTCACGGCGAGGGTCGCTTCTATCTGCCCGAGGCAGAAGACCACTACAATGTGGTGGCCAAATACAACTATGCCGAATATCCAGGCAACCCGAACGGATCCGACTACAATGTGGCAGCTATCTGCTCCAAGGACGGCCGTCACCTGGCGATGATGCCACACCCCGAGCGCGCCATCTTCCCATGGCAATGCGGATGGTATCCACGCGATCGCCGCAACGAGGAAATCACTCCTTGGATTGAGGCATTTGTCAATGCACGCAAGTGGATTGAGGAACATAAATAAAATGTATGGACAACTTTTATCAGAAAAGTTTCAAGACATTCCTGAAGATTGGCGCATTCACCCTTGGGGGTGGATACGCCATGATTCCTATTATAGAAGCTGAAGTGGTAGACAAGCACAAGTGGCTCAGCAAGGAAGAGTTTGCCGACATCATCGCCGTGGCGCAGAGTTGCCCCGGCGCGCTCGCCATCAACATGAGCGTGTTCATCGGCTATCGGCTCCGCCGCCTTCCCGGTGCTGTGTGCACCTGTCTTGCCACTGCTTTGCCTTCGTTTCTCATCATCCTGCTTATCGCCCTGTTCTTCCATCGATTTCAAGATGTGCCGTGGGTTGCGTCAATGTTCAACGGCATCCGTCCCGCCGTGGTGGCGCTGATAGCCGTTCCAACGTTCAATCTTGCCAAAAGCGCCAAGATTACGCTCGCCAACTGCTGGATTCCCGTCATCAGCACGCTCGCCATTTGGGCGATGCATGTCAATCCTGTCTATGTTATCCTTGCCGCCGGAGTGGGCGGCTATCTCTACGGAAAACTCATCAAACCTACCGAGTAAATGATATTTCTGCAACTCTTCATCACGTTCTTCGAGATAGGTCTCTTCGGTTTCGGAGGAGGCTATGGTATCTTTTCGCTTATTCAGACCGAGACCGTGATTCACCATCATTGGTTGTCGACGGCAGAAATCACCAATATCGCCGCCATCAGCCAGATGACGCCGGGTCCCATTGCCATCAACACCGCCACCTATTGCGGCTATACCGCCATCCATAATGCAGGCTTCGGCACAG
The DNA here is from genome assembly GCA_934190685.1 of uncultured Prevotella sp. Taxonomy (GTDB): domain Bacteria; phylum Bacteroidota; class Bacteroidia; order Bacteroidales; family Bacteroidaceae; genus Prevotella. Next base: position 29,174 of record CAKPTK010000004.1, read on the forward strand.
GAATGTCCGTGTTGGGCAGTTTCATCGCCACGCTTGCCCTCATCCTTCCATCATTTATTCTGATGATGTTCATCGCCAAGGTATTGATGCGCTACATGGACACGCCCGCCATGAAGAGTATATTCTTCGTGTTGCGTCCAACAGTAGTCGGCCTTTTGGCTGCCGCCACCTTGTTGTTGTGCACCCCAGAGAATTTCAACACCCCGTCCGTCAGTCCCTGGCATTTTTGGATTAGCATAGCCCTCTTCGTCGCTACCTTCGTCGGCACCAAGTGGGTGAAAGTAAATCCCATCCACATGATTCTCTTCGCCGCCTTTGCCGGATTACTGTTGTTGTATTAAAGAGCGACTTTACAAACACAATAAACGTTGTACCTAAAAAAGGCACTGATAAGAAATCGATACAAGTTCATATCGGTTGATACAGGAACCATGTAGGATATACATGGCGTCTTACATCAACAAGACACAGCATACTGCAGGCATATATAATTATACTGGGAAAAATTTTTCTGAGTTCCCGAAAGCCAACACTAAATAAAACATAAACAAATGGTTGATTATTTTGTTTTGTCTTCAAATTACACTACCTTTGCTTAAGAATCTACAAGCATATTGACATGGCAGCACACAATGAATTGGGGAAATGGGGCGAGGATTTGGCCATACAACTCTTGGAAAGCAAGGGATATGGCATCTTGCATCATGACTGGAAATGCGGCAGACGCGACTTGGACATCATTGCGGTGACTCCGGAAATGGATTCCTTGGTAATTGTCGAGGTGAAGACCCGGAGAAACAATCTGTTCACGGAACCCGAAGAAGCCGTTACTGTCCCCAAAATGCGAAGCATCGCCACAGCCGCCAACGCTTATGTGAAAAGTTTCCACATCAACATCCCCGTGCGCTTTGACATCATCGCCGTGACGGGAACGAACGAGGACAATGCCGAAGTGAACCATATTGAGGATGCTTTCATCCCGTATTTTTAGACCCGCACATGATGAAAACAAAAATCATAAGACTGAAAGAGACCTCCTCCACCAACGATTTCCTGCGACAATATCAGCCGGAAGACGAGGACTTGACTATCGCCGTGGCTGACTATCAGACCGCCGGACGGGGACAAGGAGGCAACCATTGGGAAAGTGAAGATGGCAAGAATTTGCTTTTCTCCCTGCTTGTCTTCCCCAAGATGCTTCCTGTAAGAAGCCAATTCATGATGTCGGAAGCTGCGGCATTGGCTTTCCGAGACGTGTTGGGAGGCATTCTCGGCGAGGATGACGTGACCGTGAAATGGCCCAACGACATCTATTGGAAAGACAAGAAAATCAGCGGCACGCTCATCGAGACAACCGTGACCAGCCACGGCATGGGGCGTTTCATCATAGGAACCGGCATCAATGTCAACCAGACCACGTTTGTCTGCGACGCCCCCAACCCCGTGTCGATGGCACAAATTGCCGGTCATGCGTTCGACCGAGAGCAATTGCTCAGCGACTTGGCTACCCGTTTCTCGAAATACTACGACATGATTGTCGACGGTGACTACACCGACATTGCCGCCCTCTATCTGCAACATCTATACCGCGGCAAGGGCTTTTATCCTTACGAGGACGCTGAGGGCAGATTCGAGGCGTGCGTGGTCGAGGTGGAGGACGACGGACATCTGATTCTCCACGACCGCCAAGGAGTTATCCGCAGTTATGGATTCAAGGAGGTAAGCTTTATCATCTGATTACTATACAAAACAAGAATATGGCAAAGTATAAGAGAATTCTTTTGAAGCTCAGCGGCGAGAGCCTGATGGGCAAGCAGAACTTCGGCATCGACCCGGAACGTCTGCAGGACTATGCGCGACAAATCAAAGAGGTGCATGAGATGGGGGTACAAATCGGCATCGTCATCGGTGGCGGAAACATCTTCCGTGGATTGAGCGGCGCCTCCAAGGGCTTCGACCGTGTGAAGGGCGACCAGATGGGTATGTGCGCCACAGTCATCAACTCGCTCGCACTGAGCAGTGCTTTGGGCGCTTTCGGCGTGAAGACCAAGGTGCTCACCGCCATCCGCATGGAACCTATCGGTGAGTTCTACAGCAAGTGGAAGGCTATCGAGGCCATGGAGGCAGGCTATATCTGCATCTTCTCCGCCGGCACAGGCTCGCCCTACTTCACCACCGACACCGGTTCTTCCCTCCGTGGCATTGAGATTGAGGCTGACGTGATGCTCAAGGGCACGCGTGTAGACGGCATCTACACCGCCGACCCAGAGAAAGACCCGACAGCCACCAAGTTCAAGGACATCACCTACGACGAGATTTACAATAAGGGGTTGAAGGTGATGGACCTCACCGCCACCACCATGTGCAAGGAGAACAACCTGCCTATCTATGTGTTCAACATGGACATCGTGGGCAATCTGAAGAAAGTGATGGACGGAGAAGAAATCGGAACACTCGTACACAACTGATTATCCTCACCACCAGATACACAAAGCCGGGCGGAAAGTTGAATGCTTTCCGCCCGGTTTTATTTTATCAAATGCATATCTTCCCGCTTAAATCTTAGTCATCCAAAAGAGGTGTCTTGTCTGCCGTATCAACGATATTCGGATTGGCATAATCCACCTTGCGGAGTTTACCCGTTCCAGTGATGACCAAAGCTGGTTTTCCAGAAGGCTCACCACCCACCATGTTATACATATACACCTTGTAGGTGTCGCCCGACTGCGTGCCTACCATCAAATAGTCAAATCCATTGTCGTCATCATAATATCTGTTGGCGATATAAGTAATCTGCTCGTTGTCGGGCAGTCCTTGGAACGTAAGCGCGCGCTCGGCATTGTTGCCCGCCAAGTCATAGGCATACACCTTGTTGTTGTCCACACAATAGAGAAGCGTTGCCTGCCGGCAATTCACGGCAAAAAGATTGGCATTGGCCAAGTGAGTTCCTGCCTCAACCGGACGTACGTCAGTCACAGAAACATTGCTTGATGTGACATTCACGAAATAGAACAGACGGTTTCCACTCGCGTCTTTCAGAAGGAAGAAAGACAAGTTATTACCACCAGCACCACAATTGCCCGATGTGATGCAGTCGTAACCCGTATCAGTAGCCTTGTAGCCCGTCACCTTCGATTGTGGTTCGGCATAGCTGCCATTGTAATCGCTGAAGCCCAGTCCATGGTGCGCTTGATCCCAATAGGCCATGCAGTAGAAAGAGTTTGCATTGGTAACCACATGTTGACTGGCTCCGTTTCCAGCAAAACTCCCCAGCACGCCAATGCCCCCCATACTGCCACTATAAGAATTGTAGGCATAGTTGTTGGTCATATAATAGATTGTCCAGTAGCCACGCACAGTGCGGTAAGGAATCTCTCCCTCCACTTTCTCATAGTGACAATTGTCGGCATCCTTCACGGTCTTCATGTCCACCAACCGTACCCATTCCACATTGCCGTCTTGAGTGGTAAGACAAAGACAGTTTCCATAGGCACCTGTCTCTGTATCGGGATCCATGTAAGGGAGACCAGAAATAACATCCATGCAAAGTGGTTTTCCTTTGAGCGCCTTGCCATTGTAGTTGGCCAACAGGTTTTCAAGCATTGTTCCCTCAGTCGTGTTATAAAGGTCCACGTCGGTGTTGCCCTCAGCATTTTCCTTGCAGACATAGAAGCCCTTGGAAAGAGCGGATGCCACATCGACCGTAATTTTCTTGCTTTGCTGCGAGTAACCCGTAGACTTGGAGGTGACGGTGAGATAGAATACGTATTCGCCGTCGAGCAGGTTCATGGGGTAGTTCAGCGTTTTTTCGCGCGACACCACAGTGGCTTTGTGCTCCTTGTTATAGTTGTCAAAGTTCTCGTTCGGGTCATAATACGTCCAAGTGTATTCCAAATCATCATCGTCATAGTCTGTAGTGATAGTGGGGGCAATGACCAGACTCTTGCCTGCGAAGGAAGTAACTTCATATTCCTTCTCAACCCCGCTGATTTCTATGTTGTTCTTGTCGCTGCCAAAATCCGAGTCATCGCTGACGCACGAAGTGAGGAGAGGCAATGCCAACAATATATATGCAAATATCTTTTTCATGAGATGTTCCTTTCTGTTAAGTGTGTTTGTGGAATTAATAACCGCCGATGGTGAAATCCACCAACGTGCCGTCGTCTTCTGCCAAGGGAGGAAGTCCTTGAGCTTCGCGCTCTGCGTTCTCCTTGATCAGTGCTGCCGACAATTTGCTGCTGATGAAACTCATGTAGGCCTGGTCGACCGAGTAGGAGTCAAACTGCTGTTCGGTGATGTAGGCCTCGTCCCACTTGTTGCCTGTCGTCCGAATCATGAACTGGTGCTTGACGGTGCCGTACTTGCCGAAGTAATGGTCGCAGAGTCCGCCCCAGTTGCTGGGCTTGGCGAGCCGGTCGGTAATCTGGATGTAGTGGTAGGCTTCTTTTTTGAAACCGACCTTGAACTCTGCGTTTTCCTTGATAGTGAACTTCAGTGTCACGGTTGTTGTCTTCAGCGAGGCGTCGCGTAGCAGGATTACGGGAATTTTGGCTGTCGACGAGTCTGCCTTGATGACGAGATGTTTCTTGTACTCGGCATCGTCGAAACTCACGTAGTGCTGGCCTGCCACGGCATCGTCGGTGCCCGTCATCACCTGTTGCAGTTCAAACGAGCGGTCGTGGTCGACAATGAACCCCAGGTTCTGCACGGTCACCCACACGGTGTCAAAGGACACGTCGTCGTGATAGGCGAAAGAGTATGAGGTAAGGCTGTCCTTGAAGTAGGTGTGCTTGAAATAGAGTCTGCCCGTGGTGTCGCTGTAGGTGGGCAGGTCTTGCTCGCAGGCGGTGAGGAGTGCCGCGAAGGCAAGAAACACGATGTATATTGACTTTTTCATGTCTGTTTGCTTTTTGCGTATTTTGTTAGTTTGGATTGAACTCAGATTCCGGCAATGGCAGAATGTAGCCGTCTTCGTCCATGTCGGTGTTGGAGAAGAGCATGCGCTTGGTGTTCTTGCGCTTGTAGGTGTAGAACATCTGTCCCTCGCCGTAGAATTCGCGACGGTATTCGTCTGTCACGAAGGCTTTCAGCTCGTCGAGCGAGGTGAATCCGGCGGTCACGTTGACGGCACGGGCTGCCATGTACTTGGTGTAGAGTGCATTGGCCTCGGTCAGGTCGTTGGCGGTTTCCATGGCAATGAGATATTGCTCGGACAGGCGGAGCATCGGCAAAATCTGCAGCTTGGTGCGCAACACGTCAAGGTCTATGTTCTTGGATGTGTCCCATGAGTATTTCCTGATGGTGGGATACTTGATGCCGAAGACATCGCGTGTGTTGCGGTTCCACACGTTCAGGTAGCGGTTGTTGCTGGTGGTGTTCTGCCCGGCATAGAGCTGCTTGTTGAGCATGTTGGTCGTAAGACACAGGTTCTTGTCGCCGTCGACCGAGTGGTCGTCCAGTCCGCCCAGAAGGCTGATGCTGTAGTCTGTCAGACTGCTGCTCTGTAGGGCGAACAGACACTCGCTGGGCAAGGCATAGTAGCCTTTGGCATAGTCGGCGTCGCCGCCCAGTTCCACCACGGGTGCACCGTCAAGCTTGGCGTCAATCACCGCCATGGCTTCCTCGTGGGCCTTGGCGGTGTTGCCCAGATACAGGTAGACTCTTGCCTTGAGCGCCTTGACAGCCCATAGGTTCATGCGGTTGCGTCGATACATCATGAAGTCGTCGTCGAGTGTCACGCCACCTTCAAGGTCGTCGTAGGAATGCCTCAGTATGGGGTCGCTCTTGGCAAGAAGTTCCTCAGCCTTGTCAAGATCGTTTTGGAGTTTGCGGCTATATTCCTCAAATGTATAGTAAGGAGGCAAGGTGTTGATGTCATTGCTCTCGGAATAGGGAAGACTCACCTTCTTGGTACCACCTTGTGGAAGTTGTCCGAAGAGGCGGAGCACATCGAACTGGCAGAAAGCGCGCAAAGCAAGCGCCTCGCCTTCCACCACGTTGCGGGCATCCTCGTCGGCTATCGAGGAAGGATTGGCTGCAAGATGGTTGATGATCATGTTGGCCTGCACCACGACATTGAACAATCCGCCGTAGATGGCCTTGATGTCGTTTCTCGAATCATCGGCGGTATAATTATGTTCGTAGAAATAGAACCAGTCGGCATGCCATGACTTGGTGGGCTTTGTCCAAAGGTTGGCAAGACATTCCACATCCGACATGGTGAGATTTTCTCCATATACATCGCGCGAGGCCATGGACACATAGCAACCGGCCAAGGCTTCCTTGTACCCCTTGTAACTGGTGAACATGTCCTGTTCTCTTTCCTCTGTTTCCGGTTTCACGTCGAGCCAATCGCTGCACGATGACAGAGAAAGGAGTGCCAGCGAAAGGACAACGATTTGACTTATCTTGTTCTTGATGATATTCATAATACTATATTGTTTCTTTGTTACCTTATTCTATAAGTTGCTTTAGAACGTGAGGGTCACAGACGCCTGCATGTTGCGAGCGTATGGATAGCTTGTGCCTCGTTCGTATTTAACAGATGACCAGTAGAACAAATCGTTGAGATTCACGCCAAAGAGCACGGACTCAAGTCCTGTTTTGGTGTGCAGCCAGTTGTTGTTCAAGCGGTATTGCAAGCTGACGGTCTGAAGAGTGAGCACCTTGTCGTCAAACACGAAACGTGATGTGGCATGGGTGTTCATTTCATTGTAGCCCTGGAAGAAAGTGTTGTCACCAGGCTTCAGCCATCTTTCATTTAAAGCTCTGACATCCACATTGCGATCCATCACATCGAACACATCAACCTCCACGCGGTCGCGCAAGGTCGAATTATAAGTTTTTCCACCCCAATGGAAACCGAAAGAGACATTGAGGGTCAAGTCTTTCCACATCACCATCGTGCGTGCATTGCCACGATAGGTGGGCTGACTGCTGCCGAGATACACCTTGTCGGAGGCTGCCCAAGTGTCTGTCACTTGTCCATCCTTATCAAGGAACACCTCCTTTCCTGTGCTTGGGTCTATGCCATTGCTGCGCACGGCATAGATGGCATTGAGTGGTTTTCCGACATAGAAAAGGTTGGCCACGTCTACATTTTGGGAGAGATACTTCTGGTTCTGCTCCATGATGGCATCGGACAAACGGGTAATTTTGTTGACATCATGCACCAACTGTCCCCCCACCATCCAGTTGAATCTTTTGTTGTGATTACGGATGATATAGGCATTGAGCGACATCTCGAATCCCTTGTTGCTCATTTCTCCGATGTTGGCCACATAAGAAGAGAATCCTGTGGACAATGGCAAGTCCATAGACGAAAGCAAGTCGGTGGTTTTCTTGTTGTAGTAGTCGAACTCGAGGGTGACACGATTTCTCAACAAGCCCACCTCAAAGCCGAGGTTGGTCTCTTTGGTCTTCTGCCAAGTAAGATTAGGATTTCCAAGTCCCATCAAGCTGGCAGCAGTCCAGTTCATATAACGACTGCCGGGAATATACTGGTAAGAGGTGTAGACATTCTCTGTCGTGAAGTTCTGTGAGCCAGTCACACCATACGACGCTCTCAAACGTAGGGTATTGACAATATTGTTGCCGCGGAGCCATTTCTCATTGTGCATGTTCCATCCGATACCCGTACTCCAGAAAGGAGCAAACCTCTTCTCGCTGCCATACTTGCTGCTTCCGTCGACGCGATAGCTCAAGTCGACATAGTATCTGTTGTCATAGGTATAATTGGCATTGCCTGTGAAACCTACCAAGCGAACGGTGCTCTTGTCGCCTGAAGGAGCGCCTCCATATTCATATTGGGTGGCATTGCCCAAGAAACTCATGTCTTCATTGGTGAAACCTTCCGCCACAAACGTATAGTCCTTGATGTTTTCTTGCGAGATGGCATAGTTAAGACCGACGTAGAACTGATGTTTATCTGCAAAGGTTTTGTTGTAGCTCAAGGTAAGATCGGCGTTGTAGTAGTCGTCAAAGCCATTGCCATAGGTGTAACGGCCTTTTCTCAGAATGCCCTCAGCAGTGTTGTAAGTCTTGGAAGAGAAAGTGGAATGCTCTGCTGGAAGGAACACGTCGCTGGTGGAACGCGTAGTGGAATATCCGAGTTTTCCACGCAGACGCAGACCTTCCATGATAATCCACTCCACAGAGAAGTTGTTGATAAAACTTGCGTATTCGCTTTTGTCGAAAGTGTTGAGTGTGGCATCATAGAGAGGGTTGCCCACCTTGTCGGTCATGTAGAAGTTGTCAAACGACTTCACCACTTCTCCGTTTTTGTCGTATGGATTGTTGTAAGGCTGCTGGTCCACATAGTCCTGGAACGAGCCGTACTTGCTGTTCTCCGAATGGTTCGACGTGAAACTTGTGTAGTTGCGGAAGATGAGGTTCTTCACAGAGTACATCAAGGTAATATCACCGTTGACAGTCTTACGACTGCTACCCTTCATGGCACCCTCCACATCGTTGTAGCCCAATGAAGCCGCCCATTTAAACTCGTGCGAACCGCCATCGAGTTGCAAATTGTAACGCTGGCCAACACCGTTGCGCACAGGAATGTGAAGCCAGTCTATATCGGTTCCGTCAAGCACCTTCTTCAACCTGGCATTGTATACGTTGGTGTAGTTGTATTGTTTTGGAGGTTCGTTCTTGGCTGTATAGAGTCCGATTTCATTTTCCAACCGCAACTTTTCTGTGGCATTGAGCATATTGTAAGAGCTGAGGTCAGGCAACTGCAAGTCGATGCCAGCCTTGGCTGTGACGCGTAGACGACCTTCTTTGGGAGTCTTTGTCACCACCACAATCACACCGTTGGCACCGCGCGAGCCGTAGATGGCGGTGGCGGCTGCGTCTTTCAATATATTGATACTCTGTATCTGCTCATCGTTGTAGTCCATGAGTTTGGTCAGAGAAATCTCGAATCCATCCAAGATAATCAGCGGAGTGTTGACCGTCTGTTGGGCGTTGCTATTAAACTCCTCGACGCTCATAGGCAATGATGAAGAGCCACGGATGTTCAGATTGGGCAGCACGTTAGGGTTGCTGCCAGCCACATTATTAATGGGGAAGTTGATGGAAGCGTCAATGTTCTTCAAGGTTTGCAAAAGATTGCTGCCCTTGAAACTTTGGAGTTTCTCACTGTCAATGGAAGTAACGGCACCTGTATAACTTTCCTTCGCTTTCTGGAAAATACCGGTCACCACCACCTCGTTGATGTCCTTGCCCTGAGCAGACAGAGCGATATCTTTCATGTTCTCCTCAGCTTGTGCTTGATAGGTACTCATGCCGAGGTAGGACACGATGATGGTCGCATTGTCCGGACATCCCTGTAAGACGAAAGTGCCGTCTGGTTGGGTGACAGTGCCAAGGCGGTAGCCCGCCACTTTCACGGAAGCGCCAATGATAGGCTCACCGTTTTCCTTGTCAACCACCTTACCATGAATCGTGATGATTCGGTTTTGCCCAGTGATTGGCTTGCCAGGATAAATGCGGGCAATATTACCTTTCACCGCAAAAGCCAACGGCTTTCCACGCAACACATACTCAAGTGCTTGCGTGAAAGACACCTGCTTGACCGTTCCGTTCACCCGATAATTCTCCACATCGTTATAGGTGAACATGATTTTGTAACCCGAAGCCTTGGAGAGTCTGCTGAATGCGGAGGGCAGGCTCTCGTTGCTGAACGTCATGGAAATGTTGCCTTGGGCTGCTACTGAAAGCAATAGCAAAGACCAAAACGCCATGAACAGCGCGAATCTTTTTCTAACCATATCTCTCTTTTCGTTAATTAATCTTACATATAACGTTTGTGAAAAGCAAATGGGTACGATTTGTGAAAGAAAAATTAAAATTCGCTTAAAGTTTTATCGTAAATAAGACAAAAGCATCATAAAACATAAGGAATCTGAGACAATTCGCCAAACGGATTGTCCATAGCATAGCGTTAATGG
>CAKPTK010000005.1 GCA_934190685.1 uncultured Prevotella sp.
CATTTTCAAACCAACTGAGAAGCTCTAAGGGCGAAAGATTGATATTTTTGTCACACCACTTATGATAGTAGCCTACGCTATATACATCAAGATCATGTTCCTTGGCATATGCGCAGATTGCATCAATGGTTTCCTTGTCATGGTCGGTGATAATCTTGATGTACTTCTCGGCGTCCTCATCACTCACATTGAGCCAGAACTGATAGAATGCATAAGGTGTGGTGCGGTTGCGGTCGAGCCAGATGTTACCGCTCTCCGTCTTGCCAAACTTCTTGCCATCGGCCTTGGTGATGAGCGGACAGGTGAGACAGAATGCCTCAGCCTCGTTGCCCAACGTACGGCGGATAAGCTCTGTACCGGTGGTCATATTGCCCCACTGGTCATTGCCTCCCAACTGAAGGCGCACGCCATAGTGCTGATATTGATAGAGGAAGTCGTAGCCTTGGAGCAGCTGATAGGTGAACTCGGTGAACGAAAGCCCGTCGCGGGCCTCACCGTTCAGACGCTTCTGCACGCTGTCCTTAGCCATCATATAGTTAACAGTGATGTGCTTGCCCACCTCGCGGGCAAAATCGAGGAATGTGAAATCCTTCATCCAGTCATAGTTGTTGACCAGCTCTGCCTTGTTAGGTTCAGTGCCATCGAAATCGAGGAATTTGGATACCTGTTTCTTGATGGCCTCCTGATTGTGGTAAAGAGTGTCGGAATCAAGCAGGTTGCGCTCCTGGCTCTTGCCTGAAGGGTCACCAATCATACCTGTCGCACCGCCCACGAGCAAATAAGGCTTGTGGCCGCAACGCTGCAAATGACGCAGCATCATGATGCCGCAGAGGTGACCAATATGAAGAGAGTCTGCTGTCGGATCTGTGCCGAGATAGGCAGACACCATGTGGGTGTTGAGGTATTCCTCTGTACCTGGCATCATTTGTGCCAGCATACCACGCCATTTCAATTCTTCAACAAAATTTTTTGCCATAGAATGTGATTGTTTTATTTATATTCAAGTTGATGGGACCCGAAACATTATCGGAAACTTACGGCACGGGGTCATAACCCGAACCACCCCATGGATTACATCTCAGTATTCGCCAGACAGCCAACAATAGCCCCTTGACAGGACCATACTTGACTAACGCCTGGCGGGCGTATTCGGAACAGGTGGGCGTGAAACGGCAGGAAGGGGGTGTGTAAGGAGTGATAAAACGCTGATAGAACAGAATGGGCAAAAGCAACATCCAAGTGAGGGCTTTTGAGACGAACTTGCCTGCCTGTCGCAACCAGCTCACGCTTCCATGACGTGGCATATCTTCTCTCCTATCCTTTCCAACAAGTTTTTCACACGCTGTTCCACCTCAGCCGAGTCGTGCAAATCGTTGTCAAGCCAGATGAACGCTATGACAACCGCCTTGCCTTCATCCATCTTTTTCAATGGGAGCATCTGCTTGTTGTGACGATAAGCTTCGCGAAGCTGTCGCTTGACCCGATTGCGCTTCACGGCGCGTTTAAAATGACGTTTCGACACACTCACCATCACTTGCGCCTGCGAATCGTCGGCCTTGCGGTCGGTCAGCATATAAACCGCCCTGACGGGAAATGCAGACATTGACTTGCTGCCGCCCCCGCCAAAGAGCGTGTTGATCAGCCCGAAGCTGTGAAGACGCTCCTGTTTGCACAGAGTGTGTCGTTCTGTCATAGAATCGTTGTTTGGGAATTATTCTTCATTTTGAAGATAGGCCTTCAAGGCTCCTGTCATCGAAGGATATTCTTTGGTGGGCGCCTTCAAGTCGAGACGAAAGCCCTCCTCCTCCACGGTCTTGGCTGTAGCAGGACCGAAAGCGGCGATGCGCAAATCGCCCTGCTTCAGGTCGGGGAAGTTTTTAGATAACGCACGCACACCTGTAGGACTGAAGAAGATCATCATGTCGTAGTCGAAATTCTTACGTTCTTCGTCGGTGAAGTCGTTGGTCACCGTACGATACATCACGCACTCCGTATGATTGAGTTTGTTGGCATCAAGCAGGTTCTTCACACTGTCATCGTGAACGTCGCTCAATGGGACGAGATATTTCTCCGACTTGTGTTTAGCCATAATCGGCACCAAGTCGGCAATCTTTCCTGTAGCGCCAAAGAACACCTTGCGCTTGCGATATTGCACATATTTCTGGATATAAAGTGCAATAGTCTCTGTCACGCAGAAGTATTTCATTTCCTCCGAGATGTTCAGTCTTAATTCTTTCGCAAGTTTGAAGAAGTTGTCAATCGCATGTCGTGAAGTGAAGACCACGGCGGTATGACTGAGGATGCTCACTTTCTGCTGTCTGAATTCCATAGAAGTCAAACCTTCCACCTTGACGAATGGTCTGAATACAATTTCCACTCCGAACTCCTTCTGAATGTCATAATAGGGAGATTTATCACTGGCCGGTTTAGGCTGTGATACCAGAATCTTCTTAATCATCGATGTCCTAAAAATTTATTTTCAAATTGTTTCCAATTAGCGTCAATACGCCCACCAATGAGAGTAAAGGCACTATTTCAAGCGCACAAAAGTACAAAATTATTTGCAGAATATTGCCTAAACCTCGGAAAAAGATGATAGACAGCTTGTAAAAGGTCAACAATTTGAACAAAACAACAAGGACAAACACACAACTAATGGCATTTTCGATGGACAAATTGAAATAGGCAAGCAACAGTACAACAGGGAAGAGTGCCACTCCCTCGAGTGAATTGATGAAGAGATAAGAACGCACCCATTGTCCGCTTTTTTTCCTATCAAAGAACGTCCAATTGACCACACTATAGAGTAAGGTCTTGCACAGTGAATAAGCCACCACCACACCAAAGAATATGCCTATCAAATAATAGGGCGAAGGCAACAGATAGGTGGAGGAAATGAAATTGTTGGCATAGAAATAGGCAAGAATGGCAAAGAGCAGACAAGTCTGCAGGGTGAGGATAAGTTGAAAACGAATCTCACTCGAGGTCTCTGTCATCATGTCGCTGCTGCGCGGCACATAGAAGAAATGTTTCGTCTGCCGGAGCAGGAACGACTTCGACTTGGCAAAGGAGACCAACGACAACAGGAAACAAAGCACCAAAAGACTGGTGATTGAGTTGTCACCACTCAATGTATAGGGCACAGGGTCGCCCGCCACTCCGGGACGCGACGCACCTTGCTCGGGATGGTAATAGGGGTTGTCCACGAAGGGACTCTCCTGACTATAGCGCATCTTGGACAAGCTCACCTTGTCAACGCACTTCAGTCCAAAAGTGGTGAGTGTGTCGACGCGAGTGTTGTAATTCACATGTTCGGGTTGGAAATTAGCTTGGATGATGGAATCCTGCTGCTCGGGAGTGGCATCCTTCGGCAACCATTTCAGCACCTCATAGGGATGCTTCGGCTTGCCATGGTGTACTTCCTTGGCGGCTTCCTGTTCTTCTAATATCTCTGCCGACGATATGGAATCTGTCTGCAACATGTCGTTATTCCCTTTAATTCTAATGATAGCATGAAGACACCATTAGGAATTGCAGCCCTCCTGTAGACAGCAATTCCTATTGATGCGGTATGCGCCCTGCCCTTAGGGCAAGATAATGGTTTTATTTGAAAAACTCTTTCTTGATGTCGTCCACACGGTCAAGTTTCTCCCAAGTGAAGAGTTCCACTTGCATTGTCTTGGTGGGATGATAGTGGCTGGTGAAAGTCTTGGTGACAACTTCATTCTTGCGGCCCATGTGTCCGTAGGCGGCAGTCTCAAGATACATTGGTTGACGCAGTTTCAACTTGCGCTCAATGGCTTTTGGACGGAGGTCGAACATCTCATTGATTTTCTTGGCTATCTCACCGTCGCTCATCTTCACATGGCTACGACCATAGGTATTCACATAGATGCTGACAGGTTTGGCCACACCGATGGCGTAGCTGATTTGGACAAGCATCTCGTCTGCCACACCGGCTGCAACCATGTTTTTGGCGATGTAGCGGGCGGCGTAGGCAGCCGAACGGTCCACCTTGCTGGAATCCTTGCCGGAGAAAGCACCACCACCATGGGCACCCTTTCCGCCATAGGTATCGACAATAATCTTGCGGCCCGTAAGGCCGGTGTCGCCGTGAGGACCACCAATCACGAACTTGCCTGTAGGATTGACGAAATATTTGATACCATCGTTGAAGAGGTCGAGTACTTTTCGGTTGTGTATCTGGGCCTTCACTCGGGGCATGAGGATGTTCACGACATCGTCCTCGATGCGGGCAAGCATGCTTTCGTCATCGGGACCAAAGTCATCGTGCTGTGTAGACACCACGATGGTGTCGATGCGCTCGGGGATGCCGGCATCGCTATATTGGATAGTCACCTGACTTTTGGAATCGGGGCGCAGATAAGTCATCTGCTTGCCCTCACGGCGTATATCGGCGAGGGTGCGCACAATGAGCTGTGCCAAGTCGAGTGAGACAGGCATATAGTTCTCTGTCTCGTTGGTGGCATAGCCGAACATCATGCCTTGGTCTCCAGCGCCTTGATTGTCGTCACGGCCATTGTCGACACCACGGTTGATGTCGGCACTCTGCTCATGGATGGCAGTCATGATGCCACAGGAATCACCGTCAAATTGATACTCTGATTTAGTGTAGCCTATCTTCTTAATGGTTTTGCGGGCGATGGTCTGCAAGTCGATATACGCGTTGGAACGTACTTCTCCCATAATTACCACCTGTCCCGTGGTGCAAAAAGTTTCGATAGCGCAGCGTGCATTCTCGTCGTAAGCAAGAAACTGGTCGAGAAGCGCGTCTGATATCTGATCGGACACTTTATCTGGATGTCCCTCAGATACGGATTCGGAAGAAAATAAGTAAGACATATTTTATTATTTATATATTGTGACGTGCAAAGGTAGTGCAAATCGAAGACAATACAAAATAAAAGACAACTTGTTTGACTTTTTATTTTTATTGTTGAGATGCAGCCTAAATTAAAAGAAAAATGAGTTCGGGGTGTCGGCACAAAAGCTGACACCCCGAACCTATATGTTTATCGTTCTATTGTCTTACTTCTCTGGAGCAAGCACTACTTCTACATGATTGCCTGCAGCAAGAAGTTTCTTCAGGTATGCGGCAATCTTGGCAGGCGTGATGCCTTCAACAACCTTCTTGTAGTTGGTGTAGGAATCCACACCATATTCATCATAGTTGTTGATGACGCCCATCCAGTAGTTATTGGTCTTCACTGCCATGTCGATAGACTTGAGCATGTTGGCCTTGATCTTTGCCACCTTATCAGGATCCACCTTCACCGTGTTGTCCTTCACGATGCTCTTAAGCAGACCGACCGCCTGTTCACGCTTGTTGGGATCCATCGGACAGTAGCTCTGCAAGGTAGCGATAAATTCCTTGCCATTGCGAGAGAGACTTCCGTTGGCGCTGACAGAGTAAGCAGCGCTGGCTTCCTCACGGATTTGCTTGAGATATTCCATCGATAGCACGTCGCCAGCCACACCAGCAAGTACAGCATTCTCAAGAGAGTATGGCATCTTGGCTGTCCACATCTCCAAAGCAATGCACTTTGGAGTCTCCATTTTGCGAGTGAAGTGGTTCGCCACCTCGCCCTTCACATACATATCCATCTGCTTGTAAGTTTTGGCTTTCTTAGAATCACCAGGCAGAGAAGCTATATACTGCTCGATGAGCGGACGGAGCTTAGCCTCGTCGAAATTGCCGAGGAAGGTGAAGGTAAACGCCCCTGCGTTGGAAAGCATCTGACGGCCAATCTCAAGCATACGGTCATAGTTTATAACGTCGAGATCCTTGATGTCAGACGGAGCGAAACGTTTCTGGTGACCACTGATGGTGACGCTCACGCTATCGCCGAACACGCTCTCAGGAGCAAGATCCTTGTTCTTAAGCTTCATCTTGAGCGACGCAATCATCGTATTATAAGAGGTGGTGTCCTTCTTGATGTTGGTGAAATAGAGATAAAGCAACTGCATCATGGTCTCCAAATCCTTTGGTGTGGAACTTCCGCTCACGGACTGTGAGTAGAGATTTGCGCCGAACGACACGCCACACTGTTTGCCGGCGAGAGCCTTGGAAAGTTCGTTGTTGTCGAAGTTGCCCAAGCCACTCACCTCGATGGCTCCATCCATATATTTCAAATTCTTGAAGTCCTTCTCGCCATAGAGGCTCTTGCCGCCCTTGGCACGTCCATTCATCACGACAGCGTCTGCCTTGAAATCGGTGTGCTTCAGCAACACACGAGCGCCATTGGAGAGAGTAAGCTCCTTGTAGCCGAACTTTTTGTTCTCTTTCTCGCTGACAATCTTGCCCTTCTTGGGAAGTACAGGAATCAGCGGTTCATTCTTCACATTGTCCACATAAGGCTCCACCTTCTCGGCACGAGCCTTCTTCACGGTCTCAGCCATCTGCTGTTCTGTAGGATAGGTCTTGCCATCCTTCTCCTGGGCATTGATGCTGACAACGAGATTGGTGTCCGACTCAGAAACGAGATTCTGCATATAGCGGTTGAGCACATTCACGTTAACCATCGGAGCGATGCGCTTCATGATGGCATATTGATCCTCAACAGACGGGATAGGCTCGTTGGAGAGATAGTTGTCGCGATAGTCATCTCCATAGGAAGAGTTGGAAATCTTGTTGCGCTCGTTATACATCTTGTCAAGGCTTGACATATAGTTGGCCTTGGCACGGTCAAACTCACTGGCGTTGAATCCATACTGACGGGCACGGTTCAACTCGCGGATACCGGTGGCGAGCACATCCAATTCCTTGCCGTCCTTAGCCACGGCATTGAAAGAGAATGCGTCCTTGGTCTTGGAGATGACATAGTTGCCATAACCGACGCTCGCACCCATAAACGGACAGTCTGCCTTCTGGGTCATTTCGCCGAGACGCTCGTTCATCATCATGCATATGAGGGTCTTGGCATAGCCATCGAGCATATACATATAGCTGTCCTTCAAGGAGTCCGGGGTAACATCATGCTTCATATAGATGCTCACCTGACTATATGGCTGTTCCTTGTCCTTGTCGAAGATGTAGATGGCCTCGTTGTTGTCCGGCACAGGCTCGTCAATCACCTTGGCGGCATTAGCAGGAACCGTCACCCCACTCCACAATTTCTTGATGAGTGCCTCAGTGTGATCCACATCGATGTCCCCCACCACGATGATAGCCTGGTTGTCAGGACGATACCATTTCTGATAGTAATCACGAAGGAACTTCGGCTTGAAGTTGTCGATGATGCTCATCAGACCAATAGGCATACGGTAGGCATACTTGGAACCGGGATAGTATTTGGGCAGGTCTCGCTCCATCATACGCATTCCCGGTGTAGACCGCATCTGCCATTCCTGATGAATCACACCGCGCTCCTTGTCTATCTCTTCTGGATCAAGTGTCAGACCGTTTGACCAGTCTTTCAAAATAAGCATACAAGAGTCAAGACTTGACTGACGCTTAGTAGGAACATTGCATACACGATAGACAGTCTGGTCTATGCTTGTATAGGCATTGAGGTCGCTACCAAACTCGACACCGAGAGAACGTGTGTATTCAATGAGGTTGTTGTCCTTGAAGTGTTCAGAACCATTGAACGCCATATGTTCAAGGAAGTGGGCCAAACCACGTTGGTCGTCGTTCTCGTTGATAGAACCCACACGTTGCGCGATGTAGAAGTTGGCAACATGTTCCGGCCAGTTGTTGTGGCGGATGTAGTAAGTCAACCCGTTGGGCAATTTGCCAATCCGAACAGCTTTGTCCACAGGAATCTTAGGCATCTGCTGTGCCTGAGCCAATGCTGTCGCAAATACGGCGACAAGCATCAGAATTTTTCTAAGTTTCATTCTCTGTAACGATTATTATAATTATAATTGGCGCAAAGTTAGTACTAAAAAACGGTCGCAACAACAATCGCCCCTATTTTTTAATAAAAATAAGATTTTGGCAATAGCTATTTTGCATTTCGGCAACTTTTATGTACTTTTACAACGGAATTAGTGACAATCGTTCTATTTTAATTGTTGTTGCCCAACATATAGATTTGAATTTATCTTGAAAAAAGATAGAGACAACTTAATTTTCATCTTCTGATTTCTTTTAAGTAAAGAAGTGAAGGGACAAAATAACGTTATACATATATGGAAAAAGAAAGGAATCTAATAGATGTTGCATGTTCTACCACGAAACATGAACTATCGCAGTTGTCCGATGGCGAAATACTACAAGGGTTCAAGGAGGCCAATGCCAAGATTGTCCAAGAGTATTTCTACGGCTATTGCCGAGTGGCCTATTGCATCTACGACAAGCGGTACGAACTGCGCAGCAAGCCCGGCATGGACTTCTTTTCGCTCGCTCATGAATATTACCTCTATCTCTGCGAACACGACTTCAAGCCTTTGGAAGACAGAAAGCCCAGCATGTCGCTCAAGACCTGGATGGTGAATGGATTCCGTTTCTTGCTGTTGGACAAATTGAAGGGTGTGGCAAAAGAACATCGTTTCGAGAGTTTTGAAGCAAGACAGGAAAGCAGGAAGATGAAGTTTGACGTAACAGACAGTCAGTTTGAGCAAGAGCTTTATCACACGATAGAGGACATCGGCAATATCTATTATGGTCGTGACAGCAAAAACGCCATCATCCTCAAAATGCTCTACATTGAGGGATTCAAAGGTAAGGATGTTGCCATGCAGTTGGGCATGACTGCCTCAGCCGTCACCCAGAGATGCCAGAAGATGATGCACGATGTGGTGATACCGTATTTCAAGAAATACTTCAATGCTTCGGAATACGAGACATTCATGTCAACTTGCGAAGACACCTGCCCGACATCCGCTTCGGACATGATGGCATGCAGTGTTGATGAAGGAAAAGACCTTTTAATAAATAGTAATATAGAAGATATGAAAACAGGAAGAATAACTCCTCCATGGATAGAACACCTGAAGGAGAATGAGATTTTTGTATTTGGCAGCAACTTGGCAGGCATGCACGGTGGCGGCGCAGCCCGCATAGCCCGCCTCCACTTCGGAGCTGTCATGGGAATGGGCGTAGGCCTGCAAGGCCAAAGCTATGCCATTCCCACGATGCAGGGAGGAGCGGAGACGATTCAACCATATGTGGATGAATTCATAGCCTTTGCCAAGCAAACCCCCGACAAGCAATTCCTTGTCACCCCGATAGGTTGCGGCATAGCCGGTTTCGAACCTGAAGACATCGCACCATTGTTTGAAGAGGCAAAAGATGTCAAGAACATCAGTTTGCCGGAAAGTTTCTGGGAGGTAATAGAATAAAACTATGTTAGGAGCAATTGTTGGTGATGTTGTTGGTTCAAAGTACGAGTTCAACAATACGTTTGATTATAATTTTGAGATGTTTGGCGAGGGCTGCGACTTCACCGACGACACCATTTGTACTGTGGCGATGGCCGCTGCGATACTGAACAAGCGAAGCTATCAGGAAAGCCTGCACGACTGGTGCCGCCGCTATCCCAACCCCAAGGGTGCATACGGTGGAAGATTCGCAGGGTGGATTCATTCCGACAATCCGCAGCCTTACAATAGCTTTGGCAATGGTTCGGCGATGCGGGTATCTCCTGTCGCTTGGCTATTCGATGACTTGTCACATGTCTTGGAAGAGGCTGAAAAGACTGCACTCCCGACCCATAACCATCCAGAAGGAGTCAAAGGTGCAAAAGCTGTGGCCCATGCCATCTGGCACTTCAGAAAGAGCAAAGAAAACGACCTTCCCCAAGACGAGGCATTAAAAGCCTTTACGGATATCGTCCGAAGTTATTATGAGGATTTCGACACAAGGGTTTATCCCAAAGGAGTATTCGACGAAACTTGTATGAATGCAGTACCTCTCTCCCTCTGTCTCGTCGCTCAATCAAAAGATTTTGAGGATGCCATCCGCTTAGCCATATCTCATGGGGGTGACAGCGACACCATCGGAGCCATCGTCGGTTCCATTGCCGAAGCAAGATTCGGTATTTCTCAAAATATAAGAAACAAAGTGATGTCTTATCTTCCTGAGGACATGCTGAAAATCTATCAGCAGTTTGAGTCTGCCAGTAAAATCTAACATATCAGTAACGACAAGCGGGACTACATATCTTGTAGCCCCGCTTGTCGTTACTTTTACTTTTCCTTGAAATAGCAGCCCTCCGGCATCACTATGTCTGCAGCCCTGCACTTGTTGAATCTTTCCCTTGCCCGGTTCTCGCAAGCGAACATTTCCTTGGTGCCTGCCTCGTCTTCTGAGAATTGGAAATGGTTGTCGATGCCCATATCCATGGCGATGGACTCCACATCCAAATCATCGGTGCCGATGAATGTGAAAGTCCAGTTCTGCTTTTTCAACTTCTCGATGAGATTCTTGATCATTTTCAAGTTGTACTCCTCGCTACAGTTTTCCTCTCCATCCGTGATGATTGTAACCAACACGCTGTCCTCTTCCGTAGCTTGGGCGTTTATCTTGGCTATACCCATGCCGATGGCGTCATAGAGAGGTGTTCCACCACAGGGATTGTAATCCCGAGACTTCAACGGTCTGATACGATTGGCACCTACATTATCATAAAACAACTTCTTGTGGGTACTGTCGAAAGTGATGAGTGTAACGCGCTGCTCCAAGTTCTTGTGCGCTTTCTGTAACTTCTGAATGGTTGTCAACGTCTCGTTGATACCGACCAACGCTTGGCGTTCTATCACACTCATGCTGCCACTCTCGTCTACAACCAAAAGATTGAATACTCTTTTCATACTTTGTTTCTCCTATAATTAATTCAACATGTTTTATCGTTGTCTTTTATTCTTTATAAGAAAAAAGAGTATGAATAATTAAGCGTGCAAAAAAATATTGCCGCCCTACTTACAGCGAGCGGTAATATTTCTTTTACTTAAACATTTCCTTGATGGTCTTATGCAATACAGGACCGTGCATATTCTGCAGCACGATATTCCCGTTCCGGTCTATCAACACGATATAAGGGATGGCCTGCACGGCATATGCCAAGGCTCCCGGGTCCTTGAATCCCTGTAGCGAGGAAATATGAGTCCAAGGCAGGTCGTGTTTTTTGATTGCCTCTGCCCATTTCTGCCTGTTGGTGTCAAGCGACACACTAACCACATTGAATCCTTCGCCATGATATGCCGAATAAAGTTCCTTCAAGTCTTTCGTCTCCTGAATGCACGGGCCACACCATGATGCCCAGAAATCCAACAAGGTAACCTTGCCTTTCTGTACATAGTCGGAGAAATGTACGGACTTTCCACCCTGCGTCTTGGAAACAAAGTCCTTGTATGAATTGCCCACCGTGGTTGCCTTGCGTGCCTGTTCTGCCTCGCGCTGAGCCTCAGCCTCGGCTTCAACCAAGCGTTCTGCTTGATGGAGATAAACCGGATTCACCTTTCGGCACATCTCGGCATAGAAATCGGCGGGGAAATAGTCTTTTCCATAGGTGAGCAGTAAACGTGCTCCCACTTTGTTGTCGATGTTGGCAGCAATGAACGCATTGAGATATTTGCGGCTGCCTTGATAAAGGGTTGTGAGTTTCCGGGAATACGCTTCGTTCTCAGCGTCCGTATAGGGACGTTTCCTCTCCGCCTCCTGACGCTGCTGCATCATCTGGTCCACCTGATGACGGACTTCCCGGTCATGAGTCAGCACCATATCGTCATATTGTTGGTTCAACGTTCCGCCCTTGAGGGTCTGCACATAGTCATGACAGTCGGCTTCCACTTGTCCTTTCTCCAAGATGCAATTGAGCTCAGGAAGTCCATAGTCGAAATGAAGGTCTTTCGGCGGCAACGCCACCAATGCCCAACAAGCGCTGTCGGGTGCTGCAACCGAGAAATGGTATTGACCATTCACAATCTTGCAACTATCCACCTTGACATTCTTGTCACGAGCCACGACATCCGTTTTGAACAGATAAATCGTCAATCCATCAAACTGCTTGGTGTTCACATCACCTTTCATCTCAAAGGTCTGTGCCTGTGTTGACAAGCCGAGTGCCAACAACACAGTCGTCAATATAGTTGTTTTCATTTTCTGTTCAATATTTCGTTGTATTCCTTACCATCTATAATTTCCAACGCACGCTTCATCACATTATTTTGTGCGTTGAAGAGTTTGTAGTAGAGATTATTATCTTGATAGAGTTGACTGCATATCACAGCTTTCATTTGGGCCTTGACCATGGCTTCCGACCGGGCATAGTCTGTCTTGTCGGTGGGTATGCCTGCACCCTCAGCTGTTTGGCACACTGCCTTCATCAACTCTTCGGGAGTGTCATATTCCTTGATGAAACTGTCGGCATTAGGATATTTCTTCAGTAGTTGCGCTTTCAAGTCTTGCACATATTTCTTGCCCACCGCAGTCTGTACCCCACTATAGGTGATCAAGGCATACCAGTTGGTCATGTAGTCGGCATTAGGCTCCACATCGACATCGGCCTCCACACCGCCCCTACACTTCAAGGGACGATGGGTCAGCAATGACTTCCACACTCGGGTAGAGTCGGCTGTCGCCATGCCTTTATAGGGCTTCTGAATAGACATGCCTGCAGGAGTGAGATAGCGTGCCACCGTGATGCGCAAGGCTGAGCCGTCGCTGAAAGGAAGGGTCTCCTGGATGAGTCCCTTGCCAAAGGTTGTCTTGCCCACCAACACACCACGATCCCAGTCACGGATAGCAGCAGAAAAGATTTCGGCAGCCGATTTTGTCTGGTCACCCACCAACAGGACAAGTCGTCCTTTCTCCATGTTCCCTTTGACTTTTGCCTTGAACGACTCACTAGGAATGTGCGCGCCCTTGGTCGAGACAATGAGTTTGTCGCCATCAAGGAATTCGTCTGCCAGCGCCACCGCTGCGTCAAAGAGTCCACCACCGTTGTTGCGGAGGTCGAGAACCAAGTTTTTCAGTCCTTTTTTCTTGAGTTCCGCCAAGGCTTTTCTGAAGTCGGCAAGAGTAGTCTCCGAGAACATTGACAGACAGATGTAGCCAGTGTTCTTGGTTGCCATATAATGCGATTTGATAGTAGACGGCAGCATTCCTACCAACGGAGTCTTTCCTTTCGACTGGGAAGAGTCTGCCGGAGCAGAAAGATTTGTTGCAGGCTTGCCTGTGATGACTTCCTCGTTGGCTTTTGCAGTCACAGGAGGGAGATACTCGGAGAAGGGGTCCAAGGATTGTAGCATCTTGGCAATCTCCGTATCCACAAACTGCGCCTTGTTGACACTGTCCACATACATATTGGTCACGGCATACATCGCCATGTTGAATTTCTCCTCAGGGGAGTTTTGTGCCTGTGCCGACAGTGTGGTCAGCGCAAGCAGGGAAGAAATAATTTTTGTCTTCATTTCATCCAATCGGGTTTGGGTTCGTTCTTCAAATAGTAACCAAAGAAGTTGGTCAACTTCTCTGTGAAGTCGCGGCAGTTGGCCTCGCCGCCCATCTGGTGTCCTTCATTCTTGTAGAAGAGCAGCCAGGCCGGCCGCTGCAGACGGCGCATCGCCAAAAAGAGTGCCATACCTTGATAGGGTTGCACACTGCGGTCTTCCGAGCCATGGAAGATGAGTAGAGGGGTGTGTATCTTGTCGGCATGATAGACGGCGGAATTGTCGGTGTACATTTGTGGGGCTTCCCACAGAGTCTTGCCGAGTCGTCCCTGGGCATCCTCCTCAAAATAGAGGTTGGGCTGCCCTGTGCCACGCATCATCAGATAGTCCGCCACCATGTCGGTGACAGCCGAACAGGGAGAGGCGCACTTGAAGAGGTTGGTCCGGGTGACAAGATAGGCGGTCTCAAAGCCACCCCAACTATGGCCGTTCACACCGATACGGGTGCTGTCGGCGATGCCGTCGGCAATCAAACTCTTCACACCGCTCACCACAGCGTTGTAGCAGCTTTCGCCGGGCTTGCCGACAGTGGCATGGATGTCAGGTTGAAACACAATGTAACCATTGCTCACAAACCACGGGATGTCGATGATGGCGCTGCTGTATTCTGGAATGCGGTAATTGTTCAAGTTCTGGGTCTCCCGCTCATAGAAGGTGACTATCATAGGATAGGACTTCCCTTTCTGATAACCTTCCGGCAGAAACAGGTTCCCGTCGTTGCGCTTGCCTTCATAGTTGGTCCAAGTGTAAAGGCGGGAAGTGCCCCAAGTCAGTTGTCGTTGCTGGGGATTCATATCTGTAACCCGACGAGGATGACTGAAGTTTACATTGCTCAACCAATAGTCGCGCTCTCCATAGTTCTCTTTCAGCCATAGCAGTGTCTTGCCATCGGTTGAAATGTCCTTGACGCTCAAATTGGAACCGGGCATCAGCGCCACCTTGCTCACTTTGCCGTTGACCAAGGAATAGAGTCCTGTACTCCGGGTGGTCATATCCGTGCCGGAGAGATATATTCCTCCTGCTATTGAAGGAGCGCATTCCGCCATTTTTAGACGCACTTGGTTCGCTCTGCCCCACCCTGCGGTCAGACACACGGCTTTCTGCTGGCCGTTGAGGTCGAGTTGCCACAAATCATAGCGGTCATAAACCGTCAATGTATGCTTGTCGGTGTTCCAAGAGGCCACCCCGTAGGCTCCCGGCAAGAAAGGATAGTCACTGTCTTCATCATAGAGCGGATAGGGTATTTTTCCTGTAGACACATCACGCATCTCACCTGTCGCCATGTTCACGATGTTCCAAGCTTTTGTCGTGGGCAGATACACGGCGAGCCACTTGCCGTCAGGACTCCACGACAGATTGAAGAGTCCGTGGGAAGCCAACAGCTTACAGGTGCCGTTTGTTCCTATATAATAGAGGTCGGTATTGGGTGTCATCTTCCAGTCCGACTCCTTATACCAAGCGGTCGGATCCACGGCAACCGCTCCCAAGAGACAGTCACCACCGGGAAAGGTCACATTGTGCAGTCCTTTTGTCGGCAGGGTTTTGAGCGTCTTGGTGGCAATGTCATAAATATAGGTGTCATACTGCGACGCGTCAAAGCCTCCCTGATTCCGGAACTGTCGACGGGGAGAGATGTTCTCGTCCCATTTCCAAAGTTCCAGTGTCACCTTGGAATTGTCATTTGCATAATTGTTGGCATAAGCAGTAGGCTCCAAGGCGATGAGATACTGACGGTTGTTGTTGACCAACCGGGAGGCATAACCAATCTTTGTACCCTCGGGCAATCCCTTGATGTCGGCAAATTCAAGCAACTTTTGACAGTTGTTGTTCTTCATGTCATACTGCCACAACATAGTGGGCGTATAGGGGTCGTCTGCACAAGTTGTCGCTCCAATGGTGCCCTTGCCGTTTCCGCTTGGTGGGGTGATGCTGCATATCTGACACGGAATTTGACCAATCTTCCGTGTCTGTCCTTTCTCATAATAGCACAAGTTCGACGAGGTCCCATCGGCCTCTACATAGAGCAGGCCGTTGCCTGCCAGCATACAGTTGGATGCCTTGGGAAGGGATGTTTTGTTTCCAGTCAGCAGGTTGACCATAACGATACCCTTGCTACCGCCCATCTTCCCGGTATAGGCATAGTCGCTCTGTCCGATGGCTATCATATATTCACCTTTTGGCCATGCCGTGGTCTTGCCTGTCTGCAAGTTAAGCGTATAGAGTTCAGCTTCGCCTTGTGCGTTGGTCTTGCTGTATTTCAGCACTTTTCCACCAGCCAAGAACTGCTGGTCGGAGACATGGGGCAAAATCCTCGTGCTGCGTTTGGCGACATCATAGAGATACACGGAGTCGGGACTGGCGTCATAGAGTCTTCGGTATTTGTAGGTCAGCCACCGGCCATTGCCAGCCAGGCTGATATTGTCCATCGACTGCCACTTTCGGCAGTCGTCTATAGACAAAGACCGCTTTTGAGCGGAAGCAGTAGCTCCACCCAAAGCGGTCATGATAGTTAGAGAGATTATCAATCGTTTCATTTAACAGAACGCTTATTTCATCTTCTTGATCATCTCCACGGCGCAACTGATTTCGTCGCAGAGTTGTGAGGGACTGCCTGAGTAGCCCTCGGCTGTATAGAGCAACTTGCCATTGCGGACAATGACCTTGCGAGGAATGCCTGAGGAATTGAACAATTTGGCAAAGATGCTGAATCCTGCACTGTATTCCTTACTGCCTGGCTTCTTGTTGTCATACATCACATTGAAATTGTTATAGCCTTTAGCCTTCATGAATTTCTCTGTGACAGCTCTTCCTTCATAACCTCTATCCTGGGTATTGACAAAAAGGATGACAACATCCTTGTCGTTGGCATATTTGTCCACAGCGAGCTTCATGCCTTCCATGGCCGCCTTGCAGGGAGCACACCAGTTGGCCCAGAAATCGATGACCACAATCTTGTTCTTGTAAGAGGCCATGCTCACCTGTTTGCCCTGAGCGTCGGTCAAGATGAAGTTGGGGACGGCGGTGTTCATCAAGTGAGACTTCACCTCTTCCTCAAGTGCCACCTTGGCTTTGTCGCTCTTCAAACTGTCCAGGAATTTCTGGAAGTCGGCATTGGTCTTGCAACCGCTTTGCTGACGCAGTGTGACGAGCATATCGTTGGTCACAGCGTTATATTTCACAGCGGTCTTCAAGGCGTTGAGAGCCTCGTTCTTTTTACCGAGTGCCGCCAGCACCTGATAACGTGCCTCGTTGACGGAAGCGTTGGAATAGGCAATCTCCTCGTTGTCAAAATACTTCATATAGCTGTAAGCCTCGTCATATCGCCGCATGGCGTTAAGCAATTTGATGTGCGTTCCCAGACGATCATAGAATTGATAGTCTGCCATCAATTGTGCTTCAGCCGGTGTACTGTAAATACCGTCCATGGTTGAGCGGTCCTGACGTTTTTCAATGAGAAGGTCCATCAATGGCTTCGCCACGCTATAGATGGTGTCATTGCCCACAAAGTGCATACGGAAACAACGGAAGATGTTCCAACGATAGCACTCACTCAGCGCCTTGAAGTCGAACATGGGCAGATGCTTGACAAGACGGTCATACTGCTTTCCGTCGAACAGAGCCTGGCAATACACTCGGGAGAGATTGTAATACATATAGTTGGCGCTGCTGAAATGCTTGCTTGCCAGACAGTCTTTTTGCGGATATTTGACAAAGAACTTCTCGATGGAGTCGGCTGCCTGTGTGCCCACCAGTTGTTGATAGGCCTGGAAGTCACGGAAACGGGCGGCATTACCGTTAGGAAAGAGACGATACATCGCCAACTTGATGGAGTCTGCTTTTGCCACATCCTTTGCCTTGAAACGGTACTCGTTCTCAAAGGCGGACAGTACAAACTCGTTGTTAGGAAACTGGGTCTTCGCCATGTCGAAGAAGTGGCCAATGGCTTTGTTGTAGTGCTCGCCAGCCATCAGTTCGATGTTCTTCAGATAGAGGTCGATAAAGTCGGGCATGCGGTCCTGGTAGTTCTGCACCTCCTTGTTGAGCCACATCATCTCCGCCTCGTCCGAGATGCAGAAATTGGTGTAGTAATTGGTGATGGGAAAATACTTCGGACAACGGAATGTGGCAAATGCAGCGTAGCCGCCTGGCAGAGCTGTGCCGTCGGCCTTGCTGGTCATATACACATAACCGCCATTGGCATCGTTGTTGTCAGCCACACGGTTGTTGATGTCGCCAGCCCGCATCAACAGGGCAAAAAAGGCGCAGTCTGAGGGCAGTTGATATTCACCATGCCATTGGTTCTTGCCTTTTTTTTGCAATGTGACGTCATCCACATTCCACACATAGTCCTGATACATGTAGATGACAGCCGACAGAGTGTCGCGGTTGGCGAGCGGTCCATCGTTGTTGATGTAGTTGAAACTGATTCTCTGGCCAGCCTTGGGTTGGTTGATACCCGAAAGACGGGAGGAAGTCTGAGCTTCCATGCCCATTACTACGAATAGGTACAAAAGCGAAAGCAAAAGCTTTTTCATTGTGTTTTATATAAAATGTTTTGGTTGTTTACTGCATCTGCTCCACACGGGTACCAATAGCCCCGAGGTCAATGCCCAGTACGTTCTTGAAATAGTCGCGCACGGCTTCGTACTTTCTTCTCACAGGATGTTCTGGTGTAAAGGTTGTCCATGAGGAGTCATGGAAACCTCCACAATCGAAGTCTTCGTTCAAGAACTTTTCCTCAAAGGTCTCTGGTGACATCATCACCATATATTTCACGAACAAGGCAAAATCATAATACACAGTATATTGGTCTATTGCTGCAGAACCTTCAAGTGTTCCAGCACCATTATATCCCCATTCGTTTACATAACTGTCCGATTTCGTAGCCATCGATGTCGAATAGTGATCTTTGTATCGAGTGAAAAGTGTATCGAAACTTTCTGGTATTTCCAGTTTGTTTTTAGATACAGCATACCCAATCAGAGCATAAGCTACATCTCCAACCATCTGCTTCTTGGTTGCAACATCATTGGGATTCAATCTGTCGTTGACAACCCCAAAAGCTATATGGTTGTATCCATAGCAAGAATTCTGTATCTTCTTCATTTTCACGTAATTCCAATTCTCGTCATAGTCTTCAACATAGCGGTATACGCTGTCGGCGAGAATAATCCGATAAGGCATTTTGTTTTTCAGAAACGATTCTGGCCATACGGACAGGCCTTCCTTCACGAGACTCCACCCCTGGGCAACTTTCGATTCGTCGCCCATAGTTCCATAGTAAGGAATATATTCAGTAAAGGCCCAACGGAATTGTGCATCTGTAAACTTATAGAGTACCATAGACCCATATTTGTCCCTAAAGGTTACGAATTCTCGGTCGTAGTCGTGGTCGCCCTGAGGAAAATCTACAGAGACTTCGGAATTAGAAGCACCGTCAACATCATCGTTGTCACAAGCCACAAACATCACGGGCAGTGCCAACATTATTATATATAGTAACTTTTTCATTGTTGTCTGCATTTAGTCAGTTATTTTTCTTCTCTCACTGCATGGGCTGGATTCTGCTCCAGATTAGGATTGGAAGATGTTGCTTCCAACGGTATCTGTAACACATAGCCTGGGTCATTCTTTTCCAAGACAAAAGAGGTTTTGTTTCCGCTTATGTCATACCAGTCATGTTTCAACTCGGGCATTCCATAACGGCGCAAGTCAAACCAACGATGAGGATTCTCAAAGCACAACTCTATGCGACGTTCTGCCCGGACCTTACTCATCAACTCTTCAGCTGTTCCTAACTGATAGTCTGTGTAAGATGCTACGGCAATACGATTCTTCCGTATTACGTTGATGTCTTCTACAGCTTTTGCACCGGATGCCACATCGCCGGCAGTAAATTTTTCAGCATAAGCCTCAGCACGATTCAAATAGAGTTCAGCCGTTCGCCATGCATATCCACGTTCTGATGTACCAGCCTTTATTTCCATATATGGATAATACATAGAAGGAGTAGGCTTCAGCATAAAGTTCTTGCGCAAATCATCACTTGAGAATTGGTTGATGATGTCATCCGACACACACAACAATGATCCAGCTATAGAAATCTTCCCAGATGATCCACCAACGAAAATCGTTTCCGGGAATTCACCTGAAATGAAATTGTTGGACGCACATTCTGCAAAGTTGTTCCAAGCATTTGGCCTGTAGTTGGAAGGAATTGCCAAAGTATAGTTGTTCAAGTCGCACATTTTTGGATTTCCGCTCAATGCCCTGCCTACATGTTCAATCACCTTGTCCCAATTCTCCATATAGAGATAGATGCGTGAAGCCAACAAATGAGCAGCTATCCAGTTGATGCGGAACTTGCTGATGTTGGTTTCCTTGGTCTGCTCCAACAGGCTGCAAGCCTGCTCAACATCTGCCGTCATTTGACTGTAAATGGCAGCCACAGAAGCACGCTTGGGTCCTTCGTTTTTAATCTCTGAGGTCAGCACCAATGGGACACCTGGCAATTGGTCGGGAGTAGTTCCTGCCGTATTGTAGGGCTTGGCATACAGGTTTACCAAATACCAGTAATAAAAAGCGCGAAGAGCCAAGGCTTCACCCTTGGTCTGCAAATGTTCTGCTTCAGTGCCACTGGCTTTGTCAACTTCACCGAGAACCGTATTGCAAGCCATAATCAGCTTGTACAGTTTCTGATAGCTGTCATAATAGCCTGTTTTCTTCTTCTCAGTCAACAGGTTGTCCATGTTCGGTTGCCAGGCATAGACATCCTTGAAAGCCAGATTGTCTTCAGAATTATAATAAGTGCTGTATCCCGTGGCCCCCTGCACATCATCGGTAAGCACATGGGTTATGGGATCAATGATCGTGGTCAGTCCATAGCCTTCACCATTGAGAATCTCTTGATAATCCTCCACCGTCTCGGGCTTGAACTCATCCTGTGATGTTTCTTCCAGAAAATCGCCACATGACGTGAGGGCTGTGGCTGTCATCAAGGCGAAACATATATTGATATATATCTTTTTCATCTTTCTTTTCTTTTTAAAGTGTTGTGCCTATTGTTTAGAATGAAACGTTGAACGACAACGAGTATGACTGTGTGATAGGAAGTGCTACACTGCCCGTGTTGCTGATTTCAGGATCCTGCCCGTTGAAGCGTGAACTACAGATGGTGAACGGATTCGTCACATTGAAACCTACGGACAAGGCTGTCACTTTGAAACGGCGCAAGAACTGGAACGGCACAGCATAAGAAATCATCAGGTTGCGGCAACGGAAGAAGTCGCCCTTCACGATGCGTGCATCTGAATAGTTATACATGGTATAAGTGTTCTTTTGCGTAGCCTGACGGTCGGGAGTGTAAATCATATAGTCATTGGTACCCGAGAAGTTCAGTCCAGGAATGTCTGTCTGGTCGCCTTCCTGTTTCCATCGGTTGAGCATTTCCTTGGTCATGTTGGTCTGTGGACTTGGCATTTTGTTTTCTCCATTAAAAAGGAAATTCAAGCGCTTATAGTTGCCGAATCCGAAAGCGAACTGTGCCGAAAGCGTAAGGTTCTTCCAACGGAGGGATGAAGACAAGCCTCCATTGAAGCGTGGGTCTGCAGGCCCGACATACTTAAGAAATGTTCTGGGGTCGTCACTCTTTTCCACGTCTTCCTCTTTGTCAGAGCAACCTTTGAAGGTGGCAAAGCCAGTCTTTGGGTTCAGACCTGTGAATTCCCAAGCATACACGGCATTGACGGGTTTTCCGTCGAGATACACGTTGCCGGCCAGATAATCATCAACCTTATAGTTCTGTTCTGAGGTCTTGGAAATGTTGTTCGTATTCTTTGACCAAATGGGAGTGATGGTCCAAGTCCAGTCCTTGGTCTGTATGGGCTTAAACGAGAGTGACAACTCTATACCCGTATTCTTCAGGTGAGCACCATTACGGTAAGTGGTGGTCACACCATACTCCGTGGCTACAGGCAAGTTAAAGATGACGTCACGTCCCTTGCGGATGTAATAGTCCAAAGTTCCAGATATGCGGCCGTTGAGCAAACTGAAGTCAAAGCCCAAGTTGGTGGTGGCTGTCTTCTCCCATTTCAAGTCTGGATAAGGATAATGGCTGATGCCCAACTGGTATTCGCCCGAGTAACGGTTAATGGTGGGTGACATGTATTTGGCCACAAGATAAGGGCTGACAGAGGTAGGCACGTTGCCCTGCTCTCCATAGGATGCGCGGATGCTCATGTTGTCAATCCACTTCACGTTCTCCATGAACTTTTCATCGCTTATACTCCAACGTCCTGAAATGCTCCACACGGGACTCCATTTGTGGTTGGTGTATTGACCAAAGCGGTTACTGGCATCCATACGGGCATTGAAGTTGAGCACATAGCGGTTCTTGTAGCCATAGGTGAGTGTCAGATACTCCGACACCATATTGTTCTTGGTTTTGGAACGACTCACCGTATGCTTCTCCAGCGAAGAATTCTGGCCGTTAACGGCTGAGCTACCAGATGTGGTAGTGTCGTATTCATAACTAATGCCCATACCGCGCTCGGGGAAATAGCCCCATTCCACATCGGTCAAGCCATCGTATTGGTTGGAACGGACCTCGTAACCAGCCATGGCGTTGACCACATGCTGACGCTCAGAGCCGAACATCAAGTTGTAAGTCAACTGTGCACGGCCAGTGTAGCTCACATTGTTCATGGATGAATAGTTCAAGATGCCGCCATGAGGCAACCGGCTCTGCTTCTCCGCATCACTGTTGGGAGCCACTGCGCCATAGTCATAGCCACGAATCTGCGCAATGTAATAAGAACGTTCGTCAGCCCACTGATAGTTCGTGGTATTGCTGTAGTTCACACCAAAGGTGGTGTCAAATTTGAGATTCTTCAGAATATCGTAGATGATGTTGACGTTACCTCTGAAGTTCCTCACCTTGGCGTCAGCTCCCGTGTGCTGCAACTCATTGAAAATGTTATAGCTCAACTGATAGTTCTGCCCCAGACCGGGGAAAGTGCTCAAATTGGTCGTATAGTATGTGTCTGAATCCAATGCTCTTGATGTCTCCATCGCATAGCTGTAAGGATTGGTGGTATAGAAGCCTTCATTGGTGTTCTCAGCAAAAGACAAGCGTGTATTCACCCGCAACTTGTCACTCAACCTTGCGTCAATGTTACTCATCAGAGTATAGCGGGTGGAGTTGTCGCCCTTGGTGGTACCCTTGCTATTGTTGTAACCGACAGACGTATAATAGTTCACCGCTTCAGAACCTCCCGACAAGCTCACGCTGTAGTCTTGATTGAAGGCATTCTGGCAGAGCAACTTGAACCAGTCTGTGTTCACCGTCTCGTAATGTGCTACTTGCTGGTTGAATTCTTCCTGCGTAATTTTGTTCTCGTAAAGGTCCTGGAGTGCGCCCTCATATCCCGTGCGGTATGGCATGTCGGAATAGAGGTATCCATACTTTGCCACGTCTTTCGACACTCCGACACGCTCTTTAGAATTCATCAAGTTATATTGTCCATAGCAAGGACGACCTGTGAAGCCGAGTGAAGCCGAGAAGTTGACAGACGGCTTGCCTTCACGTCCGCGCTTGGTTGTCACCACGATGACGCCATTGGCTGCACGTGTAACATAGATGGCTGTGGCTGAAGCATCTTTCAAAAAGGTAATGCTCTCAATATCGTTAGGGTTGACTCCGGAAATGGCGCTTCCTATCAGACTGCGTTGTGCATCCAGGTTCATCTGGTCGGTCATGCCCGTGCCTGAAATAATGTCGTTCAACTCATCATTGGAGAAGTTCACTGGGTCTTCATGGATTATGCCGTCGACCACCCACAGTGGTGAGGCATTGCCAAAGATGGTGGAATTACCACGCATACGGATTTTCGGTGTGGCGTTGACCGAACCTGACGTGTTGACCAACATCAGTCCTGGCACAGCCCCCTGAAGCATCTTGTCTATGGTGTTGACATTGGGAATCTTGATATCCTCAGCCTTGACAGTGGTCACGGCGGAGGACATCAGTCGCTTGTCCATCTTCTGGTAACCGTTCACTACCACCTCATTGATGTTGTTGGTGTTGGAGAGCATACGCAAGTAATTCTCCGAACCTTCACTGAAGGTGGCAGTCGTGGTCTCCATACCTATATAGGAGAAAACGAGTTCTGCCTCTGAACCCTTGACAGCTGGAATGGAGAAATGGCCGTTGGCATCGGTCACTGTCTGGATTGATCGGTTGTTCTTGTAGCGTACTACGGCGCCGATAATTGCTTCACCCTGTTCGTCTGCCACCTTGCCCGAGATGGTTGCATCGAATGCGTCCTTGCGAAACACGCGAATAAACTTTCCCTGTACGCTGCTGCCCAACTGATGGCCGGCAAGGACTATCGCCACAGCCTTGGGAGCTGTCTTCTTGCGGATGGTCGCCGTGACACGGTAGTTCCGCAAGTCGTCATAGCTGAAAATCACGTTGTAATCGGAATTCTTCTCAATGGTTTTCAGTACATTGGGAAGCGATTCGTTCTTGAAATTGAGGGTGAGCAGTTTGTTCGACTGTGCGTCGGCTGCGACTGTCCATGCCGACATCATCACGATGCTCACCAAGAGCAACAATCGTCTAACAACTGACGATAGCTCCAGTGTCATTTCTTCTTTTCTCATCTCTTTCTATAATTTTTGTTGTTAAAAATCGTGTATAATACGAAGAACTGCATCAATCGGGTACCTCTTTCTTGCAAAAAAGTTACTTTTTGCCAAGAAAATCATCCCTTTGGATGGATTTTTCACTAACTTTGCACCCATGAATCACTTGACGACAGACCTATTCAACAGCATGTATCGCAAATACTACGAACAGCTGTTCTATTATGCATACGGTTTCACCGAGGATGCAGAGATCTGCCGTGACATCCTTTCTGACGTGTTTGAGCGTTTGTGGACCAACCGCAAGCGCATCTCCACCGACACCGCCCACAGCTATCTCTACCAATGTGTCCGCAATGAGTGCATTGATCATGTGCGACGCCAGCAACTCGACCGGCAATACGAGTCATTTGTCAAAGAGTCCGCAGCCACAGATGCTGTCACAGAGCCAGATATAATCGAGGAACGGCTGCAAGTGGTGAAGGCCACTATTGAGGAATTGCCCCCCAAGACCCGACTCGTGTTGGAGGAGTGCTATTTCAACAACAAGAAGTATCGCGAGGTGGCGGAAACACTCGAGGTGTCGACCAATGCCATCAAGAAACACATCGTCAAGGCTCTGGGGCTGCTCCGAGAACGATGCCGAAGCAAGCAAGAGGGTGGATAAATAGTTAATAAACAATAATGGAGGTACCCTAACGGCACTGCAATCAGTATTATTAGAAACCAAGAAAAAAAACAGAATATATGGAATTAGACGATTTGGACATGAAAGACGCTTGCGAGGTGAGCGACATCAAGCGGGCGTTTGCATCGGAACACCATCTGTGCCCCGATGTGGAGGACGAGTTGTCTCAATTCTGGGAGCGGCAGCATGAAAAGCGGCAGCGCAAGATGGTGTTCCGCTCACTCTATGCCACCCTTGCCGTAGCAGCGGCAGTGCTGGCGTTCATCTTTCTCCTGCCCGACAAGCAGGAAACGACACCCAAGCATACCGATTTTCAAATCTTCACCGCCTCTGCCGACAATCGGCTCTCCATCACTTCAAGCGACAAAAGCAATGCCGCTTCGCCTATTAATATAAAAGGTGAGCATATCAGCGTGAGAAAAACTTCCGGCACCGAAATGAACACCATCAAGACGCCCAGCGGCAAGTTTTTCACCCTTCTTCTGCCCGACGGAACCATCGTGAAACTCAATGCCCGAAGCACCTTCCGCTTCCCGAGTCAGTTTGCCGCCAACCGCCGCGAGGTGTATCTCAAAGGCGAGGCCTATTTTGACGTACACCACGACCCGTCACATCCATTCGTGGTGAAAACCGACTATTTCGAAGCAAAGGCTATTGGCACATCATTCGATGTCCGATCCTATGATGCCGCCCAGGCAAGTGTGACCCTCGTGGAGGGCAAACTTCTGGTAGGAAACGACAAGCAGAATCCCGTGCTTATCCGCCCCAACCAACAAACTTCGCTCAATGCCAACGGCACACTCTCAACCACCGACACAGACACTTATCAATACACGGAATGGAAAAACGGTGTCTTCTATTTCGACGACATCACCCTCCGCGACATACTGTGTGAAATGGGCAGATGGTATAATGTAGACATTGACGTGAAGAACAAGACTGCTCTCACCACCAAACTGCATTTCGTGGCAGACCGAAATGCCAGCATCACCGAAGCCCTCAAAAATCTCAACGCCTTGGGACATTTCAACATAGTCAAGGAAAAAGGAAAGATTGTAGTGAGATAACTATGTTAAAAATCTGTAGTGCGTGCGTTGTTTTGTAAAGCAATGTCACATCGTCGGGCTATCGTTAAAGTTGGACTTTCCGTGGCATCATATCCGTTAGTTTATTATCCTGCACAGCCTGTGTCTCCCGGTATTTTGTCGGTGAAATGCCGAGATGTTTCGTGACATATCGGCTGAAATATGACAGCGAAGAAAAACACATCTGCCCGGTTATTTGGGATATGGACAGGTCGGGATTGTCAAGAAGTTTCTTCAGTATAGGCACCGTGTAGCGGTCGATAAGGAATGTGACGCTGTTGCCGGTCACTCTCTTTGTCGTCTCGGTGAGGTATTTCGGAGTGACGTGGAACCGCGCCGCGTAATACGCCACCTCACGGTGCTGTAGCGAGGCCCCTTTTTCAAGCATTTTTATAAGCTCTTGCACGACATTGGCTCTTGCACCAACGCCGCCGCCCTCGACGCCGTGCCTTCAAATATGGTTGGCTCGGCGGCGGCGTTGATGGGCGCCTTGCAGTATGGCAGCGGCATCGTGTCGTCGTTACTGCTCGCCGCTTTCTCCACAGGCACGCCATTCACGATGGCATGGATAATGCTGGTGTTTGTGCTTCTCAGCTGTGGAGCAATCGTCATGAACACGAGAAAGAAAATACAATCTGTAATAATAAAACAAATCGCTCAAAGATGAAATGAATAATCGTTGCGGCCTTCATGCTGCTTTCAGCCATTGCAGTTTCCGCACAAAAGCAAACTGACAATGGTCCACTTGTAATCAAGGCGCAGGGAAGTTTCATGGCAGGTGTAACAGTAGTGAAAGCTGATGGTGTGTACGACACCAATGAC
This sequence comes from uncultured Prevotella sp., assembly GCA_934190685.1. Lineage (GTDB taxonomy): Bacteria > Bacteroidota > Bacteroidia > Bacteroidales > Bacteroidaceae > Prevotella. The sequence continues at coordinate 26,656 of CAKPTK010000005.1, forward strand.
CAGACCAATCCACAAGGCCAGACCCTACATGGCGACCATGCCTATGTGTCTTATCAGGTACCCGTCACCGCACGTTCCTATCCGATGGTGTTCCTTCATGGAGCCGCGTGTACGTTTGGAAATGGCGCAGAAGTTCGTGGCGTGTATCAATCTTAATTTATGTGTGACAACATGCCTTGATAACGTAGACTGATACAGAGCCAAACGCAACGTTAACATTTTATAAAAAACACAGACAAAAAAACAACATATTAGTATTTTACGTATTTTTGTTATCAGTTAGACAGATTATATCATGCAATTCACAGCAATATCAAGCCTATGAAGCTTTATTTTTATTTTATCGGATTAGTCTTTTTGATTTCTTCATGCCAGCAAGAAGACCTTTCATTTTTGACAGAATCCTTAAAAGAATCTGCCATGAGCAGCCCTTCGGCCCGCAAGCTTTTTCAATTGATGAAACAGCAAGACGGCAGTACGGAAAGACTTTGCCAATGTCTGAACGGAAACATTGCGCAATTTAGAGATGTCATAATAGGAGCCACTACCGACTTTGGCGTTTACTACCAAATCCCTTATACAGACAAAAACGGCGTTGTCACAGGGTTCGTTGTATATCCTGTAGACGAAAACAAACAAAATTTGACAGACAGACGAGCAAGTGGACTTTTAGGCACCCCTATTTCTGTGGATGGCGAATATTTAAATACAAACATCCCTGTAACCCATCGCATGCTGTATTCCTCTCCTCTCATCGAGATGAAAGCGCACGGATATTCAGTTGACAACTCATTGACATCTTTTGCAGAAAGGGCATCTATTCAACCTTATAAATTGTCGTCAACAGACTATATTCCAACTGACGAAAAATCTGTTCTCACAAGATCCAACACCACAGGTACCCTCGTAGGCAGCGTTAGCATAAACTATATTATGGGAACATATTGGGGGGACAAACTTTACAGATGACGAGGTGACAGCATACGGATTTGACATCAACACCTTTATGAGCATAGTGGAAAAAGCATTTAACGAGATAGGAGACTGGCATGTCATCAAAGTCATTCACCATTACTACCAAAAACTGATTGTCACCTTCAGAATCATAAATGAAGACAAAGTTTATGCCAATTATAATTACTACATGGACACCATCGTCAAAAAAATAAAGAACGAGGTTTTCAATAAACAATTCACCGTCTCCCTTCAATACCTCATGTCGCTCCCCGACAGGCCACAAACGCCCCATCCTTCTGGTGGTGGAGGCAGCACCAGTTCCTCTGGAGGCAACTATACAGGAGGCACCACAGGTAGTTCTACGACTAACCAAGATGAGCAAGACACACTGACATTCGTCCAAGATAGTCTGTGTCCCAACAAAGAGTACATAGACTCCGTCAAAGCCGTGTACGAATTGTTAGGCAAGACCGTGGGAAATATAGGCTATAATACGAAAAAATATGAAGAATATCTGAAAGCAATCAAAGGTGCAGATGTGGAATATTCTACAAGCCTACACGATTATGGGGGAGAGTATGCCATAGACAGTATTGTAAAAGGTGAAAAATATGTGGTGAACAACATCACAAAGAAATATAGTGTAGCCAACATACACAACCACCCCAACAATACGCCTCCATCATTCAGAGACATTCTATTTACCGCAAAATGTGCCAAAGACAAAACGTTGACCATGTATAAAGCCACATTCATCTACAATGAAAAAGATAATAGTTATTATGTCCTATATATAACAAATCGAAAGAGTGCGGCTAATTTCTATGACAGGTATCACAACGACTTGGATGAGAAAACGAATGGAATTAAAAACAATAGTCATTTAGACGAACTTAGTCAAGATGAAGGACAGGACTACACAAAAGGTACAAGCAATTTGTTATATCTCAACACACTCATCCTTTCAAATAATAGTGGAATCAGTATGTTCAAAGTCAAAGATGAAAAAATTACATCCTATGGTGTTACAAGAATTGCGTATGGCAACAAAATAGGATACAAATACTCATTCTTTAAATTATAATAACATGAAAATTCTTTTTGCACTTATCATTAGTATTTTCTGCATTTCCGCATCTGCAAAAGAAATCGGTCATACAGAAATGGACACATGTATTTGTATGAGACAGATTGTGTGTGACAGTTTAGTATTTAAAGGCAAGGCTGTAGGAACTGTATTTGACAAATTCAAAGAATACGGCATACCCATTCGATCTATCTCGCTTGGAGGTACAAGTGCTTGGATTGATCCTGATGGGAAAAGCTATTTAGATCGAATAACCATATCCTTTTTACCTAAAGAGGAAAAAACAAAACGAATCATTCAAGAAAGACCATTCGCAATGGTTGTAATATACACAGATGGCCCCAAGATGACCATTGAAGAAGCCATGGGATTTTTCGCCATTAGAAATAAAAGAATGAGCATTGACACAAAGCTTGAAATGATGAGGGACATGTTTGGTGTGAAACACTTGCATTTTGTCTTTATGTTCAACAAGACAGCAAGCCTGCCTAAGGAATTCTATGACTGGCAAACAAAATAAAATATAGAGGATACATTCAATTTACATACAGCATGAAAATTCTTTTTGCACTTATCATTAGCACTTTCTGCATTTCCGCATCTGCAAAAGAAATCGGTCATACAGAAATGGACACATGTATTTGTATGAGACAGATTGTGTGTGACAGTTTAGTATTTAAGGGCAAGGCTGTAGGAACTGTATTTGACAAAATTAAGGAATACGGCATACTCATTCGATCTATCTCGCTTGGAGGTACAAGTGCTTGGACTGACCTTGAAAGGAAAAACAATTCGTTGCTTTTACAGTTTCAGTTTCAGTTCCGAAGGAGAACAGCCGGTCTGGTTCTTTACGAAACGAGTGAAGTGAGCCGGATTGTAGAAGTTCATCTGGTCTGAGATCTCGGCAAGGGTGAGGTCGGGGCGTTTCAGCAGGGCAAGAATCTCCTGCATGGCGTAGCCGTTTATCCAATATGATGCAGGGTGACCGCTGCTCTTCTTCACCACTTCGGAGAGATACTTGGCGGAGACACACAACTTGTCGGCATAGAAACTAACCTCGCGCTCTGTCTTGGAGTGGGTGGGGAGCATGTTCATAAACCGTGTGAAGAGCAAGGCGGTGCTGTTGTCTGCCTGATGGATATTGTCAATGGCGTTGCGGTATATCTCCCAAAGGTCGAGTAGGAATATCTGAAGCTGCTTGCCGAGGATTTCCCTTTGAAGCAAGTGTGGCTCTGCAGTCCTGCGCTTCAGTTGGATGAAGTTGTATTCAATCATGGCCTTGCTCCTTTCGTCAAGATGAAACACTGGATTCTTCTTGATGAACACAAACGCCTTCGATGCCCATACCTTCTCAGGGTTGTATTCCAGGAGAAAGTCCTTGTCTACCAACAGGAAGTCGGCATCGAAATCAGGTGAGTACACGGTGTCGCTTATCTGCGAAGACATCTGCCAGATGGCCCAGTCGCCCGCCTCTATTGCGTAAGTGTTGCCCATAAACGAGAATTGCGCCTTGCCTGCGTGACACAGGATATGGATGTGGTACCGTCCGAGATAGTCGGACGGCAACTCGTGGCTCTTCACCGTGTTATATAGTAGAATGTCGCTGTTTATAGGTGATTCCATATTTTCCTCTGTTTCTATGATTTTGCAAAGATCGTGTAATATGAAGACATATGTGGCATTGTTTTATGATTTTATAGTTGTACTGATGGTTGTTTCTCTGAAATTTGCAAATACCGAAATTCGTGAAAGTCATGCCGTGAGTTGTGTAATATGTGAAAGCGTGAGTTGTTGTAATTTTGCCGTGGTAAAAAAACAATCAACTAGACAAAATGAGAGCAACATTAATTTCGTTATTGCTTCTGTGCGCATCTTGCGGCATGGAGGCACAAAACATCGCAGACATTCAGTCGGCATCCTCTCCCTTGGTCTTGCAGTCGCAGGGCAGCTTTTATGTGGGAGGCGAGAGTGAGTGGCAGACGAGAGAGGAACTGGGCGGCATCTGTCCTGATGGCCACGTTACGGTCAATCAGATGTACGTGAGATACATGGTTCCGCAAGCCCTACAGAGCAATGCCTCCTTCGTGCTGATTCACGGCATGCACCTTACGGGCAAATGTTGGGAGACCACGCCCGATGGACGAATGGGATGGGACGAGTACTTAGTGCGCAAGGGATGCCCCGTGTATGTGGTTGACCAAGTGGGCATCGGTCGTTCGGGCTTCAACCAAAAGATGCACAACGATGCCAAATATGGCAAGGCTTCGGCAACGGAGCAGAGTGCGTTCAGCCGAAAGACTGATGAAAACTCATGGACGAACTTCCGATTTGGCACCAAGGACGGCAAGCCTGTGGAAGAGGCAAAGTTTCCTGTTGAGGCCCTCACCGAGTTTGCCAAGCAGAACGTTCCGCACATCATGTCGCTGCCCAAGCCAGATGCCAACTATCGTTGTCTCTCAGAATTGGCGCAGAAGGTTGGCAATGCCGTCTTGGTAAGCCATTCCCAGTCGGGCGCATTCCCGATAGAGACGGCCCTTCGCAATCCAGAAGGCATCAAGGCCATCGTAATGCTGGAGCCTGGAGGCACAGGCGATTATTATACGGCCGAGCAGATTGCCAAACTCAACAACATCCCCATCCTTATTGTCTTTGGCGACAATCTGAAGAACGATACGGGGATGCGAGGTCATGTTTGGCAAAACTGCTATGAGGGTTGGAGCCGTTTTGTGAAACGTGTGAACGATGTCGGCGGCAAAGCCCGAATGGTTCACCTTCCTGACATGGGCATTCGTGGCAACTCACACATGATGATGGAGGATACCAACAGCCACCAGATTGCCGACGTCGTGCTCGACTGGTGTGCAAAGGAAAGAGTAAAGTAAATAGGTTCATTTTCTCCGTAACCGAAGTACATTCGGTTACGGAGATTTCTTGTATCTTTGCATTTGGATTTATAAAGAAAATTTATATGGCAAAAACTAAGGAAACGGCTGTGCTTTTCGGAGCAGGAAGCATCGGATTGGCGATTATTCGCCGTATCGGTGTGGGCAAACACATTGTGCTTGCCGACTATAGCGAAAAGAATGCGCAAACGGCTGCAAATGTTCTTGAGAATGCCGGATATGAGTGCAGCACCATCAAGGCAGACCTTGGCAGCAAGGCCGACATCCTTGCTGTCGTTGAGGAGGCGAAGAAGTGGGGCAATGTCAAGAACGTTGTCAATGCGGCAGGCGTGTCACCATCGCAAGCTCCTGTCGAAGAGATACTCCGTGTGGATATGGTGGGCACGAGCATCTTGCTGGAAGAGTTTGGCAAGGTGATAGCCGAGGGCGGAAGCGGCATAGTCATTTCCTCGCAGAGCGGCCATCGTCTCCCGGCATTGCCGCAGGAGCAGAACGATGCCTTAGCAATGTCAAAGCCTGAGAACTTGATGAAACTTAACTTCGTAAAAGCCATCAACGACACGCTCAAGGCCTACCAGTACAGCAAGCGCTGCAATGTGTTGAAGGTGGCTTACGAGGCAAATCGATGGGGCAAGCGTGGCGCAACCATCAATTCCATCTCCCCAGGCATCATCATCACACCGCTTGCCAATGACGAACTGCATGGTCCTCGAAAGAACGGTTATCTCAAAATGATACAGGCTTCTCCTGCCGGCAGGGCTGGCACACCCGATGAGGTGGGCGACTTGGCAGAGTTCTTGATGTCGAGCCGTGGAAGATTCATCAGTGGCGCCGACATTCTGATAGATGGTGGAACAACCGCCAGTTACTGGTATGGCGACTTGCAATATCTGAAGGCTACACATTAATAAACAGAACCCGTTGACAGAATTAATTTAGTACATACTTAATTCTGCCAACGGGTAAAATTAATGTAATGTATAGACTTGCCCAAATCATTGCCCACAGTTTGGGCAATCGATGCCCACTGCCTGGGCAACTGTTGCCCAAGCCCTTGGGCACATCGTTACTCCGCTCTTAACATCAACTAAACCAAGGAGAAGAAAGGTTCTAATTTATTTCAGTTTTCTCTTAAATTGCACTATCTTTAAATAAGGTCGGCTGCATTCGGAAATAAAAATAAATAAACTTATTTTATATTCCACTCATTTGCACTATCTTTGCATCTGAAACCAATGACTTATAAAACAATGAAACAACTTTCTATTCTCGTTCTGTCTTTGCTCGCCAGCATCTCAGCGATGGCAGCAGACTACGATGTACGACAATTCGGGGCCAAAGGCGACGGCATCCAACTGGACCACCACGCCATCAACGCCGCCATCGACTCGGCGGTCGCCCATGGAGGCGGCACCATCCTTGTGCCCGCCGGCACCTATCTCTGCGGCTCCATCCATCTCAAGAGCAACATCAACCTGCATCTGGAGCCTGGAGCCATCATCAAAGCTACCGCTGACAAGAATGCCTACGACCCGAGCGAGGCCTTCAACTTCCCAGAATATCAAGACGGCGGACACACTTATTTCCACAACAGCCTCATCTGGGCGGAAGGACAACAGAACGTCAGCATCACCGGCAACGGCATGATTGACGGTAGTGGACTGACCAAGAAAGACACCGAAAAGGCTGGCAACGTGCAGGGAGGAAGCATCGGAACGGGCGACAAGGCTATCGCCCTCAAATGCTGCAAGAACGTGCTCATCCGAGACATCACCATCTTCAAAGGCGGACACTTCGCCATCATCGCCACGGGCTGCGAACGGGGAAACATCGACAACGTGACCATCGACACCAACCGCGACGGCATCGACATCGACTGCTGCAAATATTTCAGCGTGACCAACTGCAAGGTGAACACGCCAAGCGACGACGGCATCGTGCTCAAGGCAAGCTATGCTCTGAAACGGGCGGTGGCTTGTGAGCATATCCAAATCAACAACTGCCTGGTGACCGGCTACAAATTGGGCACATTCCTTGACGGCACCTACGTGCCGGAAAAGGTGAACTGGGTGTGCGGGCGCATCAAACTGGGCACCGAAAGCAATGGCGGATACAAGAACATCAACATCACCAACTGCAACTTCATGTACTCGTCGGGACTGGCGTTGGAAGAGGTGGACCAGGGGAAGATGGAGAACATCGTGGTGAACAACCTGTCGATGGTACATGTGCACCACTACCCCATCTATATCACCACCGGGTGCCGTAACCGTGGCCCCAAGGATGTGAAGCAACCTAGCTATGGCGGCGACATCATGATCAGCAACATCGTCGCCCAAGACTGTGACAGTCTCGCCGGCATCATCATCACCGGCATGAAGGACACACCGCTGCGCAATATCACACTACAGAATATCCAAATAGAATATCGAGGTGGCGGCACCAGCGACTTGAAGGACAACCCCTACCGTGAGCAGGGCACCAACTATCCAGAACCCCGCTGGGCGGGACCGACCCCTGCCTACGGACTCTATGCCCGCCACGTGGACGGACTCAACCTGCGCAACATCCACTTCAGCACCATCCGCCCCGACTATCGCCACCGTGTCATCCTCGATGACGTGAAGAACGTGGACATGACAGACATTCAAGGCCCCGTGGAAAAGGGTGCCAAGAGTTTGGTTGTCATCAAGTAAACAACAATCAAGCAATACCCTCCAGCTTTATTTTGTAATTTTTACAAGATTCATTTGGAAGGTATTGCTTTTTTATTTATCTTTGCAAAAAGATTTATTAACCCAAAAACATTATGACTATGAAAGAACTGAAAGGTACAAAGACCGAGAAAAACCTCATGGAGGCTTTTGCCGGCGAGTCTCAAGCACGCAACAAGTATAATTTCTTCGCATCAAAAGCCAAGAAAGAAGGATATGAGCAGATTGCCGCACTCTTCGAAGAGACTGCACAAAACGAGAAAGAGCATGCCAAGCTCTGGTTCAAGTACTTGGAGGGAGGAGCCGTTCAAGACACGATGACCAACCTCAAGGCTGCAGCCGAAGGAGAGAACTTCGAATGGACAGACATGTATGAGCGCATGGCTAAAGAGGCTGAAGAAGAAGGATTCGACGAGATTGCGGCAAGAATGCGCGGTGTGGCTGCCATCGAGAAACACCACGAGGAGCGCTATCGCAAACTCTTGAAAAACATCGAGGACAAGGTGGTGTTCTCACGCGAGGGCGACTGTGTATGGCAGTGCCGCAACTGCGGACACATCGTCATCGGCAAAGAAGCACCCGAAGTATGCCCTGTATGCAACCATCCGCAGAGCTACTTTGAGCTCAAAGCAGACAACTATTAATTCGGTCGTGAAGCAATAAATCAATAGGAGATAAACTCTATTCGTCATAGATGTTTATCTCCTATTTTTCTATTTTTAACCTTCATAAAAGCCATTAGAACTCATAGAAGCCCAACGAACATACATTTCCTTGTAATTGTCCTTTATAAAGTTGCGAATGATACGAAGTTACTTATCTGTTAGTATGCCTCGTACTTTCACTTCTGTGTCACCATTTCCCCTCACAAACAATTTAGCTGATCCCGATTCGGTCAAGCGTTTGTCACTAGCATGCACATGCATGGCTTCTATAATGCAATGAGAGGTGAAATACAAATAGTAACCACAGACTTTAAAATCAAAATACTTCGGCATAAGATTCTTCCAGATATTTCTTATTCTTTTTCCAATAATCCTCCACTATACTCAATTCAACATCATCCATTGTGGTTTCAAGCACTTCGCCTTGAGAGGATAAAACCAAAGCATGGTGCGGTTCCCTAAGGTCCAACACACGAACATTGCCTTCATCTGCTTTCGTGAATGCATAACCACAAACGATCATGTCTGCAGCAGAAACAACTTTTAATAAATCGTCATTGTTCATAGTTTCCAATCTTTACACTTTGAATGTTTTTTAAAAATGTAGAAGGATTTATATAGAGATTCTGAAGAATAGGAACCAAGTCAATATATTCTTCCGTTATGCCTATTCCATCGTAGTCTGCCATAACCACCAAGTATCCATTGTCCCAATTTTTCACTTCTGTATATTTCTTCAATATAGAAGGAGTGCGGAAACGGATATTACAATCTACATATCTAAATGATGTCATGTTTCCTTGATTTGACAACACGGCCTGATTTGCTGTTTTTGCGATGCTCATAAGCCACCTCCTTTCTAATATTAAATATACTCGTTTTTCTCTTTCACTTTCAGTTCGTTGACATATTTTCTGATCAGTGCCGACGAGTCTTCTTTCTTGCAGATGAGCAGCACGTTGTCTTGCTCCGCCACAATGTAGCCGTCCAGTCCATTGATGACTGCGAACCTGCCCTTGGGCACCTTGACAATGTTGTTGCTGCAATTCTCAAACATCACGTCCGAGTCTATTGCCACATTGTCCTCGCCCCCTTTGTTGAGCGACTCATAAATGCCATGCCATGTGCCGAGATCCGCCCAACCGAAATGACTGATCATCACACTCACTCCTGCAGTCTTCTCCAGCACGGCATAGTCTAAAGGGACATTGGGATAGGCCACGAAATTGTCGCGCACATATTCCGCCTCATTTCCCACCGCAGCCCCGGAAAAAGCGAGGTCGTTGCGGTCGCTGATCTCACAGAACAGGCGGCGTAGGTTGTCGAGCATGAAACGGGCATTGGAGATAAACACGCCTGTGTTCCAGTAGAACTCCCCACTGTCCATAAACATCTGGGCAAACTGCCGGTCGGGTTTCTCGGTGAACGACTTCACCTTGAAGACATCCTCCGCCCCTGCCTCATCGCCGGTCTGAATATAGCCATAGCCCGGTTCTGGTCTTGTCGGCTTTACCCCCAGCACCAAAGCGTTCCGATTCTCGGTCACGAAAACCAACGCACGCTCCACATCCCGCACAAAAGCCGCCTCGTCGAAGACAGCCTGGTCGGAAGGAGCCACCACGATGTTGGCGTCGGGGTTGTCGAGCAGCAC
>CAKPTK010000006.1 GCA_934190685.1 uncultured Prevotella sp.
ATAGAGATAGGAAGCGACGAATTTAAGACTTGGGAAGAAATCATCGTCTTTTTTGACCGCCTTGGCGGACAATAACATGCAATCTCTTTAAGGGGGAAGCGGTGGCGTCACTCCATCATGCGCTCCAACCGCTCCACAGCCAACGGCATTTCTTGCTCGAACGAAGTATGGTCGAGCAGGAAATGCCGTTTCCCTTCAGCGATATGCTCATAGAGCTCTTGGCTCATACTTTCCACATAGGAAGAAATGGCATACTCGATATCCTCCTTTTGACGGGGAATGGTGGAACGTTCGTACACGCGCCATTTTTGGTGGAAGAAGCAAAAAGCCTCCTCAATACTATCTTTTGAAATCATGTCTGCAAAGTTAATGATAAATTATAAAATGTAGATAAATTTAAGAGAAAAGATATCTTTTCAGCGCACAAAGCAAGAAAAATCGCAGGAAATATAAAAATAATTAAAGAAAAGTTTGCAACTTAAAACATTATGGCATATCTTTGCAACCGATAAACTAAACTGTTGCATATATACAGCCGTCGGTTACGGCATGTAAGGTCAAGTACACATTAAACGATAATTTGACAAAAGAGTCGGCGCAAGCCTGACTATTTACTTGATTCATTGCAATAAACGAAGAGAGATTAATTAACTTAACATTGAATTTTTATGGGCAAACTGTTTAGAAAAGGCTCAAGGTCTTTTAGCTATTCTGGCAGGACGGTAGAAGCAAGGCAACTGATTGTGGCTTGTGCGCTATTGGGACTTTCCCCATTGGCATCTACGGCTTTTGCACAGAATGTGAGAGGAAACCAGAATGTAACCAACCAAGCGAATGCCGGATCACGAGGCATCCTCTATCGGGGTGTGGTTGTTGACGAGGATGATCAACCGTTGGTGGGTGTGAGTGTGAAGGACAAGAACAACAAGGTGTTGGCTGTCACAGACGAGAACGGTGAATACAAGGTGTTGCTGCCTGCCGGCAAACACACGCTTTCGTTCTTCTATATAGGCATGAAGGTGCAAGACGTCCGCATGCAACAAGGCAAGAAAAACACCGTCCGTCTGCAACCCAATTCCAATTCTATTGGCGAGACCGTGGTGACAGGTATCTTCACCCGTAAGAAAGAGAGCTTTACAGGTTCAGCCTCTTCATTCAAACAGGAAGACCTGAAGGCTATTGGCAACCAAAACGTGCTGCAGAGCCTCAGTGCCCTTGACCCATCCTTCGTTATCGTGGAAAACAATCTGGCAGGTTCCGACCCGAATGCCCGAATGAATGTCAATATCAACGGTACAACCAGTATCAATGGGTTGTCCGACAAGTATGGCACAGATCCAGACCGTCCACTTTTCATTCTCGACGGTTTCGAGACAACGCTTGAGCGCATCTCCGACATGAGTATGGACCGCATCGAGAGCATCACCATCCTGAAGGATGCCGCCTCTACAGCCATCTATGGTTCCAAGGCCGCCAATGGCGTGGTCGTTGTGGAGACGAAAAAGCCTGAAGCGGGCAAGTTGCGCTTTACTTATAACGGAAGCTATAACCTCAGTTGGGCAGACTTGAGCGACTATAATCTGATGAACGCCAGTGAGAAACTTCAGTTTGAAAAACTGTCAGGATATTATGGCATTCTTGATGAAAATGGTGAAATCGAGAATGATGTCAACCGCGCTACCTATTATTCCCGCTACAAGAATGTGGTGGCAGGACTCGACTCCTATTGGATGAACGAGCCTTTGCGCACAGGCTTCTCCCACGACCATAGCTTCAATGCCGAAGGCGGTGACTCAGCGTTCCGCTATGGATTGACTTTCCGTTACAGGGACAATGATGGTGTGATGAAAAACTCAGACCGTCAGAACATTGATGGCTCTGTGGATATCTCATATCGTGTGGACAAGTTCAATTTCTCGAATCAGACCAACGTTTATTACACCAAGTCTGATGAGAATGTGGTACCTTTCCGCGATTTCTCTTCCGCCAATCCATATTATGCCAAGCGTGACGAAAACGGAGAAGTATATCGTGTGCTTGAAACCTATGAGACATCGACAGGTACACAGTATGTCTACAATCCTCTGTGGAACTATCAGCAGAAGAGTTTCAACCGAGGAGATGAAATCCAGGTGAACAACAACTTTAATGTGGAATACCGACCCATTCCGGCTTTGCGTATCAATGGCCGTTTCGGATTCACCACATCAAGAGGAAAGAGTGAGGCTTTCCGTTCTCCTTATGACACTTCGTTCCTGGGTACAGACGAAATCAAACGCGGTAACTATTCGCGTACGGACAATAACGGCACCAACTATGATGGAAGTTTGATTGCCAGTTACGGTGGCATGATAGGTGTGCACACGTTTAACCTTGTGGGTGGTGCCCAACTTTCAGAACGAAGCACGACCAGTGCGTCCAATTCAACTCGAGGCTATATCAGCGACAAGTTCTGGAATCCGAACTTCTCCAATGGTTATGCAGAGGGAAGCAAACCGACCTCCTCGGTGACAAAGACCCGCTCCGCCAGCTTCTACATGAATGGAAACTATGCCTATGATATGCGTTATCTCTTCGACTTCAATGTCCGTTCGGATGGAGCTTCCGTGTTTGGTGTAAACAATCCTTTCTCCACCACATACTCTCTTGGTGTGGCATGGAATATCCATAACGAGCATTTCTTCAAGAAGAACAAATATGTGAACTCTCTGAAGTTGAGATATACTTATGGTAACCCAGGCAACCAGAATGTGAATGCCAAACTGGCCAACAATGTGTATAACTACTACACATCCTATCCCAACCCCTTCGGCTTGGCAGCCATCGTGTCTCAGTGGGGAAACCAAGACTTGAAGTGGAAGCGTACCCGCACTCATAACTTCGGTCTCAATGCCTTGTTGTTCAACACCCGCCTATCTTTGACCCTGGACTACAATATCCGTAAGTCTGATCCTGAATTGATTTCTGTCGACCAGCCCACCTCTACGGGTGTGTCAAGCATACCGATGAACATTGGTGCGACGGACAACCGCAGTTTCACTGTCACTGTCGGTGTGGACATCATCAAACAACGTGATTTCGTTTGGCGTATGACAGGCAACTTGCTGCATACTACAACCAAGTATTACAACATTGGCGATGCCCTTGAAAAACTTAATCAAGAAGGTAGGGCTTCCCAAACCTTGATTCGCTATTATGATGGCGCCAGCACTTCCGCTTTGTGGACAGTACGCTCCCTTGGTATAGATCCAGCTAATGGAAATGAACTATTCGTCAAGAAGGATGGAACATACACCTATAAATGGAGTGCGGACGACGAGGTGGAAGTCGGTGATACGACACCTAAAGCGCAGGGAAACTTTGGAACCACAGTGCGCTGGAAAGGATTCTCCTTCGGCATGAACTTCTCTTATCGTGTGGGTGGGCAGACTACTTTGAACACCCTTCTGTCAAAGGTGGAGAATATCAGTGACGCGTCCATCAAATACAATCAAGACCGTCGCGCACTTCACGACCGTTGGCAGAAACCAGGAGACAGAGCCAAGTTCAAGCGTATCGATGATACGTCACCGACAAATATGTCGACCCGTTTTGTGGCAGATGAGAACACCTTGCAGTGTACCAGCATCTCGTTGGGCTATGAGAATACCACAGCCACTTGGCTGAAGGCGGCAGGATTGTCATCCATTTATCTGCGTATGTACACCAACAATCTGTTCCGCCTTTCTACAGTCAAGGAAGAGCGTGGACTCGACTATCCATTCTCGAGAAGCGTTTCGGCTTCTATCGGTCTTCGTTTCTAACACATAATACAGACAACTATGAAATTAAGAAATATATTTAAACTCGGGCTCGTCTCGCTCGCCATTACGGCAACGACGACATCATGTAACGACTGGCTTCAGGTGGATATGGAAGACTCCATCATGGAAAACATGCTGTTTGAGAACGATGAGGGTTACATCTCTGCACTTAACGGCATCTACACCAAGATGAACGAACAATATGGAAGTACGCTCTCAATGGGAATGCTTGATGTTATGGCACAGTATTATGATGTGGAGAAAAATACCAATCACAATCAAAATGTTTATGCGCAACTCCAATATTCACAAGGAGCATTTAAAAGTATGTCTAATTCTATCTGGACAGCACTTTATGGATATATAGCCAACATCAATACGCTGCTTGACCATTGTGATGAGTCGGGTACACATTTGACGAAATTATACTACCCTTATGTGAAAGGTGAGGCGCTTGCCTTGCGCGCATTCTTCCATTTTGACATGCTTCGTCTCTATGGTCCTATCTATTCTTCAGATACAGAGAATACAATTGTCATGCCTTATCAGGAAACTTCTTCCAAGCAAATCCAGCCCTTGCTTTCTGCTAAAGAGGTGGCTGGGAAAATTCTGCGTGACCTGAATGAGGCGGAGCAACTGTTGAAAGACGACAAAATCCGTACAAATGGAGCCATGTTGGGAGACTCTTCAGATCCTAATGAGAGAAACACATTCCGCTATCGCCAATTCCGTCTCAACTATTATGCCGTTAAGGCTCTTAAGGCAAGAGTTTACCTTTGGATAGGAGATAAGGAAAATGCTTACAATACAGCCTTGGAAATCATAAAGGAAAATAAGGAAAAGAGTGTGTTCCCTTGGATAAAGAAAAATGCCGTGACCAATTCTGACAATCCAGACCGCGTGTTCTCTCCAGAGGTCATGTTCTCCCTTTACAATCAGAGTCGCAAGAATTCCTATGAAAGCTTGTTCAGTTCAAGGGGAGACATCAATAGTATGCTCTATTTCAAGGGAACGTCGCTTGAAGACGGTGACATATTCTCAAAATTGACCTATTTCTATGATGACTTTGGAGATATTCGCCGTAGCAGCCAATGGTCGGTGGAGGAATTGACCATTCAAAGTTCAGAGGTGGAAGCCAAGAAACAGAATGTGATAGCTTTCAATAAGTATATGGATGCGACACAAGATGTGCCATTCCGTTATATGATTCCTCTGATAAGAATGAGCGAGGTGTATCTCATTGCTGCAGAATGTGCCCAGACACCACAGGAATCAATGGAATATATCAACGAAATTCGTGCGGCCCGCAACTGTGTTAAACTCGAATTGAAGGACACGGATGGACCGGAGGAAATCCAAAAATATATTTATCGGGAGTTTATGCGTGAGGAGATAGGAGAAGGACAGATGTTCTATTATTACAAACGCAAGGCCATGAAAGAAATGATGTCTGGCAGCGAATTCGGACAAGAAGGTAGCTATTGGACACCAGAGGCTCCACTGGAGGGCGTGTTTAAAGTACAGTTGTCACAATATGTATGGCCTATGCCTGAGGTGGAAGCCAACAAACGAATCACAAAATAACGGAGGACAAGCAATGAAAAACAAGATATTGACAATGTGGACTCTTGTCACGGCGATGTTCGCACTTTCAAGCTGTGAGAAAGATCTGATGACTTTTCAAGGAGAAGATAGTCTCTACTTTGATGTGAGACGAGGTGCGAAATGGATTGAAACGAGTAAGTGGGCACGCTGGAATTATTCAGAAGTGACCTTTGGCAACATCCTGTCCAATGATACAACGATTTCTCTCAAGATTTCCGCGACAGGTGATGTCAAGGACTATGACAGACCATTCACGGTTATCGTCAGAAAAGACAGCACGGATTTGGAAGAGAATACGGAATACGAACCATTGGAACAGCAGTATGCGATAAAGGCTGGAGAAAGAAATACTATAGTCAATGTCACTTTCCATCGTACTGCACGCATGGAGGGAGACACCTTGAAATTTCAACTGGAAATACTTCCCAATAAATATTTCGCCTTGAATTTCAATCAATATGGTGACTATCCTGGTATGTATAATGCGGACAATCCTGTAAGGGAGTTTAACAAGAATACCAATGCCAGATTCCACAACTTGTTTGTTGATGATGTACTTGTTCGTCCTACAGGCTGGTTTGGCACAGAAGCAGGCGGTTTGTTCGGAAAATTCTCGGCTAAGAAATATAAGTATATTATGGAAGTGACAGGAACGAACATCTTTGATTTCACGAATGAAAAGATGCCGTTAGGACGAGCCACAGCCATCAGTCAGCAAGTGGCACAAGAACTTATCAAGCGTGCACAAGCCAAGGATCCGGTATTGGATGAAGATGGCACAATGATGTGGGTGAGTTACGTCACGACCTTGGGTGGAAAGGATGCTTGGTATGCCTATACCAAACCTGAAACATATTATAAATATAGATAATGCGGAAGATTATGAAAAAGAAATATAGTTTTCTATATATGCTTGCTTTATTGGCTTTCTCTTCTTGTGTGGAAGATGAAGGATGCAACGATATGCATCCAATCAATGAGGCAAAAATTGAAGGAATTGAAAGTCAGTATTATAAAGTCGCAGACATTGAAGACTTGAATGTTCCAGTTCAGTTGACAGGTTCTTTGTCTGGTGATGATGCCAGTGCCTTCGATTGTGAATGGTTCTTGTGCAAATCAACAATTGGACAGGACAAACATGAACACACGACAATCAGTCGTGAAAAGGACTTGAACTATTCCTTGAAAGGTGTGAAACCAGGTGATTACACGCTTTATTTCATCGCAATGGATAAGGAATCAAAACTGAAAACCCAGGCAAGCACAAACCTTCGAGTATTGAGTCCGTATGTACGTGGCTTTTATCTCTTCGGTGACAAGGAGGATGGAACATGTGGTATTGATTTTGTCGGTATGATTGAAGAGAAAGATACGGCTGTTATTACAGATATGTTCAACAACACTGCCAAAATAAAAGGCGCGGAAAACTTGATCTTCCTTGGCGACCGCAGTATCAGAACTGATCTTGAAGGTTTGTGGGCTATTACAAAAGACGGGTCTTATCAGTTAAGCTATACAGCAACAGACTCCAAAATCAATGTCAATGACCATTCTATGGATGATGTGATATGGAACACGATTACAACCATTCACAAACCTTTCAAGGTTCTTGACATCCAACCGCATGCCTTTGGTCCTTCAAACATGATGACTTCGGGAACATGGCGCTGTGTCATGACTGACCAGGCGACATTCTTTGGCACACTCTACCAGGGTGAAAACTATGGAAATCCTATCAATTGTTATACCTCAGGTTCGAGTGAGTTGACGGAATTGTCACCCTATGTATTTTACAAGGCAAATTCATCGTATGTGAGTGCCATCGCTTTCTATGATAAGACAAAGCACAAGTTTGTAAGACAGAATGCCGCTTATTATTCGATGACGAATTTGGCCGATTATACAGAGACTTCAGAAACACCGTTCAGTTTGGATCAGACTAAATACTCTCCTGTACGTGATTTGGTCTATGGCGAGAATGGTTATGGCAACAAGGGTGCCTCTTATGCACTGATGAATGATGCTGATGGCAATTACTATGTCTACATGTTCTCTATAGCCAGTACCTATGCTAATGGCTTTACAAAATCTCTTGCGAGAACAATTGACAAAACTGCCGCAGTGGATATAGACAAGGCCAGTCATTATGCGTTCTATTCCCAGCAACCCATTCTGCTTTATGCTGTGGGTAATGATGTGTGGGCATACAACTATAATACCAAAAAGGCAGCCAAGATTAAGTCTTTCAATGGAGAGGTCACTTATTTGGCTATGGATTACGACTCTGCAGGCAATCCGGACGATGTCATTGTCGCAACTTATTCACCAACAGAAAAAGGTACGGTTTATAAGTTTGAGATGGAAGATGATCCTAATGTTCTTGGTATGAAAGAAAAGGAGTATGCTACCCCAAATTATCCATGGAAGACAAACTTGAAGGTTGTCAAGGTGGAATACCGCAATTGTCCGGACTAATCTTATTGACTATAGTGTGCGGACGGCCGATGAGGCTTGTCCGCACACATAAACAGAACAAAAAACACATGAAAACAAGTAATATTTTGGCAGGGATGCTTTTATCGGCTTTCACTCTGCCAGCCTTGGCACAGACCAATTTCCGCAACATCTCTTTTGACGACGCATTGACTGCTGCCAAGAAGGAGAAGAAAATGGTGTTCATCGACTTTTATACAGATTGGTGTGGCCCTTGTAAGATGATGGCGCGCGATGTGTTCCCACAAAAAAAAGTGGGTGACTATTTCAATGGCAAGTTCGTCTGTCTCAAGCTCAATGCCGAGAAGGAGGGGAAAACGCTTGCCACAAAATACAATGTCAGGGCTTATCCCACCTATGTAGTAGTGGATGCCGATGGCAAGCAGCGTATGGAAGCCAAGGGGGCGATGGATGCCGATGAGTTTATCAACAAGATAGCGTCGGGCACTGATCCTAACCGCGCTCCGGAACGCATGAAGCAACTGTATGAAGAGGGGAAACGTACACCCGACCTCATCAATAGCTATGCGCTGTATTTGATGGAGCAACAGAAGGAAACCGAAGGATTCAAGGTCATCAACGACTATTTCAACTCGCTCTCCGACAGCAAGCGGCTGTCTGCCGACAATGCTTTCCTCTTTACTCGCTATACGTTGAGTCTTGATGATGAGAAAGCCAAATTCTTGTTGGCCAACCACGACAAGTTTGACAAAAAGGTGAAAGGTCAGATAGATGCCCGTATCCAACAACTCTGTCACAATGCATTGACAAGCTATTTCTCGGGCTATATGCTGCGTGAGCACAAATACCAGGAAACGGACTATCAGGCATTGAAACAACAAATACTGAGCCTGCAATTGGACAAGACGTATGAGTATGCACCGATGTTCAGTCTGATTGAGAGTCGTGTGAAAGATGAAGACCAAACGTTCTTGGCCAACTGCGACAAGATGTATAGTCAACTCAATCCTCGTGACCGCACACTGCTCATCCTCAACCTCACCCGTCTCATCGACACGAAGGACAAGACAACACTCAAGGGCATCTCTACCTTCATCCGCTCACGTCTTGCCACGATGGATGCCAACACGATTTCTTTGGCGGGTCGTCTGCTGAGTAGCTTTGAATAAAATTAGATAATCTCTCTCTTCAACTTCTTCCCATGAAGTCTTCCAATGGCGATTGGCGGGTTTCATGGGATTTTATTTTCCGGATAGTTCTATGCCAATGTGTTGGTTCTGAGGACAAAAATTATATGTGGAAAGAAATCTCTTGAAATGTCTCCGATATTTAAGATATAATTTCATTAGTGTCCCGATTTTAACGGGACACTAATGATCAAGAATATAAAGAAGTGTCCCCATGGATAGGATATTCTGGGTATCTGATAGCTGCGGCTACAGGGGATATACGGATTTACAATGACCGTCATTATTTTAATGATGCTGTTGCCGGGTATAGGTATAGTCAGCACAAAGCTCGCTTATTGGCTATATCCTAAAATCTTCACAAAGTCGAAATGCCACTAGACGACTTTCAAGGCTGTGGGAATACCGTTCTATACCAATAAAACTCTTGGAATGAATATTTGTATGCGATTCTAACCATAATGCATAAACAACATCTAAAGAGAAGTTGGAAGACAATAGTCCTTTTTTGAGGCAGGGTTTTAATTTTTTTGTAAAAGATAGGTGAAATCAAATAAATAAGCTAAATTTGGAGCGCTCTGTTACTTCTGCATCCTAACAGAATCGGAAACGGAAAATATGGGGCAAGACTTTTGTGATGGTATGGAATATAGAACCCCCTCGGAAGAGGATGTGCCTTCTTCCGAGGGGGTGTAGAATGTTGTCGTTTCTTTTGCTGTTTAGATGAGTTGGGGAAGGAAGCAAGATACGACCAAGACAATGATGCCGAGAATGAGAACGGCAATGGTCTTAGAAGAGCAACCTTTCCATTCTTTGAGGATGATGCCCCATACATTGGAGAACACCACATTGAGGGCCATCAAGATGCAGAAGGAGAGGGTCATCAGCGTAGGTGACTCTGTGAGGAAACCCTTGCCGAGTGACAGACCGAAGAATTGACTGTACCACAAGGCTCCTGCCAAAGCGCAGAACACGAGGTTGTTGCCCCAAACACTGCCGTTTTTGTAATCGCTCCAGGTGTTGTTCTTTGCATTTTGGAAGAAGCAGTAGATAGCGTTGGTAACAAAACCACCCAATGTTACGAGTAATGTGGCGGGAAGAGTCTTGTACATGTCGGGAGTGAGGTCGCCGAAGTTGATGTCTTTACCAAACTCAAGACCCACGTTGAAACATCCGCTCATGAAACCTGCGAGCAGGGCGATGGCGAGACCTTTGGGGAAGTTGAAGTCTTTCACGGCAGCTTTCTTTTCTTCTTCAGAAAGTGAAGCCGACTTCATGGAACCAGCCACACCGATGATGGCGATACCGATGAGTGTGACCACCACACCGAGAATCACGGCAAAGGTGAGTTTGCTTAGCGCGTCGGTCTCAGGGAAGAAGATGTTGAGGAGCACAGGGCCCATGATGGTGCCAAGTCCAGCGCAAGTACCCAGGGCAATAGATTGTCCGAGAGCCACGCCAAGATAGCGCATGGAGAGACCGAATGTGAGTCCGCCTACACCCCAAAGAGCACCGAATAAGACAGTCATCCAAATATTGGTGGCATTGCTGTTGGCAAAGAGTTCGCAGAGAGAATGGCCTGCTGGAACGGCGAGTAAGGCACCAAGTAAGGGGAAGATAATCCATGCAAACACGCCCTGAATGAGCCAGTAAGACTCCCAACTCCAATTCTTGATTTTGTTGATAGGCACGTAGCAACTTGACTGACAGAACGCACCGATAGCTATGATAAGTAGTCCAATGATAATTTCCATGATTGTTTATATAAGAAAGGTCGGAAATCTCAGAGCACTCTGAGGTCTCCGACCTTATATTATAAAATCTTTATTCCTTTATGTATTAGTTTCTCTTAGAGAGCACCTCAGCCTCGTATTTCTCAACATCGGCGAGATAGCTTTCTGCTACAGGCACATTGTTCTTCAGGTTGAAGTAGTCGTAGACAGCGCCCATTGGCAGTGTCTTGGCCTCTTCGAGGAGAGCGAGACGCTCGAAGAGTTTGCCCTCGTCCTCGTATTTACGCAGTGTTGCGAGTGGCTCGAGGAATGCCTGGAGCAAAGACTTCTGAGCAGCGCGAACACCGATGATGTAAGCACCGATACGGTTGATGGAAGCGTCGAAGTAGTCGAGACCGATGTGGGCACGATTGAGTGCGTTGGCGCGAACCAATTCAGAGAAGAGGTTGCGAGTATTGTCGTCGAACAAGGTCACGTGGTCGGAATCCCAGTGCATAGGACGAGAAACGTGGAGCATCAACTCTGGAACATAGAGCAAGAGAGCAGAAACAGCGTCGGAAACATTCTCTGTTGGCTCGTAGTGACCTGTGTCGAGTGTGTAGATGACATTGTTCTTGGCGCAGTAGCCTGTGTAGAAGTAGTTGGAGCCTACAGTGTAAGCCTCAAGACCGATACCGAAGAGCTTAGCCTCGAGACAAGACTTCATGTTTGGCAAATTCTCTGCGAGAATTTCATCAAGGCTGTCCTTCAAAATCTGACGATAGCGAGCCTTTTCCACGGTGAGGTCCTTGCTTCCATCATGAATCCAGATGTTCATGATACATGGGTCGCCCTGATACTTACCCATAGCGTCTGCGATGCGGCGGCAACGCTTGGTGTGCTCGATCCAGAAGTCACGGATTTCCTTATCAGGGTTGGAGAGTGTGAGGTTTCCGCTCTTAGGGTGAGAGAATGAGGTGGAGTTGAAGTCGAGTTTCATATCGTGCTCTTTACCCCACTGCATCCATCCCTGGAAGTGTTCAACACCAACTTGGTCACGGTCAACAAACTTGCCGCCAAATTCTCCGTAGGTCTCGTGGAGATTGAGACGGAAAGTACCAGCCAACATTGACTTTACCTTTTCAATATCTTGACGCAGTTCATCGATATTGCGTGCCTTGCCAGGATAGTTGCCTGTGGTTTGGATACCACCAGATGCAGCCACATTGCGCTCAAAACCTACAACGTCGTCTGCCTGCCAGCAGTGCAGAGAGATAGGAGTCTTCTCCAACAACTCAATGGCCTTGTCTGTATCAATACCCAGAGCGGCATAGCGCTCTTTTGCTACTTCATAGTTCTTTTTAATCTGTTCTGCATTCATTGTTTATGGTTTTTATGGTTTGTTCTTTTTTATTTGTTCTCTGTGATGCTGAGATACTTCTTGTAGGCAGCATCCCATTCGCTCTTGTCCTTAGGTTCGAATTCCTGCAACTCGATGCTGGCAGCGATGATGCGGCGCATATCCCAAATATCGTTCACATCACCGGAAGCCTTGGCTTGGAGCATGATGTTGCCGATGGCGGTTCCTTCTTGTGGGCCTGCCAATACTTTTACTCCGAGCGAATTTGCCGTAAATTGGTCGAGATAGACGTTCTTCGATCCACCACCGATAATGTGGAGCACCTCGATGGGGAAGTCTGCCATCTCTTGCAGATAGGAGAACACCTGTCGATAGCGGAGTGCAAGACTGTCGAAGATGCAACGGCAGATTTCTGCGTGTCCCTCGGGGATAGGTTCTCCGTGTTGCTTACAGTATGTCTTGATGGCTTCTACCATGGATGATGGATTGGCAAACATTTGGTCATCGGGATTGATGAGACATTTGAATGGCTCACAAGCCATGGCCTCACCTTGCAGTTGTGGGTGAGACATGCCCTTGACTTCAGGCCATTCCTGACGACAACGCTCGTAGAGCCACATGCCGCAGATGTTCTTCAAGAAACGTGTTGTGCCGTCGATGCCGCCTTCGTTAGTGAAGTTTCGCTCATAACTCACATTGTTGATGATGGCATCTTTGGTCTCGATACCCATCAAGCTCCAAGTGCCTGAACTCAGATAGGCAAATTTTTCGTCTTTTGCAGGTACGGCTGCTACAGCGCTGCCGGTGTCGTGGCCAGCTACGGCAATCACGGGCACAGGACCTAGACCAGTCATCTTCTGCACCTCTGCGGTGAGTGTGCCGACCATGTCGCCAGGGTTGACCATTCTTCCAAACTTGCTGCGGCTCAGTCCCAAACTGGCGAGCAGTTTCTCGTCAAGCTGCTTAGTGCGTGGGTCGAGCAACTGGCTTGTGGAAGCAATGGTATATTCGCACACCTCATTGCCTGTAAGCATAAAACTCAAACAATCGGGTACGAAGAGAATTTTGCTTGCGTTCTTCAAAGCGGAGTTGTCCGCACGACGCATGGCATAGAGTTGGAATATCGAATTGAAGTTCATGAACTGGATGCCGGTGATGTTGTACACCTCCTCCTTGCTCACTTTCTGTTGGAAATAGTCCTCCATAGCTCCAAAGGTGTGAGGATCGCGGTAGGCGAGAGGGTTGCGCAGAATAGCTCCGTCTTCACCGATACATACAAAGTCAACACCCCAAGTGTCGATACCGATAGAGCTGATCTTGACACCACGTTGGGCAACAGTTTTCAGACCTTTGATAATTTCATTGTACAGGGCATAGATATCCCAATAGAAATGTCCGCCAGTTTCGATGAGATTGTTGTCGAAACGGGTGATTTCTTCCAGTTCAAACTTGCCGTCACCGAGCGAGCCAAGGATTGTTCGTCCACTAGTCGCACCCAAGTCTACGGCGAAATAATACTTGGTGTTGTTATTGATTTCCATGATTGGCTATATAAGATTCGATTTGTGTTATTTGTTTGCAAAGATAACATAAAGGATAGACAAAAGCAACTTATTATTTGATTTTTGAGCATTGAATTTTGATTTATATCAAATATCCGCGGCTTTCAGAAAGAAAACAAGGACGATGCTTGGAATGGCATCGTCCTTGTTGATAAGGAAATATTTCCTTATATTATTATAAGGTGCTCAGTTTGATTTGCTTGCTCTTGTATTTGTCGCTGTCGATGTTCAATGTCACCTTGCCAGGGTGGGTTCCTGATCTGAGGATGACAAGGGCTGAACCTTGATAAAGACTGCGGGTGTTGCCAGTATGGAGCTCGTCAGACGTGATGTCGCCGTTGTCGACACCGACAATGGTTGCGTCTCCGTTGACAGAGAAGCGCAGCTTGTCTCCTGCATACAGCACACGGCGACCTTTCTTGTCCACAGCATGGATGCGCACATGGATCAAATCCTTTCCGTCGGCATGCCATGTCTCTTGGTCTGGCAATACTTGGAGGGCAACGGCGTCACCTGTCGTCTCAATTTTGTGGTGGGCAAATATCTTCCCATTCTTGTAAGCCACTGCCTCGATGTATCCTGCCGCATAGTCTACATTATCCCATTTGATGCGGTTGCGTTCCTGTGGATTGCTGCTGTTTTGCTTTTTGCCGAGGCTTTTGCCGTTGACAAATAATTCCACTTCGTCGCCGTTGGTATAGGTGTAGAGCGAAACTTTGCTTCCTGGCTTTCGGTTCCAGCATTCAGATTGTGAGCCTGTACTGGTCTTGACACCATTCCACAGTCCTGTGTCACCGCCTTTTTCAATGATGCCGATGTGGACAGTCGGTTCGTCAGAGAAGAAACTCTTCACAAAGTAGGCGTTGGGCTTAGGCTGCAAGGACAGGTCAAACACTCCATTGTTCCATCCCTTGATAGGCCACCCTTGGCTCTCTCCGAGATAATCGATGGCTCCCCAATAAGCCAAGCCAATCACTTTGTCGCGGTTCATCTCAAAGAAGTTGGGGCCCATGGCGGCTACACTGGCCTCACTTTGATAGAACATCTTGTTGGGATAATGACGACTGTCGCCAGGGAAGTACATGTAGCGATAATTGTAGGAGTTGACATCGGTGGCAATGGCGAGTGGAGCCGGGATGGAGTCGGTGTCCAAACTGCGATAGCGTGGGTGCATAGCTACAGTGGTGAGACGTGTGTTGTCATAGCGGTGGAGCAGTTCACGCTGCAATTTATAAGCTGTCACACCCCAATCGTTGAATGGAAGGTTGGCGTATTGTTGCAGTTCATTGCCTAAACTCCACATTACGACAGAAGGATGGTTGCGGTCTCGCTTGACAAATTCGGGCACGTCATACTGCCAAAGGGAAGTCCAGTCCGCACGTCCACCTGCGTATTGGGTGAGCCACTTGTCATACAACTCGTCCACAACGAGAATTCCATATTTGTCACACAGGCGGAGGAAATCTTCGCTGTAGGGATTGTGTGAGGTGCGCACGTGGTTGAATCCGAATGCCTTCATCAGTTTCAGACGTTTCTCGATGGCACGAGGGTAGGCTGCGGCACCGAGGGCACCGAGCGTGTGGTGATTGGCCCATCCCTTGAGCAGTACCTTCTTGGCATTGAGTTTCAGTCCAAACTCGGGTGACATCTCAATGGTGCGCACCCCGAATGACTCTTTGATACGGTCTGCCACAGTGCCGTCGGTATTGTAGAGCGTGACTTCTGCTGTATATAAATAAGGTGTCTCACAAGACCATAGCTTTGCGTTGTCGAGACGGATGGTCTGGAGCGGATATTCGCGGTCTCTCCATTTCGCGTTGAAGGCGATATCCTGTTTCTGCTCTGCCACAACTTTGCCCTCGGCATCAAGGATTCTCACACCGACAGGGATAGCTTTCATCTTTGCACGGCACATGATTTCTGCCTGAATGTCCACCTTGTTGTTGTCTGTAGTTCGGATGAAAAGCGGATGGCGGGGGAAGTAGAGGTTCTTGTCGGTCACAATGATGTTCACGTCACGGAACAAACCTCCACCTGTATACCAACGTGAATTGTTGGGATTGCGTGTGTCTGCTTTGACTGCGATTTCGTTTTCTTGTCCAAACTTCAATAAGTCGGTGATGTCCATGTCAAATCCCAGGTAGCCATAGTCGGTGCCACCGATGCGCTTGCCGTTCAGAAAGACATCACCCACAAGCATGATGCCTTGAAAATCGAGTACAATGCGTTTTCCTTTCCACTCAGCCTCGGGTGTCAAGGCGTAGCGGTACCAACCGATACCCATTTCCTTAAAACCACGGGGGCTGAGGCGGCTTTTCACATTGGCTCCAGCGTCGCTGTTGTCGGGACGTTCGGATGCATCGGGGGCTACCCAATTCTGTCCTATTTGGAAATCGTGTGGCAGGTTTACACTCTCCATTTGACTGGAGGCCAACTTGTTGAGGTCAAGGTCTCCGCGATGGAATTGCCAGCCCATGTCGATATTGACCGTATCTCTCACGGCGGCATTCAATGGTAACAATCCCAAGAGGGCAGCCGAAAATAGAATGATATTTCTTTTGTTCATTTTGTTCTTCTTTTAATAAGTGTTTACAGAAACTTGTATGGAACGGATCAGTTGCCGTCAGGCTTGGTGGTGTCGGTCTTGACCGAGTTGTACCACACGAACTTATTATAGTCGTCGGGATGTGCGGGAGAGAAGTCTTTCCAATCAGGACGAAGGTCTTTCACAATCGGAAGGTCGAGTTGCTTCATTCCCATCACCACCATTTTAGCCACCTCATAAGCACCATACGGGTTGAAATGGGTGTTGTCGGCAAGTGCTTGTTTCTGGCCGGGATAAGTGTTGGCGGGGTAGTGGACGAGCGCTTTGGTACTGTTGTCGTAGCCCAAGGTCTCGAAGAAGGTGCGGGTCATGTCGTGCAGTTCGATGACTGGCACATTTTCGCGTCTTGCCACGGCACGCATAGCGTCAGGATAATCGCCATGAGTCTCCTCGATTTTTGTTTTGCTGTTGTCGAATTTTCGGCGTTGTGTTGGGGTGATGAAGACGATGTTTCCGCCTTTTTTGCGTATATTGTCAATGAAAATCTTCAGGTTATGGACGAAGTTATACCAAGCTCCGTCACCCGGGCGATGTTCCTTCTGGTCGTTGTGTCCGAATTCACAGAACACATAGTCTCCTTTCTTCATCATTGACAACACTTTGTCGAGTCTGTTCTGGGCAATGAATGAGCCCGCTGTGAGTCCGCTTTCCGCTTGGTTGGAAATGCAGATGTTGGTGTCAAACCAACGGGGAATCATCTGTCCCCAACTGGCATAAGGTTCGAAGGCTTGGTCTACGACGGTAGAATTTCCGCACAGGAAAATGGTTGTAGCCTTGTCGTCGGGTGTGATTTCTATTTTGCTGACAACAGGTTCTGTGCCAGTAAACTCCAACGTGAGTCTGTCATCCCAACTGAAATGTCCGTTTTTCTCGCGAGGCTTCAGTCGCACAGATTCCTTGTCGTCAATTTTCGGAGAACGCTTGTTCACTACAAATTCGAAGGTCTTCATTTCCCCCTTTTTGGTCTTTGTCTCCTCCAGAAGCAGTCGGCGAGCTTCCGCACGTACCACGGTGCTGCCTGCTTTTTTCTTGGAACCCAATGTCACTTTGACGAGGTAATTTCCGTCTGGCACTTTGACGGAATAGAAAAAAGATTTGTTCCCCTTCACGGCCGTTGCGCTGGCCGCATCATAGCCGTAGCCTGTCGCGTCGGAATATTGGGGTTGTTGTTTGGTCAGATCAAAAGTCTGCGCAGATAAAGATGTGGACGTCAATGCCAGTATGGCTCCTGACAGGAAAAGTTTAGTGTATTTATTCATTGTATCGGGTATTGATTTATTCTGCCTACAAAATTACTGAAGATAATCCGATTGACCTTGGAGATTGCGTACAAAAATTAGTCATATCGTACAAATAGTGCCGATTTTATTTTGTATTGTCTTTGATTTGCATTACCTTTGTCGAAGTACTAAAGCATACTATTTGTTAATCGGAGGACTTTATCATGAAAAAGATAACTGTTGAGAATTTTGATGCTGAATATGAAGATTCGATTGAACAGCAGCAAATCGATAAGTTCGTGTGTGACGAGATGGGGCGGCAGATTCACCGCTATATCAAAGGCATGTCGGGGAGCAAGCAGATTATGCTCAAATTCGAGGAACAATTGTCTTCTCTGACCGTTCCCCAGAAGGAGGATGCCATTGCCCGATACATCGACTTGAACCGCAAGGCAATCAGTGGACTGGACTTTAAAATCGTACTTACCCGTGCCATGGCAAACTATTGCGACACGTTTGATTATCTGTTGAAACTTGTGAACGATAAACGCAAGATGGTCTACTATCTTAATCGTATCAAGAGCAAATACCTTCAGTATCATACTGTATTTGAAGAAAAAGGCAAGTTCGGAATCAAAGACCATGCTGGGAAAATATTGATGAAACCAGAATACGATTTTCTTCGCACTGTCTACACCTATGTCGATGACCTGCAAGTGATGCCTATTATCGCACAGAAAAACGGGAAAATGGGATTGGTCTTGCCCGATTACCACGATACAGTGGTGGCGGATTTTGTCTATGATGACATTTCCTTGCGGGATGAATATCCTTATTTCGAGGCGACAAAAGATGGGCTGACAGGATTGATAGACAAAGACTATAACTTTATAAGACTATAAAAACACAACAAAAGGAGTTGTCCACTGAAAGGGCAACTCCTTTTACTTATCAATATACTTTTCTTTTTCTGTTTATTTCACGATTTTCGCATCATTTCTGAGCACCAGCTTGATTTTCTTGTCTTTGCTGATAACAGGCTTTTTCCAATTGCCCTTGCAAACGAGAATTGTTGTCTTCTTGCCGGTAGGTGCGGCGTTGACAGCTTCTTGTAAGTCGAAATAGTCCCCCTGTCCGTTGCTGGCAACCACCAAATCGTAATGGCGAATGTATTTCTTGAGTGCTGGTACTTCCTTGGCCACAGCGTCAGCCAACAAGGATGAAACGATTCTTGCACCATGTACATTATAGTGTGTGTTGTCTTTTCTTCCCTTGGGGATGGCTGGATTCTCACCGGGCAGGTACCACATGTGTAATTTTCTGGATTCTACAGGACCCAAGCCTTGCTCCAAATCATGGGTGATTTTATTGGCGTCAACAAATGGCACGTTCATCTCTTTGGCCACATTACGTGGAGAGAGCAGGTAAGCTCCGTGTGTGTCAACGAGGGTGTCGCCTTCCACAATCTTGCCACCGCCTGCGGCATTGGTTGTCTTGCGCAGGGCCTCGTCCTCTATGTCTTTGCCTGAAGTGGCTTTGAGATATTGTCCAGACTCATAGTAGAAGATTCTGCGAACGACAGCGTTGAACAATACAGGGATTCCGCCACGTTCTCGAGTCTCACGAACAAACTTGCGCAAGTTCTCATCGAAGGTTGTTCCTGGGTCTGTGTGGCGGTCCGCCTTAGGCTTTTCGTCGTTGTGACCGAATTGGATAAACACATAGTCTCCGGGCTTGATACGGTCGAGTACAGCCTTCCATCTGCCCTCGTCGATAAACGATTTGGACGAGCGTCCGTTCAGAGCGTGGTTGTCTACTCGGACATCTTCTGAGAAGCAATCTTGCAGCATCATGCCCCATCCGCGTTCAAGGTTGCCGTTCTTGATGTCTTTGTTGGCCATCGTAGAGTCGCCGATGGTGAAGATGGTGATGGTTTTGTCTTTCTTGAAAGCGGAAAGACCGATGATGGCTATCAGTGCGATGGCCAGTGCCAACATCCCTTTGAATTTTTTATTGATTGTGTGCATATTAAAATAGGTGATTGTATGTTTACTGATGGTGTATCAGTCATTGTGCTCCAACTTGATTCCCACATTGATCACACCGGGCAATTCTTCTCGTCGCATGTTGTGTCTGATGGTTACATGGAGGGAGTCTCCTTTTTCCAGTTGCAACTCTTTGATGGGAAATCTTGTTTGGTAGAAGTTGACACCTTGCCCCACAGGTTTTCCTGTTTTGTTGATTGTCGGGCAAGTGATGGTGTCGTTTTGTGTGATGTGTCGGTTGGGAATTGTTGTGCTCACGATGAGCGTGATGCTCATGAAGGGAAAGGCTCCGTTGATGCGGAGTCCTCCTTCCATGTTGTAGGTCCCTGTTGTGTCTACAGGCGAAATGTCAAAATGCAGAGAATCCGCCTTGTTCCATCCCGCCACGGGTGTATCGTCATACCTGTCATAGACCACCCTGCTGTCACATGCGGTGATGAGGATGGTGATGAGGATGGCGATAAACAACTTACTTCTTCTCATCTCCTTGTTGTTTGTTCTCCATTTGTCCGCCCTCGTTCTTGTTTGTCTGTCGAGGTTGACGTGGTTTCCCACCTTGGCGTTGAGACCGTTGTTGGTTGTTTGGGCGGCCTTGGCGTTCGCCTCTTTGACGGTTGTTGGGTCTTGGCTGATTGCCTTGCTGTTGTCCGTTTTGTTTTGGAGTCTTTTCTTGTTTCTCCGCAACGGGTGCGTTCTCTTGTCTGTTGCGGTTCTCCTGCTTGTTCTGGCGTGCAGGTTTCTTCTTCTTTTTCTTCTTGTCAAAGCGGGTGATGCTCTCGCCGGCAAGCAAGTCAACAGGTTTCTGTGGCTCTTTTATCTTTCCGTCTTCTTCAAGGGAGAGTGGCTTTTCGCCTTGCTTGTTCATCTCGATGATTTCCATCGCCCTTTTGTTGCTGATGGTTTCCAGATTGGCGGCAAGGTTCTTGTCTGTGGAGTAGGTCACCAAACCAGCCAATATGTCTGTTTTGAACAAATAGTAATCATTGTCTTTAGTTTGCAGGATAATTTCCTTGCTCGGCATTTTCCGGCTGGCTTCCACATATTGGTCTACCTCATAGTTGAGACAACATTTCAGTTTTGCACACATGCCTGCCAACTTCTGAGGATTGAGTGAAATGTCTTGGAAACGTGCGGCATTGGTGCTGACACTCACGAAGTTCTTCATCCAAGTGGCACAGCAAAGCTCTCTGCCGCAGGGGCCAGTTCCGCCAATGCGTCCTGCCTCTTGGCGTGCACCGATCTGTTTCATCTCGATTCTCACATGGAATGTCTCTGCCAACACTTTGATGAGCTGTCTGAAGTCCACGCGCTCGTCTGCGATGTAATAGAAAATGGCCTTGTTGCCGTCTCCTTGATACTCCACGTCGCCGATTTTCATCTGCAATCCCAAATCCTTGGCAATCTGTCGGCTTTGAATCATGGTGCCTTGTTCGCGGCTTTTGGCTTCATGATATTTATCCATGTCCACCTGTTTGGCCAGTCTGTAGATGCGCTTGATGTCATCGGCACTGCGAAGGTTGGCTTTTTTTATTTGCAGTTTCACCAACTCTCCCGTCAGCGTCACCACTCCGATATCGTGTCCAGGACTTGCTTCCACAGCCACGATGTCGCCTTTCTTGAGATCCAGTCCGTTTACGTTGTGGTAATATCCTTTGCGCGTGTTTTTGAACTGAACCTCCACGAGATCTGTGCTTTGAGCATTGCCAGGCACATCGGCAAGCCAGTCGTAGGTGTTCAGTTGGCGGTCTTGTCGGCCGCATCCTCTTTTGCAGAGTCCACGGTCGCAACCATTGCATATTTTGTATTTCAGATTCTTATAGTCCATATATGTTATTATATATAATGTATATTATTTTTGAATGAGTAGTAAAATCATTTTGAGAGCCAAGTCGAAGAACACAATCTTTCCGTTGGCATTCTGCGAGATGTCACGAAGGGCGCGTTGCAGCAGGCGGTTGATCATCAACACATTCGCTTCATTGATGAAGCGTGCGAAGTTCTTGGCGAATTTCTCCTCTTCCTGTGTCATGTAGCAGAGGTTGGGCTGATGGAAGTTGTACATGAAATTCTCGCGTATCATCCGCTCAAAGTAGACAATCATGCGCTTTTGCTTTTCTCGGCCAAATTCCCCCACGGCATCGCTCCATTTCTTCAAGTCGTGAATGTTGCGCATATAGGCATACCGCATAAGCATGATGAACATGTCGAGAAACATACGGTTCTCGTTGCCAGTGTCCAGTTCTTCCAAGGCTTTGTTCCAACTGCCGTTGGCCACTCGGGCGATGTTGTGTGCCGTCTCTGGGTCAATGCCTCTGCGCTCCACTAATGCATTCTCGATGGCTTCGGTGGAAATGGTCTTGATGTCTATGCGTTGAACACGGCTACGGATGGTGTCGAGCAATCTTTCCGGTGCTTCGCTTACCATGATGAACACTGTTCCCTGTGGTGGCTCTTCCAGCAACTTCAACAACTTGTTGGCACTTGTTTGGTTCATACGTTCCGGCAACCAGATGATGGAAATCTTGTAGCCTCCCTGACTTGACTTCAGGCTTAACTTCTTTGTGAGTTCATCGCTTTCCGCACCGGTGATGATGGCCTGTTGGTTGGCGGCGTTCATATATCCCATCCAATCGTCCAAAGTGAAATAGGCCGACTTGCAAATCATCGTGTGCCATTCCCTTGAATATTCGTCACTGATGGGCTGATGCTCACTGCTGGAGCCTGGTTGCTTGATGGTGGGGTAAGTGAAATGCAGATCGGGGTGCTCCCATTTACGCAGCATGATACATTGCTTGCAAGTGTCACAAACATTGTCTTCTTCGTTGTGTCGCTCGCAGAGCAGATAGGATGCGAATGCCAGGGCAAGAGCCATTTTGCCCACTCCCGGTTTTCCGCAAAGCAGAATTCCTTGTGGCACGCGGTTCTCGCGTACCATCTGCCGGAAGCGTTGCTTGGCATCTTCTTGTCCTATTACCTCGCTGAATTTCATTTTCTGGTTATAAAAGTCTCTTGGTCACCTCGTATACAGAGTCGACAGCCGAAACAGTATAGAAATGTATATTGTTGATACCTTGTTGATAAAGTTGCTTGCATTGTTCTGTTGCCCATTCTATGCCGAGCGATTTCGCATCCTCGTCGGTTTTACACTTGAGTATCTCTTTGGCGAGTTCTTCGGGAATGTCGCAGTGGAAAGTCTTGGGTACTACGGTGAGCTGTGACAGTTTGGCAAAGGGCTTGATACCTGGTACGATGGGGATTGTTATACCCGTCTCTCTTGCCCGTTTGACAAAATCGAAATATTTGTTGTTGTCATAGAACAGTTGTGTCACGGCATATTGGGCGCCAAGATCTTGCTTTTCTTTGAGATACTTCAAGTCTTGTTCCAGATTGGGCGCTTCATCATGCTTCTCCGGATAGGCGGCAACACCGAAAGTAAAAGGTTTCCCTGGTTTCTTGATGGGTGTGCCGTCAAAGAACTTGCCCTCATTGAATTGCACCACTTGTTTGATGAGTTCCGTGGTATGGGCATATCCGTCGACTGTCGGGGTGAACATTCTGTCTTCTTTTGCCTTGTCTCCACGGAGCAGCAGCAGGTTGCTGATGCCCAGAAATTGAAGGTCGAGCAGTTCATACTCTATGTCATATTTCGACACACCGCTGCAGATGATATGTGGTATGACAGGGATATCATATCTGTTTTGTATGGCGGCGGCAATGGCGATTGTTCCCGGACGGCGGCGCACACGGAGTCTTTCAAGCAGACCATTCTCACGTTCGCGATAGACGAATTCACTGTGATGTGTGGTGATGTTGATGTAGATAGGCTTCAGTTCCTGCAATTTGTCTATGGTAGAGAACAATCGTTCGGTGCCTGCACCTTTGAGCGGGGGAAGCACTTCAAATGAGAAATGCTTGCCGGATATTTTGTTGTTTAATATTTCTGCGACATTCATACGCCATATCATTTTGTTGCAAAAGTACGAAAAAAATACCATATTCATTCATTTACTCGCACAAATCCTGCTGTAAAAGGGACAAAAGCTGTCGTTTGACAGTTTTTGTCTCTTGATTGTCTTCATTTCCTTCGTATACGAACAACGGCACACATCGAAACCTTTTCGTTGTCGGTGTGTGCCGTTGTGGGTAATGGCGCGTCAAAAATTCCGCTTGTCAGGACTCTGGCTTTTCAGCGTCTTCAGCTTCCTTATTTTCGAAATGGTAAAACAATAACTTGTTCGAACAACCTGTGCCGGGATTGTCTTTACCTCCCGTTCCGGGGTAATAACTACTGCCACTCATAATCGGACTCTCGGTGCTCGTGTGTACGATTGTAATATGGGGGGAGATATAATTTCTCTTCATTGCTTAATGCGGATTAATTATTTGACAATCAATTTCTTGCCTCCCTGTATATACAGCCCCTTGGCGAGTCCTTCGGTGGAACCAGTCTGATTGACCAAACGACCGTCTATGGTATAAATGGTATTGGAAATCTTTGCGGATTGTTCCATGATGGTGTTTCGAATACCAGTGGTCCCTATGTCGCCAATGCTGATGCGGTTGATTTGGGCGGAGGTTGTGGGGTCTATCGTCAGATACATGCGGAAAGCGTTGAGCGTATTTCCGCTATGAGGACCGAATGAACCGTCACTGTTAAACGACCAAACGTTGTTGGTGTCAGTCACGGGAGTGAAACAACCATTATAAGTAATATTGACAGTATTGTTGACTTTCATGAATCCACTTTTTCCGTCCCAGTCGAGAATAGACATTTGGGTGGAACTCAACTCGGGTATTTTTTCGGGATAAAAAAATGAGGTGTTCATGAAACCTATTCTGCTCATACCGTCTTTGAACTTGACAAGCATGGGCGTTCCTGCAGGAATAGTATCATTTTCCCCATCAAACTCCTTTAGAATAAGGATGTATGTGTCTTTATCAGTGTTGTGTATAATCTGCCCTGTAGGTGTGGCAAATGTTTCTATATCGGGAAATTCGTTTCGGGCTATGCTGAAGGGCAGGCATAGCGTAAAATATTGCCTGGGACTTTCGGATTTGCGATTGAGCACCACATATTGTGGCTCATATTCTGTATCCTCAAAACTACTCTTGTCTGTACCTATATCCTCATACAATTCTTTATAATCTTCTGAAATACGATCGGCATACTCTGACCATTGTTTTTTTAATGCGTATGACTGTCCATAGCGACAGGTGATATTTGTGACATTGTCTCCGAATGCGTTGTCTTCGATTTCCGGAAATTCTTTATAGAAATTGTAACTTACATCGATTATCTTCAATCCACTTCCTTCAAAGGCATTTTTTCTAAATACCCATCTGGTACCACCGAAGGAAAATTTTTGAAGATTGAGCCTTACACTATTAGAGAATGGATTCTGGACATTGGTGCATGCGTTTTTAAAGGCACCACTTTCGACAATGAATTCTGCGTCACCCTTGAATGTAATGCTTTGCAATTTAGTACACCCTTCAAAAGTGCCGCTTTGGATAGTGTAATGTCCGTATTTATATGTCGACTCTATGGTTAAATAATACAAATTGGTCAACCCTTTGAATGCGTTATCTACGATTCCTGCAACAGGCCATTTGCCAATTTTCGCAGGGATAGTGAGTCCATTGCTTAAATTAGCCTTTCCCGGTCCGGTTATGTATACGACATAAGTTACTCCATGGCCGTCTTCGTCAGACTCTTCATATTCGAGCTTTGATTCACTGTCTATTTTTTTCTGAGCCCAAATGTGGTTCGGCAATACTGTCAAGAAAAGAAACAGTATAGTGGGTAGAATATGCCCCCCTAGTTTCTTTGTTCGGAATGTCATTTTTATCATATTGCTTAATATTCAATTTTATACATCAGCAAAGATGATATATTTCTGCACGAGAACAAAAGATTTTGGACTTTTTATTCTTCATCTTGATATTCTATGGATTCTTATGAATGGGTGTCTTGAACCTTGCAAGTATGCAACAATACTTGTGTCACATCCTCGGCACAGTTGTCAAGGTTCAACTCTTTTTCGGCAAAGGCTCTTCCTCTTTGACCCATTTTTGCCGCTTCCTCGGGATGTTCTAAGATATAGCGCACGGCTTTTATCCATCCTTCCGTGTCGTAATAATCCACTGTGATGCCACATTTTTCGCGGTCTATGTCCACAGGCATTTGCGGGTTGCGGCTACAGATGAGGGGAATGCCCAATGCCAAGGCTTCGACCACGGTGGTGAGTCCCACGGTGTAGTTGGTCTCCTTGCAGCAGATCACCACGCAAGCTGCGGCGTTCACCTTCAGGCTCATCGCCTGATGGGCCAGTCCTTCGATGAAGTGTACATGCGTGTTTTTGCCTGTTCCCAATTCTTGGAAAAGTTTTTCATAGTCCGTTCCGCCATAGGCATGGCAAATATAAATGTCGAGTGGCGCTTCCGTGGTGCGGAAGGCGGATACGAGGGTTGGCATGTCGCGCATTTCTTTGCCGGTGGAGATGAATCCCTGTCGATGTGCCTGAACTTGAGCAAGTAGGGCGGGAAACGATGCACCTGAGGTCGGGATGGATGAGCGGAGCAGTCGGTCATAGTAGTCGAGGTCGGCTCCCCATCGGGCAATATGTAAGTGCGTCCGCCGTGCTTTCTTGGATTGGAGTGAGTCGTCGATAATCTTTTGGGAGAAGAAGAACATCTCGTCAAGTCCTCGGTAGAAGAGTCGCGCTACGCATTCCCGTATACTGCTCTTGGCGGTGACCACGGGCTGATGGTGCCATACGCAGATGGGCTTGCGGTAGAGTCCTAAGGCTCGGAGGAACACGATGATTTCAAGTCCTCGAAAGGTGGTGGCGTAAATGGCGTCGAAGTGCTCACGGCAGGTGAGCACTTGCCAAGCTACGTAGAGGGATTGCTGCCAACGACGAGGGTAAAAATGGAACTTGTGCCACACCACATCGATACCTTTGGCTTTCAGGTGGGTGGCCCCATAGAGGAAATGTCCGGGATAGGTTCCTTGCTGCCAGCCGTTGAGGATGGTCTGTATGTCGGTGGTGTGATAATAGTAAACTTTCATGTTGCAAAAGTAACAAATAGTGTTGGGTAATACAAAATTAATGCTTACTTTTGTAACATTCAACTTCACAAGAATAATGGCTTCACTCAAGGAACGCACTGCCTCCGGACTGCTTTGGGGGGCAATGAACAACGGACTCATGCAGTTGCTGAACATCGTGTTCGGCATCTTTTTGGCACGTATGCTCTCGCCTGACGACTACGGTTTGGTGGGCATGATTGCCATCTTCACCGCCCTTGCCGCAACATTACAAGAGAGTGGTTTCACCTCTGCGCTGGTCAATAAGAAAGAGGTCACCGACAATGACTACAACTCCGTATTTTGGTTCTCCACCTTGATGAGTGTGGCTTTGTTTATCCTTCTCTTCGCATGTGCGCCGCTGATTGCGCTTTATTTCGGTCAGCCTGAACTGGTGCGTTTGTCCCGGTTGGCGTTCGTCTGCATTCCGCTGGCGGCTCTTGGTGTTGTGCCTCAAGCCTATTTGTTCAAGAATCTGAAGGTCAAGGAGGCAACGGTTGTCCGTTGTTCCGGATTGCTCCTGTCGGGATTGGTGGGCATTGTCCTTGCCTTTCGGGGAATGGCTTATTGGAGTCTTGTGTGGCAGCAGTTGTGCTATGTGGGCATCACCAGTCTCGGCAAGTATGCGCTCATTCCTTGGCGTCCTTCGCTGAAGGTTGACTTTGGCCCTGTCAGGT
Source organism: uncultured Prevotella sp. (assembly GCA_934190685.1). Lineage (GTDB taxonomy): Bacteria > Bacteroidota > Bacteroidia > Bacteroidales > Bacteroidaceae > Prevotella. The sequence continues at coordinate 27,321 of CAKPTK010000006.1, forward strand.
CGATGTTCGGTTTCAGTTGTAAAATCATGCTCACTTCGATAGTCACCACCATCAACCAGAATATTCTCACCGTCATCTTTGGCAGTATGTTCACCAAGCGTGTTGTGGGCAACTTCACCCAAGCTTTCAAATGGAACAATATGACCTCGAGTCTTGTGTCTGGCACCATCGCACAAGTGGCACAGCCGGTCTTCTCATCCATTCAAGACGATTCCGAACGCTTGGTCCACGTGGTTCGTAAGATGATACGTTTTACGGCTTTTCTCGCTTTTCCTGTGATGCTGGGACTCTGCATCATTGCCCGTGAGTTCATCCTCATCACCATTGGCTCCAAGTGGATTGGCAGCATAGTGCTGCTTCAGATTCTGTGTGTCAGCGGCGCTTTCATCCCCTTGCAGCAGACTTATCAGAATCTTATTGTGAGCCGCAACCGCAGCGACCTGTTCATGTGGATTACCGTCTTCCAAGTGGCGTTGCAGATAGTCGTGGTGTTGGTGCTCGGACATTACGGCATTGCGATGATGGTGACAGGCTATTCCTTGTTCAATATTTTGTGGTTGTTGGTGTGGCATGGCTATACCCATCGTCTGATACCCCTTCGCCTGACCGATGCTTTGCGCGACATTCTGCCGTTTCTGCTGGCTTCTTTGGTGGCGATGGCTGTCGCTTGTCTTGCCGCCTGGTCCCTTGAGGGCATCTGGCTCAAGATGTTGGTCAAGATTGCCGTGGCGGCTGTTTCCTATTTTGTGATGATGAAAGTCACGCATGCCAAAATCATGGAAGAATGCATCGCGTATGTGTTCAAACGCAAGAAAAACTGATAGGGTAAGGATGAAAATCCCCTGGTTGTGCTTCCCTGTTAAGCTTACGTGTAGGAATAATTTTTCGCGAAACATCATACATTCCTACACAAAATCTCCGAACCCCTTGTGTTTATGCGGAGCTCGGAGATGTATGATGAGCCAAATATCCTACACGAATCCTACATAAACCTACATGATTGAGGCAGAATCCGTGTTTATTTCTCGTTTTTGATGCAGTTCTTACAGCAAATACAGTCCGTAGAGATATCCATTGTACACCCACAGGTAGACTGTGAGGAACAGGATGACAAGCCGCAGGGGCATGAGCCACTTCAGGCGGATGGCCTTGAACAGATAGGCGATGGCCAATGGGATGATGAAGAGCCAATGTGCTCCCATGATGTAAACCTCGTTGATGCCGAAGCCGATGCCCATGTGGATGGCCATGTCGAACAAGAAGAAAGACATGGCAAGCCAGAAGAACTTGCTCCTTCTGCCACACCAGATACCGGTCAAGAACAGCAGAACGATGATGGCTTCCACCATATAGCTGAAGGGATTGTGGTAGTTGACGATGACCGGACGCTTGGTGAGGGTGTCGCACAGCAGATAGTCACGGTGCAACTGGATAGACTCGCCGAAGAGATTTTCCACAGAAGTGTCCCAACGCGGGGTCGACACGTCTGTCCATCCCCAAAATCCACCTTTTTTAATAGGCGTACCCGTGTGTGATTCCGCCATTTTTACTTTGGCCCTCTGCCGGCGTTCTGCGGCAGAGTCGTCAATGCCTTTCTTTTTCAGCGCTTCCTTTTTCTTGGCCACAGCCTCTTTTTTCGCCTGTTTGGCAGGATAGACAATGTAGTCATACTGAAGGCCTGCCCCATACCATATCAGTCCGGCGGGGAGTAGAATGGCGAAAATCAAGTTGCGCCAATGAAAGCATCGCTTGCCGTTGCAGAACAGATTGGCGAGAAACACCTTGATGCCGTTGTTGAGCGAGATGCCCGCTGTGAAGAAAAACAACACCACTGTCTGGAGAATGGTGAGCTGTTTCCCGCTTTTCATTCTCACTCCCGCAATCCAAAGTACCAGCAGAAGCATGGTCAGCGAGAAGCCGAAATGGTCGGGGACGGTATAGGAAATCATCACATAGGCAAAGGAATACATGAACGCAGACAACAGGGTGGCGTCCAGTCGGGGCAGTCCCACGATGTCGCGGAAAATGCGGTAGATGAACAACACGGAATACATCACGGCGGCGATGAGCATGGCCGCCACGACGAATTGCACGCAGTTTATTCCCGTCAGCCACATCAATCCTTGGTTGATGAGGTAGGGAATGTACATGAAAAACGCCAGCAAAGGGTGGCGGTAGACATCATACGACACATTCCATTCACTCAGCACATAGTAGGTGATGGGGTCGAAACCCGAGATGTGGAACCGGTTGATGAACACGGGCCAATAGTATTTGTGGAACCGTGTGAACACATCACAGTATTTGTACACCACCATGGCGTTGAGCAGCAGAAACACCAACACGGTGGACAGTGCCAGCCAGCGCTCCTCACGGCGGACACGGAAGATGGACAGAAGTTGTTTCATTTTTTCAAGAAATATCTAACTAACAGAAAATTGACGGGCACGCAGATGCAGAACATCGGCAGTGGCGCCAAGGATTTGGACAGGCCTAACCATAGGAAGAACGAGAGACAGACGGTTTGCAACAGATAGTTGACCACATGCGAGAAGGCGAATCCTGCTCCCCGCTTGGCACTCGATTTCACCCGGAAGGTGAAGCGTGTGGAGGCGATATAGTTGTAGATGAAGCTGATGGCGTAGCCCACGGTGTTGGCTACTGTGGGGTGCATCCATCTTGTCGCCACCACATAGACAACGTATTGCAGGATGGTGGCGGTGACTCCGACGATACCGAACCTGATCACCTCGCCCATCTTGGCGCGTTGTTCGTCGTTCAGTTTATTCAAGAAGTTCATTCTCTGAAGGGTTTATAGTGAGCCACGTCGGCATATTCCATCAGGGCGTGGTCACCGTGGCTGTCGCCATAGGCGGTGAGATGATAGAGATTGCGGTCGGGCAGCACCTCGAGCAACCGGCGCACTTTCTCCTCTCCATAGCAGTTGGGGGTGAGAAACCTGCCTGTGACGGTGCCGTTTTCCACCTCTATCTGTGTGCCCACGATGACGACACCTCCTGTGGTGTTGGCATCCTCACCGAAGATGTTGAAGAACGGGCGGACCCAGTTCTCCACACTTGCCGTGATGATGAGCACTTTCTCGCCGGCATGCAGAGCCTGGCTGATGAGTGGAATGGCTTTGGTGCGGATGATGTTGCGGTGGCGTGCGGCAAACTGTGCGCACAACTCGTTAAACCGTTCTATGTTCATTCCGCCGAAGAAATAGGCGAAGATTTTTTCCTTTGCGTCCCCATTGGAATAGAGGTGCAGTTTCATCAGTACCAGAATCAGACTGTGACGGAGGAACCCCAGCAGGAAGCGGCGTGTGCCGCAGGCAAACTGGATAAAGGCGAGCAGCGTGTCGCAGGTGGTGAGTGTTCCGTCGAAATCGAATACTTTTACTTCTCTCATTCTTAGTTGAAATATATCATAAACATAAAGGTGAGTCCCCATCCCAAGATGATGAGTTGGGTGAAGCGGTCGTAGAGCACCACCTTGGTGGGGTCTCCGCTTTTCTCGTCGACCACGGCAATCTGGATGTAGCGCAGCAGTCCGAGGATGACGAAGACGGAGGTGAGATAGAGATACTCGTTTTGGAAATGTTCCGTCACTTCGGGCGACACCGTGTACATGATGTAGCACACCAGTGTCACCGAGGCGCTGATGGTGATGGCCTGGTTGATGAAGGTGAGGTTATACCGGATGGTGTTCTTGCGTGGAGCCTCTCCGGTCTTGTTCATGCGCAGCACGTCGTCGCGGCGCTTGGCAAAGGAAAGAAAGAGGGTGAGCAGGAAGGTCATCAGCACAATCCACTTGCTCAGCGCCACGTCGCAAGCCTCGCCACCCGCCACGATGCGGAGTACGAAGCCGAAAGCCACGATGCACACATCAATGATGGCATATTGTTTCAGCTTGGCGCAGTAGCACAGGTTCATCACATAGTAGAACAACAGTACGCCGCCCACTTGCCAGCGTTTGCCGGGCAGCAGGGCCACCATTGCCATGGATAGCAGGAACATCAGTGCCATGAGCAGATATCCCTGTTTTACGGAGATGGCGCCGGAGGCGATGGGACGCTTGCATTTTACAGGGTGGCGTCGGTCGGCATCCACGTCGATGATGTCGTTGAAACAGTAGACCGATGATGCGATGAAACAATAGGCCAGCATGGTGAGCACGCCCGACAGGAGCAGCGGCCAGTCGAGAATGCTGCCACTGAAGAAAAGCGGCAGAAGCACAAACACATTCTTCACCCAATGCTTGGGCCGTATGAGTTTATAGAGGGGCTGTGTCATAGTCTAAACAGTTTTTTGGTGATGAAGTCGAGGGCGTGGTGTGTCACCCATGCCAGAGGCAGGGTGATGGCCACGGTGAGCAGGAAGGTTTCCCAATAGCCGAGATGATGAGGCTCTATGTAGACCATCACGAAGTGCAGGTGGATGAGATAGGCCTCCAGACTCAGCGCTCCTACAAATTTGAATGCCTGGTTGAACCATTTCGGCGTGCGTCGGAACACCCGGTTGAGCATGAGAATGCTTGTCACCGTGAACGGAATGTAAATCATTCGCTCCACGTAGAGGGGGAATCTGCCATGTGTAATCTGCTCCAGATAGAGTGTGGTGCCGAAGGTGGAGAAAAACAGGAGAATAATCATCCAGATGGAAGCTCCGTCGAGACGCTCCTTTCGCTGCACAGGCGCTCCGAAGTTCACTCCGATGAGGAACACGGGAACCCTGCTCCAGAATATCTCCAGATGGCCGACGGCATGGTGGATGGGACCGACCCATTGCACGATGATGCACCATAGAATGCACACCATCGGTATCCATCGGTAGATGGGGTGGCGGATGATGAGGCGCATATAGAAGGGCGCCACCAGGTAGAGTGCCAAGGTGGCGGGAATGTACCAGAAGCTCAGGTCGTCCATACGCCAGAAACTCCAACCTACGGCGATGTTGGCGATGAGGTCGAACAGGTTGCGGCTGTAGCCGCCACCATGCGAGTGGAGATAGAGCGGAATGTAGAACGCGCATGCCGCGAGAATCCATGCAGGATAGATGCGGACGAGGCGTCGGGTGTAGAAATGGCGCAACGATGGATTCTTCGTCCACGAGAACCACAAGCCGACCCCGCTGAGGAAAAGGAAGATGTCCACTCCCACGTTGCCGCATCGGCGCAGACCATAGAAGGGATCCGTACGCGCCAGTCCCACGTGGAAGAGAATGATGAAGAGCATGGCTGCTCCCATCAGTTCACCACGGTAGCGGCTGATGTTGGCGAGTTCGATGTCTTTGATTTTCAGCATAGGCTCAGGACTTGGGTGAGGGAATCAGACGCAATGCCTTGTGAAACGCCCACGAGAACAGAACCGTGACCACAACATAGAGCAGGATGCCTTCATACACGTGCCCACGGAACGACATGGGGATGATGATTTCCCGGGTGATGGGATGGATGACGAACATGGCGGCTGAGATGCTGCCAACCCATTTCATGGGGCGGAGCAGTATGGCGGGCAGCAAACGCACACCTGCGACGGCGCCGGATACCACAAAGGCTGGGCACCACAGCCATCCTTGAAATTCGAATCCGAGGATGAATACCAAGAACACCGACAGAATGAATACCGCCAGGGTGTTGGCGCGGCTCAAGCTCCTGCCGTGCCGTGCATAGAGCAGTCCCAGTCCGAACGGAAGCACTGCCCCGAAGAAGTTATAGCGCACGCGGTTCATCGAGTCGAAGTCTTGCTCGCAGAGCACTTCCAACAGCCAGCACACCACCATCATCACCACAATGTTGCGTGACGGCATGCGATAGAACAACAACCTGTAGAGCACGTAGAGCTGCATCATCAGCGAGAAATACCAGTAGGGCCCGGGCTTGATGATGTGGTCGGGATCGGGCAGGAAGTTGATGTACATGAACAACTGCGCCACCACGCGGCCGACCGTATAGCCATGATAGCCGTGGGGATGCAAATAGCTGACCACGGCGAAGGCAATGTAGCCCAGGAACATCAAGCGGAGCAACTTGAGGTAGTGATTCTTCGTGAAAGCCACTGCCGACACCCGCTCGCTGCCCTCGCGCTCATATTTCATCACCAGTCCGAAGCCGCTTACAAACAGAAATACGGGCACGCCATAGTGTCCGAAGAAGGAGAAGAGATGGACGAAAAGGTCGTGGTTGAGCGAGGTGAGCCTGTCCCACAGCATGAGAGGTTTCGCCCGGTCAAACGTGTACTCGTTCTCCTTGACGGCAAAACCGAGAAAATGGCAATAGTTGTGCAGCATGATGCACAATATCGCGATACCTTTTAGGGCTGAACATTCGGCCCGAGAAAGCAGTTGTCGTGTCATTTTTCTACGCCTAATTTGTCATAGTCGACCGTTGCCTTGATCACGCGCGGGCGTTTCTCGTTGTATCGGTCGCTGAGAATATTGTATTCAGGGTGATAGTCTTTCGTGTGGATGCCGGCGAGGTAGAGCAACAGATGGGGCACGGCGTCGGTCATCAGCCTGCGGTTGCGGGCCCGCACAATCTCGTCGAACACCTGTGGATGGCTCACGGCATATTTGTGCGAGCACCATATCCAGAACGGAATGTCGAACTCCTCACGCGCCAGGCGGGCGTCGACTTCGGCGGAATGCATGCGGCCGAAGAACTTCACCTTGCCGTCGAAACATTCTTCACCGTGGTCGGGCATGTAGATGACGATGGCGTCCTGGTCTTCAAAGAGTCTCACGATTTCCCGCACGATGGAGTCGTTATAGTGAACGGCGTTGTCATAGTCGCACAGGATGCCGCGCTGGCGCGCATTAAGGTCCGGGCGGTCGTAGTCGTCGGGCGAGAACTTGCGCTGGTTCTTGGGGCAACGGGTGTTGTACGACACGTGTTGACCTGCCAGATGGAAGATGATGAGGTTGTGCTGCTTGTTTTGACTCTTCAGCTTGTCATAGTCGCGCAGCAGTCCGTCGTCGAAGGGGTGGAGACTGTTGTTGCGCGTGTCGAACTGGGCGGCGCTCAGCTCGGGATTGTTGAGGAAGAAACCGCCACTGAAGTCGTAGACCGCCTCCTTGGCCTTGGGCAGAAACTGGTTGGTGAGGAAGGTCACGTGGTAGCCGGCCTTGCGGAACACCTCGGGGAACAGCGGATAGTCACACCATTCGCCCTGTTCGCCCACCACATGGAGGGAGAACACATTCTTGAACACATAGCTGGTCAGGTTCCAGGGAGCAATCACGTCGGTGAACTTGTTGAGCATGCCCGAACGCTCCAGTTTGTCCTGCTCGGGGGTCGTCTTCATGCCGTAGCCGTAGATTTGGGCATGATGGCGGTTGTAGCTTTCACCAATGATGAACACAATGTTGGGGCTGCGGAATGTGCAGCTGTCCACTTGTACGTTGTTTTTCGCCTTGATGAGCTTCTTGATCTGCTGCGAGGCGAGCGAGTTGGCATAGACACTGAAGGCGAGTCGGTAGATGGGCAGATAGAGGTTGGCGCAGTCGTCAAGCCGTGTCAGTTCGTGTTCCACGTCGCCGATGGTGGGCAAGGTCATCAGTCGCACGGTCGCCTGCTTGTTTTTCGCACAGGCAAAGCAGGCGTAGACGACAATAGCCAGCGACACCAGTCCCAGGGCAGGGACGCTCCGCTGATAAATATGCTTCACCTTCATGTTTTGCAATCGCTCGCTGGCGTTGAAATGAATGCGTCGCCACGGTTTCAGGGCAAACACGATGTGAAGAATCAGAATAACCAGTATCCAGCCAAGACCGGAGAAGATGACGTCCGCATTGAGGTAGGACTGTAAGAATTCTCCCGCCTCGCGCGAGTTGGTCTCGTCGAGCAACAGCAACATGGTGGGGTTGAGGGTGGACTCAAACTTGACGAAGCAGAACACGTCGGCGATGGCTGTGGCATAGAGCACCACATAGAGCACCCGTCTCACCCACAACCGCACATGACGGGGGATGGCAGCGAGTACCACGCAGCATACATACAAGTCAAGAAACAATTCCACATAGGTCAATTCATAATAGTGGAATCCTCGTGTGTGTGGGTCGGTCACCCAAGAGCAGACCACGCCCAACACGTACATAAAGCCGAAGAATGCGGCATTCAGTTCGATAGGGCGAAACGCCATGCGCAAGCATCGCTTCAGCAGTAAATAATATTTCACCTAATTATAAAATAATGATTACGAGTGCAAAGGTAGTGCAAATCGAAGACAATACAAAATAAAAGGGAACTTGTTTCGCTTTTATTTTTATTGTTGAGATGCCG
>CAKPTK010000007.1 GCA_934190685.1 uncultured Prevotella sp.
TAGAAAAGATGAGAACTGACATTGGATTTCTCAAGACGGAACTGGAGAAAACCAAGAAAACTGAAGCGGACAACTACGAAAAGATTCTTGCGTTGGAACAACGAATCGAACAATTGCAAGAGAACATCAGAGAACGATTGCGTTGGGGACGAACAGTCTATGAAGCATTAGCACAAGGCGAACACGTTCCTGCGGACATCAAAGGCGCAGAGTCATATTTATTGGAGTACGTGATTATTAACCAGCCCGCACTGTACGCCCAATGGAATGAGAAATATTCAAGAATCACACCTCGCATGTACACCTATCTCTTACTACAAGAAATGGGTAAAACAAACGATGAAATCGGGGAAATACTCTGCATCACGCCTTCCAGTCTCCGTTCGTTACGCTCACGTCTAAAGGATAAAGAACGAAAACGGGTGTATAAAAGGTAGATTACTTGAAATCAAGCGTCAATTCTCCACCCAAGAGATTGTATGATCGTCGATGAAATGGAGTTATTCCGTATTCATGGATAGCTTCACGATGTTTCTTGGTAGGGTATCCTTTATTGCTCTTCCAATCGTATTGGGGGTATTCCTCTGCCAGTTTCGCCATATAGTCATCACGGTAAGTCTTGGCCAAGATACTCGCAGCAGCTATTGACTGATACCTGCCATCACCCTTGATGATAGTGGTATAGGGTAAATCATGATAAGGTTTGAATCTGTTCCCATCCACTATGATCGCTTCGGGCCGAACTTTCAATTGATCTAAAGCCCGGTGCATAGCAAGGAAACTGGCATTGAGAATGTTGATTTTATCGATTTCATCGGGAGTGACAATACCTACTGCCCATGCTATAGCTTCGTGTTGTATCTGCTCACGAAGAGCGTAACGTTTCTTCTCTGTCAACTTCTTTGAATCATTCAAATCGGGATTGTCATAGTCTACAGGCAAAATAACAGCTGCAGCATAGACGCTGCCCGCCAAGCAACCTCGGCCAGCTTCATCGCAGCCGGCTTCGATTAAATCGGTATAAAAATGTGGTTGAAGCATAAAAACGAATAAAAAAGAAAAGCGGTGCCCTAAAACATTTGGGCAACACGCTTTACTCCTGCCACAAGGGCATCTATTTCTTCTTTGGTGTTATACAATGCAAATGAGGCTCTGACCGTGCCTTGAATGCCCAAACGAATCATGAGAGGTTGGGCACAGTGATGCCCTGTGCGGACAGCTATGCCAAGACGGTCGAGCAGGGTGCCCATATCCAAATGATGGATATTTCCAACCAAGAAGCTCACCACCGCATCTTTGTGGGCGGATTCCCCCAAAAACCTCATTCCATCGATAGTTTTCATCTGCCGCATGCAATACTCTGTGAGTTCTCGCTCATGCTTTTGGATATTGTCCATACCCAATCGATTGACATAGTCAAGTGCTGTGGCCAGTCCATGGGTAGCAACATAGTCGGGAGTGCCTGCTTCAAACTTGAAGGGCAATCCCTGGAACACGGTTTTCTCAAAACTGACACTTTCTATCATCTCACCGCCCCCTTGATAAGGTGGCAAACGGTCGAGCCAGTCTTCCTTGCCATAGAGCACACCTATGCCGGTAGGGCCATATATCTTGTGTCCACTGAAGACGAAGAATTCGCAATCGAGATCTTGCACATCCACCTTGAAATGTGGGGTGCTCTGCGCTCCATCCACCATGACGGGGACGTCGTGCTCATGAGCGATACGAATCATTTCCTTGACAGGATTGATGGTGCCAAGCACATTGCTCACTTGGGTAACGCTGAGCAATTTTGTGCGTTCGGTAAACATTTTCTCAAATTCATCGAGTTGAAGTTCACCTGCATCAGTCATGGGAATCACCTTCAAGGCAATGCCTTTCTTGGCGGCCTGCAACTGCCAAGGCACGATATTGGAGTGGTGCTCCAGGGTGGAGACTATCACCTCGTCTCCCTCTTTCAGAAATTCATCACTGAAGGAAGAAGCTATGAGATTAAGCCCCTCGGTTGTGCCACGAGTGAAAACAATCTCGTTGGTGGAGCGTGCATTGATGAAACGACACACCGTTTCCCGGGCTGCCTCATGAAGGTCTGTGGCCTGCTGCGAGAGATAATGCACTCCCCGATGCACATTAGCATTGACATTGAGATATTCACGCCGCATTGCATCCAGCACACAAAGTGGTTTTTGGGTTGTCGCCGCATTGTCGAGATAGACAAGCGGGTGACCATAGACTTCCCTTGACAGTATCGGAAAATCTTCACGAACTTTATTGATATCGTACATAACGTCTTCCTTTCCCTAATCTTTACTTACACAGTTTACATCCTTCACATTTGCTCAACTCACCACGGAAACGCTTCTCAACCAAATGGTGAAGACGGTCGCGGAGCGGTTCCAACTGCATCTTGTCGATAACTTCGTTGATGAAGGCGAATTCCAACAATAATTTGGCCTCTTTGCGGCTGATTCCGCGCTGTTCCATATAGAAAAGGGCTTGGTCGTTGAGTTGCCCGACTGTAGAGCCGTGTGAGCATTTCACATCATCGGCATAGATTTCAAGCATCGGTTGGGTGTACATACGGGCGGTCTTGGTGCCACACAGGTTCTGGTTGACCTCATCCGAAGAAGTCTTCTGTGCTCCATGACGCACCAACACTCTACCTGCAAAAGCACCTGTAGCATAGTCGTCCAACACATATTTATAGAGTTCATGACTGGTGCAGTGGGCCACCTTGTGGTCAATCAGCGTGTTGTTGTCGACATGTTGTTGCTTGTCGGCAATCACACATCCACAAAGATTGCACTCGGCTCCTTCTCCATTAAAGACGAGGTCGGTGCGGTTGCGGGTCACGCCATTGTGCAGCGTGACAATGTTGTGATTCACCCTACTGTTGGCCTGCTGGTCTATGTAAAGATTGCTGAAACGCACATTCTTGGCATGAGTTTCCTCAAGGCAATAAAGGTCGAGCGACGCATTATCTGCCACATAGGCCTCAATCACTTGCGTGGTGAGGAAGTTGCGGTCATCGGCAGCATGGTCACAGAAGAGGAATTTAGCCTCAGCCCCTTCATCCATGATGATGAGCACACGACGGTTGGACATCAGGTCTACATCCGAGCGAAGGATGTTGATAACCTGTACAGCACGGTCTACCACTACATTTTTTCCGACATGAATGAGCAGTCCATCCTGAGCCAGCATCGTGTTGAGTGCTGTGATGGCATCTTCTTCCGTCTTGGCAGTCTTGCCGTAATATTTTGCGATGAAATCGGGATTTTCTTTGGCGACCTTCGCCAAAGAGTCTATGGTCACGCCTTCCGGCAATTGAGCTTTGGGCAGTGCTTTGCTATAGAAAGCGTCGTTGACCAAGAAATAGAGAGAGGTACTCAGATTGGGCACATCACAACGAAACGCCTTATAGGGGTCTACCGGAATGTCAAGACGCGACAGATTGAGTCCATAATTTGGTTCAAAATACTGCGCCACATCGGTATACTTGTAGCGTTCCATCTTGCGTGTGGGAAATCCCAAACGCTTGAAATCCTCAAAGGCTGCGTCACGAACGGCATTCATCGGCTCTGCACTGTGCCCGCAAATAACTTGGCGAGTTTCAGTATAGAGGTCTATGTATTGCTGTTCGGCACTGTTCTTTTTAGCAGATGAGTTGTTTGTCATTGATTCAACCCTTTCCTTTACTTTTCTCCTACTTCTTCTTTAATCCAATCGTAGCCACGATTTTCAATTTCCTTTGCCAGTTCCGGACCTGCAGTCTTCACGATTCGTCCGTGATAGAGCACATGGATGGTTTCCGGTTTCAGAATGTCAAGCAGACGCTCGTAATGGGTGATGACAATGGTACTGGTCTTGGAGGTCTTCAGTTTGTTGACGCCTTCCGCTACGATGCGCAGGGCATCGACATCAAGACCAGAGTCTGTCTCGTCAAGAATACGGAGAGTAGGTTCGAGCATCGCCATCTGGAAGATTTCGTTGCGCTTCTTCTCACCACCACTGAATCCCTCGTTCACGCTGCGGCGTGTGAACTTGCTGTCCAACTCCACAATCTTGCGCTTCTCGTTCATCAACTTCAAGAATTCGGCAGCTTTCAATTCGGGAAGACCTTGATACTTTCGCTTCTCGTTGACTGCCGCCTTGAGGAAATTAATCATCGATACACCGGGAATCTCCACAGGATACTGGAAAGAAAGGAACAAACCTTCGTTGGCACGTTCCTCCGGCTTCATCGCTAGCAAGTCTTTTCCATTATAGGTCACAGTACCTTCTGTCACCTCATACAACGGATTGCCTACAAGCACCGCACTGAGCGTACTCTTGCCGGAGCCATTAGGGCCCATGACAGCACATGTCTCTCCATCCTTGATGGTGAGGTTGATACCTCTCAATATCTCTTTGTCGCCAATCTTGGCGTGTAAGTTCTTAACTTCAAGCATATATTTGAATACTTTGTTGGTTTATAATTATCCTACAGTTCCTTCCAATGACACGGAGAGCAGTTTCTGCGCTTCAACTGCAAACTCCATCGGGAGTTTTTTGAGCACTTCCTTGGCATATCCGTTGACAATCAAGCCCACAGCTTGTTCGGTGGGAATGCCACGCTGATTGCAATAGAAGAGCTGATCCTCGCTGATTTTACTGGTTGTCGCCTCGTGCTCCACGACTGCGGAGTCGTTGTGGATATCCATATAGGGGAAGGTGTGGGCGCCGCAATCGCTGCCCAGCAAGAGACTGTCGCAAGAACTGTAGTTACGGGCATTATCGGCATTGGATGTCGCACGGACCAAACCACGATAGGAATTCTGACTATGCCCGGCACTGATGCCCTTGGAGATGATGGTGCTCTTGGTGTTCTTGCCCATGTGAATCATCTTGGTGCCGGTATCGGCCTCCTGATAGTGGTTGGTCACAGCCACACTGTAAAACTCAGCCACGGAATTGTCTCCACGGAGCACGCAAGAAGGGTATTTCCATGTGATGGCAGAGCCTGTCTCCACCTGAGTCCAAGAGAGTTTGGAGTTGACACCACGCAAGTCGCCTCGCTTCGTCACAAGGTTGAACACACCACCCTTGCCGTTTTCGTCTCCAGGATACCAGTTCTGCACAGTGGAATATTTCACTTCCGCATTGTCCTTGACCACAATCTCCACGATGGCGGCATGCAGTTGGTTCTCATCACGCATCGGCGCCGTACAGCCTTCCAAATAAGAAACATAGGCATCATCGTCGGCAACGATGAGCGTTCGTTCAAACTGACCAGTGTTACGGGCGTTGATACGGAAATAGCTACTCAACTCCATTGGGCATTTCACACCTTTGGGGATATAGACAAACGACCCATCACTGAACACGGCACTGTTGAGTGCAGCATAAAAATTGTCACGGTAAGGCACCACGGTACCCAAATACTCACGCACCAAGTCGGGATGTTCCTTCACAGCCTCGCCGATGGAGCAAAAGATAATACCCATCTCTGCCAACTTGTCCTTGAATGTGGTCTTCACCGACACCGAGTCCATGATGGCGTCGACTGCCGTGCCACTGAGAGCAAGCCGCTCTTCCAAAGGAATGCCCAATTTATCAAATGTCTTTTCCAATTCAGGATCTATTTCCTTGTTCTCCGGTTTCTTGGCCAGAGGATCGGCATAATAGGAAATGGCCTGATAATCAATTTTGGGGAGATGTACATGCCCCCAAGAGGGTTGTTTGAGTGTTTTCCAATAGGCAAAAGCCTTGAGTCGGAAGTCAAGGAGCCACTCAGGTTCCCCCTTCTTTCGGGAGATGAGCCGCACCACGTCTTCGTTCAAGCCTTTGTCAATAATATCAGTATGCACATCGGTAGTGAAACCAAACTCATACTTTTGGTCTGCCACCTGCTTCACAAAGGCATTGGGGTCTTCCTGTGCCCTTTGTAAGCTGTCAGCCTGATTTTTTACCTTATTATTATCCATAATAGCTTGTATATATATTTGGCAAATAGGGACGGATAAACGTAGTACCCGTCCCTATAATGGATTTACAAATAACGTGCCATGCAGAAACATGGTCACAAATGTTACTACAGTTTCTGCTGAACTTCAATTTCTGTGAAGGTCTCCAGTACGTCACCCACTTGGATGTCGTTGAAGTTGACAAGGCTGATACCGCACTCAAAGTTGGTAGCCACTTCCTTCACATCGTCTTTGTAGCGCTTCAAGGCATTGATTGGCGCTGTGTGGATAACGATGCCGTCGCGAACGACACGGGCCTTGTCCGTGCGGTGAACCTTGCCTTCGGTGACAAACGCACCTGCCACAGTTCCGACCTTGGAAATCTTGTATACCTGGCGTACTTCAAGCTGTCCGGTGACAACTTCCTTCTTCACCTTGTCGAGCATACCCTCCATAGCAGACTTCACATCGTCGATAGCGTCATAAATGACTGAATAAGTGTTGATTTCCACACCTTCCTGGTCTGCCTGCTTGCGGGCTGCACTTGATGGACGAACCTGGAATCCGACAATGATAGCATCGGAAGCGTCGGCAAGAGTCACATCGCTTTCGGAAATCTGACCGACAGCCTTGTGGATGACATTCACCTTGATCTTCTCCGTAGAGAGTTTGATGAACGAATCGCTCAAAGCCTCGATACTACCATCGGTATCACCCTTGACAATGATGTTGAGTTCCTTGAATGAGCCGAGTGCAATACGATGAGATATATCACTGAGTGTCAAGCGTTTCTGTGTTCTCAAGCCCTGCTCGCGCTGCAGCTGCTGGCGTTTGTTGGCAATCTCTCGGGCCTCTTGTTCGGTATCCAATACATGGAAAGTGTCACCTGCTGTCGGTGCGCCGTCAAGACCGAGAATGATGGCTGGCTCTGACGGACCGGCTTTCTCTATGCGTTGGTTGCGCTCATTGAACATGGCCTTGATACGTCCGAAATAAGTACCGGCAATCACGATGTCACCGACTTTCAGTGTACCGTTGCTCACAAGTACTGTGGAAACATATCCACGACCCTTGTCGAGCGAAGACTCAATGATAGAACCTGTCGCCTTGCGCTTTGGATTGGCCTTCAGGTCAAGCATCTCGGCCTCAAGAAGCACTTTCTCGAGCAGTTCCTTCACACCCATACCTTTCTTCGCACTGATTTCCTGGCACTGGTACTTGCCTCCCCACTCTTCCACAAGCAGGTTCATATTGGCAAGGTCCTCACGTATTCTGTCCGGATTGGCTCCGGGTTTGTCTATTTTATTGATGGCGAACACCATAGGAACATTGGCAGCCTGTGCATGGGCGATGGCCTCCTTGGTGGTAGGCATCACACTGTCATCAGCTGCAATGATGATGATGGCGATATCGGTAACCTGCGTACCACGAGCACGCATGGCGGTGAAAGCCTCGTGACCAGGAGTATCAAGGAAGGTGATGCGGCGACCGTCTTCCAACTTCACGTTGTAAGCACCGATGTGCTGGGTAATGCCACCCGCCTCACCGGCGATAACATTGGTCTTACGCACGTAGTCAAGCAAAGAGGTCTTACCATGGTCTACGTGACCCATGACGGTCACAATAGGAGCACGTGGCACGAGATCGCTCTCGTCGTCGGCCTCTTCTGTGATGGCTTCCTGAACCTCAGCACTGACATATTCTGTCTTGAAACCGAACTCTTCAGCCACAAGGTTAATGGTCTCGGCGTCAAGTCGCTGGTTGATGGACACCATAATGCCCACACTCATCAGGGTACCAATCACCTGGTTGACGGAAACATCCATCATGGTGGCAAGTTCGCTGACGGTCACAAACTCCGTCAATTTCAGTGTCTTGCTCTCCTTCTTCTCTGCGTTCAACTCCTCGTTAAGCTTTTCCTGAACAGCCTCGCGCTTTTCCTTACGGTATTTGGCACCTTTCTTGTTCTGGTTTTGCTTGTTGGTGAGTCGAGCCAGTGTTTCCTTCACCTGGCGTGCAACATCCTCCTCGCTTACCTCTACCGGTTTCTTGCTACGGTTACGGTTTTTCTTGTTGCCGTTGTTGCCGCCATTATTATTGTTATTGTTCTTTTTGTTCTTGTTTCCGCCCTGTCCGTTACCGGGTTGGTTGGCTGCGGCGTTGATGTCCACACGTTCCTTGTTGATGCGGACGCGCTTTTTCTTGTCGCCTTTAACCTGCTGTGCCTTCTCCTCACGCTCCTTGCGGCGCTCTTCCTTGCTTTTCTTCTTCGGACGAGTGCTTTGGTTGAGTGAGTCCAGATCTATCTTGCCCAGCACATTCACCTTTGTGGCCAGTTTCTTCTCGCTCTTCAAGGTGAAGATTTTCGACTGGGGTTCGGCAACCGGTTGCTCTGTCTTAGCGGAAGCTTGCGGTTCTGAAACAGGAGTTTCAACCGGTTTCTTTTCTGCCACAGGAGTGGTTGTCACCTTAACAGGCTCTGCCGGTTTGGGGGCAGGAGCGGGTTTCTGCTGAGAGACAGGAGCCGTCTTGGGGGCGCCTTGCTTCACCTCAGCCTTCGATGCGGATTCACCTTGGCTCACGGCAGCAGCCTTCGGTGCTTGTTTCTCAGAAGAAGCCTGAGCCGCAGACTTGGCAACAGAAGGTTTCCCGATGCTGTCCAGGTCTATTTTGCCCAATGGCTTATACTGCTGGCGGACAGAAGACGTCAGCGCCGTCTTGCCATTGTTGCCTTCCGCAGTCTCCGGAGCGCGTTTCTTCTCCTTCGGTTTCTTCGTGAAGAGTTTTTCGGCTTCGGTGCGCACTTCCTTATCCGACTTGAAAGCTTCGCGGAGTGCGTTATATTGAGCGTCGTTCAACTTGAAGCTCAAGTCGTTTTTCACCTCGCCCAAATTATTTCTCTTCTCAAGGAATTCAACTGCCGTTTGAAGTCCTATATTCAATTCACGTAGTGCTTTGTTTAATCTGATGCCCATTCTTTCTTCTGTTCTTTTATTTCTTTTTCGCGTTATGTATGTTCAACGTTCTTACTTCTCAAACTCAGCACGGAGGACCTTCAACACGTTGTCCACGGTTTCCTCTTCAAGGTCGGCTTTTTCCACCAGCATCTCCCGAGGAGCGTTGAGCACGTCCTTGGCCGTGTCGAGTCCGATACCCTTGATGGCATCGATAACCCATTGGTCGATTTCGTCTGAGAATTCGTCAAGATAGATGTCCTCATTGGCCTCACTGTCACTTACCTCACGGAATACATCGATGGTGTATTCCGTCAACATGGAAGCCAACTTGATGTTCATACCGCCACGGCCGATGGCCAATGACACTTCTTCCGGCTGGAGGTAAACCTCTGCCTTGTGGTTCTCCTCATCCACATTGATACTGTTGATGCGGGCTGGACTCAGCGCACGTTGGATAAACAGCTTCACATTAGATGTATAGTTGATTACGTCAATATTCTCGTTGCAAAGTTCGCGAACAATACCATGCACACGACTACCCTTCACGCCGACACATGCGCCCACCGGGTCGATGCGCTCGTCATAGGTCTCCACGGCCACCTTGGCACGCTCTCCTGGAAGGCGGGCGATGCGGCGGATGGAAATCAAGCCCTCCGCAATCTCAGGAACCTCCGCCTCAAGCAAACGCTGGAGGAACAAGGGGCTGGTACGGGAAAGGATAATCTTGGGATTGTTGTTCTCGTTGTCAACACGGAGAATCACGGCGCGCACTGCCTCGCCCTTGCGATACTGGTCGGCAGGAATTTGCTCGCTCTTGGGGAGGATCAACTCGTTGTTCTCGTCATCCACAAGCAGAATCTCGCGTTTCCATGTCTGATAGACCTCTGCAGAGATAATCTGACCGACACGGTCCTTGTATTTGTTGTATAAAGAGTCGTGTTCAAGTTCCAGAATCTTCGAAGCCAAAGTCTGGCGCAAGTTCAAGATGGCACGACGGCCGAACTTGGCAAAGTCGACTTGCTCGCTGACATCCTCGCCCACTTCATAGTCGGCTTCAATCGTGCGTGCGTCGGTGAGACAGATTTCCTTGTTCTCATCCTGCACCTCGCCATCAGCAACGACCACGCGGTTGCGATAGATTTCGAAGTCGCCCTTGTCAGGATTCACGATGACGTCGAAATTCTCGTCACTACCGAAAATCTTGGCAATCACGTTGCGGAAGCTTTCCTCCAGCACGCTCACCAATGTAGTACGGTCGATATTCTTCGTTTCTTTAAATTCCTTGAAGGTCTCGATCATATTCGGAGCTTCTTCTTCTTTCTTTAATGCCATAGCCTTTTATTTGAAACTTAATAAGTATTTTGTATATTTCACTTTATCCATTTGGAACGAGTGGTCCACATCGGAAAGCACGGGGCGTTTCTTGCCCTCCACTTTCACCTTCTCCTGCACTGTGACCACGAAATCGTTGCCGTCGACACTCTTCAGAATGCCTTTGTATTTCTTGCCGTCCTCGTCGAGCACTTCCACTTCCTGCCCCACAAAGTTCACATATTGCTGCGGAACCTTGAAAGGTTGGCCGAGTCCGGCAGAACCTACTTCGAGCTCGTAGTCTTCCTCGTCACGGCTCAAATGCTCCTCGACATAACGACTCAGAGCCACACAGTCTTCTATCCACACTCCGTCAGCGTGGTCGATCTCAACGACAATCTTGTCGTCGGGGCTTACCATGATGTCGACAAGAAAATAGTCCTTGTCCGCAAGCCACTCGTCTACAATCTTCTTAACGACGTTCTTATCAATCATACGTATTATTTAAAATAAAATGAGGAACTCTTGGAGAGCTCCTCATTCCACTGAACGGTGCAAAATTACGAATAAATCCGCACACTCGCAAAGTTTTCGTTATATTTCGTTCATTTTTAAGCATGATTACCCCTTTTGGAGGCTCCACAGCATGACAAGTGCCACCAAAACAATCACCATCAAGCCCAGCACCATGATGCCGCGCATGAACCGGAAGTTGGGGTCATTTCTTTTCTTTCGCATTGTCTCCGCTCAATATTGAACCATATCTGCCCTTGTCGTTCAAGAGTTTCACGGCCTCCTTCCACTGCTTGTCAAAGCGAAGGGCGTAACGGATGGAACCCTCTTGGAAATAGTAGGCTGCCATGAGGTCGTTGGCAATCACATTTTTAATCACGTTTCTATGGATATCCAAATCCTTTGAGATGTTGTGGTTCAGCTTTTTCTTCAGCTGGTCGATATCCGTCTTCACATCATCGTAATAACCTTCAAACTTGATGATTTTCTCCAAGTCTGTCAGATATTTCTCACTTTCCCTGTCATAGGAGAATTTACTTTCCGCCACCATTTGCTTGAACTGTTCATAGTCTGCGTCGGTAAGTTCGAAGACGTCTGGAGCCGCTACCGTCGGATGATTCTTGATGTAGTCTAATTCATAATTATAGAGCACCTCTGTTGAGTCCTTGCCACTGGAAGCGAGATAGAATGCGATATTGGGCAGGGAATCGGGCACCACTTCCACGTCGGGCTTGATGCCGCCGCCATCTCTCACCTTTCTGCCATGCAGTGTATAGAATACTTTTGTCAGAGAATCGGGAATATGCACTTGATAGGCTCCCGTTCCATGTCCGTACTTGATGGCTTGTATGCAACGGCCACTGGGGATATAGTATTTGTTGGTCGTAAGTTTCATCATTCCGTTATAGGGCAGAGGCATAGTCATCTGCACCAACCCCTTGCCGTAAGTTCGGGTTCCCATGATGACGGCACGGTCGAAGTCTTGCAGCGAACCGCTTGTGATTTCACTGGCGCTCGCCGTATTTTCGTCCACCAGAACGACCATTGGCATCACGGTGTCAAGCGGTTCCGCCGTTGTCTTATAGTCATGGTTGGCACGTTCCATTTTCCCGCGGTTGCTCACTACGAGACGTCCTTTGGGAACAAAAAGGTTGACCAACTGAACCGCTTCCGACTCTGCGCCACCGCCATTTCCCCGCAAGTCGAGCACCAACCGAGTCATGCCTTGTCTCTTCAGGTCTAAGAAAGCGCGGCGCACATCCTTGGCGCAACCTTCCGTGAATTGGACAAGGCTGATATAGCCCACGTTCTTTTCTGGCATTCCATAATAGGGCACCGCAGGCATCTGAATTTGTTTGCGCACCACTTTCACCTTGGTTGTTTTTCCCGTAGCGGGACGTTTATACTTCAAGATGAATGTGGAGCCGGGTTCTCCGCGAAGATGGTCGCGCACATAGTCCGAACTCTTGCCCACCATGGTCGTGTCGTCAATGGCGAGGATGATGTCGCCTTTTTTCAGTCCGGCGTCCGCAGCCGGCATATGGGCATACGGTTGATCGATTACCACATTTTTCAGGGACAGGTTGTAGCGGATAACAGCACCGATACCGGCATATTTTCCGGTCAAAAATTGTTTAAACTCACTGCTTTTCTCCTGCGGATAGTATTCCGTATACGGATCCAACGAGTGAAGCATGTAGTTGATTCCGTTTCCGATAACCACATTCGGATCCAGCGAGTCAACATAGAGCATGTCAAGGTTCCGGTAGATGTTGTTGAACACCTCCAAGTTCTTGGCCACCTCAAAATTATGGTCTTTTTTGTTCTGTGCCGTCATCGGCAGCACCAAAGCGAGGAGCAATGCGATTGCAATTTTTCTCATACACATTATTATATATAACGACATTCTTGAGTCTCCCGCCTTTTGCGAGAAACAAAAGATTTGCATTTCGACTACAAAAGTACATCATTGCTTCCAAAAAACACCCCTCTTCGGGCTACTTTTTACAAAAAAATCGCCTCAAAGAGATTTTTTTCGCAAAAACATTTGGAGGTTTCAAATATTCGTCGTACCTTTGCAACCGCAATCAAGAAACAAACTTCTTTTGCAAAACAAAATGCTTCAATAGCTCAGTTGGTTAGAGCACCTGACTGTTAATCAGGGGGTCGTTGGTTCAAGCCCATCTTGAAGCGCAGAAAAGGAATTACTTAGGTAATTCCTTTTTTTGTTTACATACCTCATCCCTACACCTTCACACCATTAATTAAAAAGAACGGATTATGAAAAAAATCGCCCTCAGCCTGGTAGCATTCATGACTTGCATCCTCGGCAAAGCCCAAACCAACGCACAACTGTTCTATGACTTCGGTTCCGACCGCAAGTTTGTCACGCTCACCCTGGAAATGTTCAAGGCGGACAAATGGGGAACAAACTATTTCTTCATCGACCATGATTTCAACTATAACAAGCATGTGGCGGGACCCAACCTCGCTCCTGGAGGCACATACCTTGAGATTTCCCGTTGCCTGAACTTCTGGCAGAACTCTCCCTTGAAGGCTTGGAGCCTGCACGCAGAATACAATGGCGGAATCACCGCAAGCTACCCCATCAACTCGGCATGGCTCTTCGGCGTGGACTACTTTATGCACGACAAGAGTTTTCAAAACACATTGAACCTCAAAGCGCTCTACAAGACCATCCGCAAGCACAGCAGCAACATCCCCATGCAGTTCACCGCCGTATGGACCTGCAAGGATATCTTCGGACTCAAAGGACTCACCTTCGACGGATTCGCTGACTTCTGGTGGGAGAACCATGCCTGCGATTTTCAAGAAGACGACACATCAACCGAGAAACACACCATCTTCATCTCCGAGCCTCAACTGTGGTACAACATCGGCCGCCACTTCGGCTGCGACAACCTCAATGTGGGTACAGAGATTGAACTGAGCCAGAATTTCGGCTCCACCGCCGGATTCAAATGCCGCCCATGCTTGGGTGTGAAATGGAATTTCTAAACTTCCAACTTCCCCTAAACGCAGTAAGCATTCTTTTCTTGCCGAGGAAAGAATGCTTACTGCGTTTAGTAACAGATCCTTCCTGACACACTAACGACTTGTTGCAAGCCGTGTTGCCCCCACATACATGCCTTGACAAAAATCAAGGGTCTAATATCAAATTACTAATTCATCACACACTTTTTTTCTGTTATTTTGCATAAATATACAAAGCCAAAGCCATAAACCGTCCGTTTCAAGAAGAATAAACAAAGGCAAACGGATATATTAAAATCAATAAAACCAAAACAAAACTTACACTATATGAAAAACAAGGCATTATTAGGAGCTGTGGCGGCTACACTCGTCCCCACACAAGCACTAATGGCTCAAGCCAAAGCACAAAAAGCTACCCCTGACCGCCCCAACATCATCTTCATCCTTGCAGACGACCTCGGCTATGGAGATTTGTCCTGCTATGGCAGCAAGGTCATCAAGACTCCAAACATCGACAAACTCGCAGCCACAGGCACCCGCTTCAACCAAAGCTATGCCGGATCGGGTATCAGTTCCCCTTCCCGCTGTTCGCTGATGACCGGAAAGAACACCGGCAACACCCGCATTCGTGACAACATGTGTACGGCAGGAGGCCTGACGGGCATCAAGGTGTCCAAAAACGGCAAGCGGAACACGGTACGCCGCGCCAACTTGCTACCGCAAGACACCACCATCGCCACCGTGCTCAGCGCTGCCGGCTACAAAACTTGCCTGGTCAACAAATGGCATTTGGATGGCTACGACCCGTCTGCCGCCCCCAACCACCGCGGCTTTGACGAGTTCCACGGCTGGCTTCTCAGCAATGGCCGATCAAACTCGCCTTACTACTACCCCAACTGCCGTATGGACAACGACCAGATGATTCACATCAAAGCCAACGACAACGACAAGCATATCCGTCACAACACAGACATTTCCACCGATGACGCCATCGACTTCATCAAGCGGAACAAGAAGAATCCATTCTTCCTCTATCTGGCATTCGACGCTCCCCACGAGCCTTATATCATCGACAACACCGTCTGGTATGACGACGAGTCGTGGAGCATGAACGACAAGCGCTATGCTTCGCTTGTCACCCACATGGACGCCGCCATCGGCCGTCTGATTGCCTATCTTGAGAAGAACCATCTGCGTGACAACACGCTCGTCATCTTCGCCTCGGACAATGGCGCAGCCGTACAGGCTCCGCTTGAGCTTTTCAACTGCAATGCCGGTTTCCGTGGCCGCAAGGCCCAACTCTACGAGGGAGGCATCCGTGTACCGTTCATCGTCAACCAACCCGGCAAAGTACCTGTGCAATCACTTGAGAACGTCATCTACTTTCCCGACGTGATGCCGACTTTGGCAGCCCTTGCCGGCGGCACACAATACTTACCCCAGCATCTGAACGGCATGAACATCCTGCCTTTGTTCTACGGCAAGCAAATCGACACCAACGACCGTGTGCTCTACTGGGAGTTCCCTGGTAAGCAGCGCGCCGCCCGTCATGGAGACTGGAAGGCTGTGACCATCAAGGGATTCGACGCTCCGCTCGAGCTTTATAATCTCCGCGAAGACCCGGATGAGAAGCATGACCTCGCCAAGAAATACCCCGAGATGGTCATCGGATTTGACAAGGTGATGAAGGAAATGCGTACACCTTCTGAGAACTGGCCTATACCGCAAGACGCAGAGAGTATCAAGAAATAATTGAGAAAATAATAAATATACACGACATGAAGAACAAAGCAATCTTAGGAGCCATGGCAGCCTCGCTTGTACCGGCGCAAGCTGTCCTGGCACAGAACAAGGCCGTGAAGGCGACTCCCGACCGACCGAACATCATCTTTATCCTTGCCGACGACCTCGGCTATGGAGACTTGTCCTGCTATGGCAGCAAGGTCATCAAGACTCCCAACATCGACAAACTCGCAGCCACCGGTACCCGCTTCAACCAAAGCTATGCCGGATCGGGCATCAGTTCCCCTTCCCGTTGCGCCCTGATGACGGGCAAGAACACCGGCAACAGCCGCATCCGCGACAACCAATGTACAGCCGGCGGCATCAAAGGTCTGAAGATTTCTCCTGACGGCGACACCACATATGTCCGCCGCACCAGTCTGCAACCTCAAGACACCACCATCGCCACCGTACTCCACACCGCGGGCTACAAAACCTGCCTGGTCAACAAATGGCACTTGGACGGCTACGACCCCAAGTCGTCGCCCATCTATCGTGGCTTCGACGAGTTCCATGGCTGGCTCATCAGCGATGTAGACTCCAATTCGCCCTACTATTATCCATACAACCGCTTCGACAACGACAAGCTCATCCATATCAAGGCCAACGAACACGACAAGCATATCAAGCACAATACGGATATCTCAACAGACGACGCCATCGGCTTCATCAAGCGAAACAAGAACAATCCGTTCTTCCTCTATCTGGCATTCGATGCTCCCCACGAGCCTTACATCATCGACAACACCTCTTGGTATGATGATGAGTCGTGGAGCATGAACGACAAGCGCTACGCTTCGCTCGTTACCCACATGGATGCCGCCATCGGCCGTCTGCTTGACTTCCTCGAGAAGAACCATCTGCGTGAGAACACGCTCGTCATCTTCGCCTCGGACAACGGCGCCGCTGTGCAGGCTCCACTGAAGCTCTTCAACTGCAATGCTGGATTCCGTGGCCGCAAGGCACAGCTCTACGAGGGTGGTATCCGTGTGCCGTTCATCGTCAACCAGCCCGGCAAAGTGCCTGTACAGTCACTTGAGAACATCATCTACTTCCCCGACGTGATGCCGACATTGGCAGCCCTCACGGGAGTGACCAAGAACTTGCCACAGCACATCAACGGCATGAACATTCTGCCGTTATTCTACGGCAAGCAAATCGACACCAACGACCGTGTGCTCTACTGGGAGTTCCCTGGCAAACAGCGCGCCGCCCGTCATGGAGATTGGAAGGCTGTGACCATCAAGGGATTCGACGCTCCGCTCGAGCTTTATAATCTCCGCGAAGATCCAGACGAGAAGCATGACCTTGCCAAGAAATATCCAGAGATGGTTATCGGATTCGACAAGGTGATGAAGGAGATGCGCACACCTTCAGAGAATTGGCCTGTTCCTCAAGATGCGGAAAGCGGCAAGAAATAAAAACAACTTTTTATAAAATGAATAGGACTATGCTTTCTTGAAGTATAGTCCTATTTTTATGTCGCTAACGAATCTTCAGTGTTTCAATTTATTTACGACCTTATTATAGTGGTTCTTCACTTGCTCCCAATTATAATAAGGTGCTGTCTTACTGGAGAGCGGCAGCAATATCTCACGCTCGTTGTGGAGGAACTTCACCAACACTTGCCCTTGTCCGTTGCGATAGAACACCATGAACAAATTGGCAGACATCGGAACAATGCGGTCCATCTGGTGTTCATTGCCCAAGACGCCCAACAATGTGAGCAGTCGATACAGACTGGTGTCATGGCCGAAGCGCAAAGTGGCGGCAGGAGATTGTCGCTGAAGTGCCGCATCTGCCTCTGACACGATATTCTGCCAAAGTGAGACAGCAGAACGCTCCGGTATGTCCGCACTTGTAGCGTTATGACTGTTACAAGTCCACATATTCTCATTGTTGGCCTCATAAACCGCCCTCATTTCCACTGGAGTGAAGATGTCGTAGAGCGACACGCCGATTTCCACATCCTGCATATCTGAAGCGATACAATGAAGTTCACTCAACAAATTCATGGGATCTTTCACCTTTTCCGGATGCACAAAGAGGGATTTCATCAAACGCATGGGCGACACCTTGATATTTCTTGGTACCCGGCTCTCCAACGCCACTTGTTCCGGAGAGGCATAGGCTATCCAGGGCATGAAACGACGGTTGGACTCAGCGGTTATTCTAAGTGTGGGCGACAGAGCCTGCAAGCGCAACAGAAAAGCCGTCATACTATTCACACAACGCCCCACGATACTGGAACGGGCCTCTACCCTACTGTTGGCGGAGAAGACAGAAGTCCAACGCTTAAACATCCGTTCTGCCAATGCTTGCTGCTGCCGTGCTCCAAGAGCAGTCAAGTCTCCCCCTCGCCCTTCGGCATCAGCCCAAATCCGCAACAATCGCTTTCTGACATCCCGTCCAAGAGTGGTGAGGTTTGCCGTATCGGTAAATTGAGACAAGACGTTGCGATAGCGGTCGTCTGAAGGCAACCAGCGGGAACCGTGACGACCGTAATGGCTGATGTATACCGGCACAAAGCCCGGAGGAGCCGAGGTCTCACGGACAGTCTCATCCTCTTGATAAGCATAATACACTCCACCCATTTGTTCATTGGTGATCTGCTGGGCACTGCACGACGCCGACAGAGCCAGCCACGTGAGCAAAAAGAAAAAACATTTTTTCATACGATTCTTCAAATGATTGAAACCAAAAGCCACCTGCTACCCGAAGGCAAGACAGATGGCTCGGTCTAATTTAAATACCGCTTTTATTCTTCATAACCTGGATTCTGATTCCAGTTGGTGTTTTCTTTCAGAATAACGTCCGGCACAGGAAGGATGCGACAGGTCTTATCGAAGCGGGCATCCGGGTTGCTGTGGGTGTGGAAACCATACTCATTCTCGAAAGTTCCGAAACGGATCATGTCATTGCGACGCCAATTCTCGTCAAAGAATTCTCTGCCACGCTCGTCAAGAATCTCCTGAAGGGAGGGTTCATGATTCAGGCTCGGCGCGTGCACATAGGCTCGAATCTGGTTGAACAAGCTTTGGGGAGTGTCACCGTTGGTCGCTGTTGCGCCACGCTTGATAGCCTCAGCCTTGGTCAACAAGATGTCGGCATATCGGAAGATTGGCACATCATTGCTCTGATAGCGGTCGTAGGCACTGTATTCATTAGGATTTGGATAGAACTTGATGGAACGATAGCCCTGACGCCAACCATCTGGAGTGGCACCACAGTTGAGCGAGGCAAGGCCACCTTTCTGGAGGGTAATGGTCTTGGTCAGTTCCAATTGCGAACCTTTATAAATATAGGCGGCATTGGTTTCCTCGCCAGTGATGGCGTCATGGATGAACACCTTGCCCATCAGCACGGCTTTGTTGCGGTCGTCGCCCTCCAAACAGAAAAGATTGGAAAATTCGGGGTTCATCGCACAGATTCCGGCACAAGACTTGCCCATCTTGCCTCCATAATAACCCTGTGTGTCGCCGTCGTCAATGCGGCGGAAGGTGCGGTAGCGTCCATAAAGCATGCCCTGGGCACTCACCTTGTCGTAAGGCATGGCATAAATGAAATCCTTGATTTGTGAGCCATTGTCATACATGAACTTCTTACGGAAGGCGTCATTAAGGTTGAACAGATGGCTATTGATGATGTCGTCGCAATATCTCACACAGTCGTTGAGCTTGCTGTTGGAAGTCGTGGCGGCATCATACTGTGTCACGTCACCACAAGTGTAGACCCCCCAATTGATATACAACTTGACAAGCAGGGCCTCGGCCATCCACTTGTTAGGCTTGCCATAGGTGGAGGCATCGTTCTTGTCGGAGAGGTCGGGAAGACATTCCTTCACTTCTTTCTCGATAAACTCTGCCACGTCTTTACGCGAGCTGCGCACTACAGCCTCGTCGTCGACAGGCAGATGGTCAAGCACAGGCACATCGCCATAGCTGTCCATGAGGATGAAATGATAGAACGCTCTCATCAAGCGGGCTGGAGCAGCCGTCTTGGGGCTGTCCTTGAATTCGTCAATAATCTTGTTGCACTTAGTGATGCCGCTCGCCAAATCACTCCAATAGTTGGCTGGGGCGTCCCCCGACTTGAAATTGTGGATAGAGGGATGTATGTTCTCGCCCTTGTCAAAATAGTCCGTGCCAAACGAGACACCGGTAGCCTCGTCTGACGAGAAGGTCTGGACACGGTTGTAGTTGTTGCCGAGGGCGGTGCGGAACGAGTAATAGACATCCGACATCTTGCCTTCTATCGCTACGGGGTCAGTAGGATAGTCTGTGTATTTGGATTTCACATCCACATCGAGGTCAGTGCAGCTGGCGGTGATGCCGAGCACTACCATTGCCAATGTTGTCTTGAATATCTTGTTCATTGCTTTGATTCTTTAATGTCTTAGTTTGTTTTTCTTTTAGAAGTTCACCTTCATGCCCAACATGAACGTGCGAGTGCGTGGATAATAGTTGTTGCGCCAAACGATACCTGGAGTAAGACCGCCTAAGTTCACTTCCGGATCTACACCTTTGAAGCCCGTGATGGTGAACACGTTGTTGCAGGTGGCATAGAGGGAAAGGTTGCTCACCCAGTCGCCAATCTTACCGAAGTTATAAGTCAACGTCATGGAGGAAAGGCGCAGATAACTGCCGTTCTCGATATAGCGGTCTGAGGGCTTCTGCGAGTTCACGTCGCCATAGCGTTGGTCCACGAGAGCCTCAGCAAGCACGTTCTTACCCTGGCTGAGCATGGAGATGGCGTTGCCCTGTGCACGGAGGCCATTGAAAATTTTGTTGCCCACCACGCCTTGGAAGAACATGTTCAGCGACCAATTTTGATAGCTGAGAGTGTTGTTCCAGCCAAAAGTCAACTTCGGTTGTGCGCTACCGACCTTTGTCCGGTCTTTGTCTTGAGGATCAATGGTGGTCTCTCCGGTACGCTCTCCAGTTTTTGCGTCGTGTACATAGAACTTTGAGGTTCCGTTCTCGTCATATCCTGCCCATTCGTAGGTATAGAACTGTCCGATTGGACAACCCTCCATCAGTCGTTGAACATAGACACCGGTATTGCCACTCAACTCTGGAGAAGCCTCGTCGATATATTTCACGGAATAAGTAGCATTTGATAGTTTCTCCACCACGTTCTTGTTATGTGACAGGTTGAGTGTGGTATTCCATTCGAAGGTCTTGGTCTTCACCGGCACGGCATTGATGGTCAGCTCCACACCCTTGTTACTGATATCTCCCACATTAGCGGTCATCAGTCCATATGGGAAGCGGTTGGTAGACACAGGGTAATCATAGATCAAGTCGCTTGTATGCTTGTCGTAGTATTCGATGGTACCCGAGAGACGGTTGTGGAGCATGCTGAAATCAAGTCCGACATTGAACATGCCGGTGCGTTCCCACTTCAGGTCGGGGTTGGCATTGCTCAAAGCCGCCACCGTATGTTTCTGAGATACCACACCGTTGACATCTGTATAGGAGAACCACCCCGACGCACCGTAAGTGCGGATGGCGGTATAGGCGTCAAAGCCCTGGGAGTTGCCACTCACACCATACCCGACACGAAACTTCAAATCATCAAAGAGATGGAGTTTCTTCACAAAATTCTCCTCGCTCAAGCGCCATGCGGCAGAGATTGAGGGGAAGGAGCCCCAACGATTGTTCTTTCCGAAAGCGGAAGAACCGTCGCGGCGGAGCGTGGCCTGCAAATTGTATTTTCCATTGAGCGAATAGTTCAAACGGCCGAAGAAGGAAATCATACGAAGAGTTGACTCAGCCCCACTCTGCACGGCGTCCATGCCGTCAATGGCATTGGCAAAGGAGAGGTTGTACCATTTCAGATTGTCATTATAGAAATCCTTGACCGTGAGTCCAAAACCATCGTTGCTGTTGTTTTCCTCCCAAGAATAGCCAAGCATCAAACCCAAACGGTGGATTTTGGCAAGGGTCGTGTCATAGGTGCCATAGAGTTCAAACACGGTCTTGTTGTTCTGACAAGTGTTCCGGGTGGCTTGTCCATTGGTGTTCACAATCTGCGATTTTGTAGAATGGTATTGACTGTAGGTATTCTGGTCTGCCATATAAGAGTAGTTGGCACTCAAGATGAGTCCTTCGATAATCTTGAGGTCTGCCTTTCCGGTCACTTGCATTCTTCTGTAGACGGTCTTCTCGGTATCTTCGTTGAGCATGGATACCGGATTGTAGTAGTTGGTCACCGAGGTTGAACCGAACCATGTGCCGTCTGCATTTCTGACAGGCTGTAGGGGGGAATAGTAGACCATGGCGTCGGTGACGCTCATGCCTTTCACACCATTCACCACACCCTCTGCTGTTGTCTGGTTGGCATTGACGCCAAGCGCCAAGGTGAGATGATCCTTGAGCACCATCGACTGCGCCAAGGCACGGGCTCCAAAGGTCTTGTTGTCCGTGTTGCGGATGACACCCTGGCGGTCCACATAGTTGAGACTGACATTATAGTTGGAACGGTCATTACCGCCGCTCACCGCAAGGTTGTGGCTGTGGGACACACCGGTACGCTCCACTTGTTTCTGCCAATTTGTATCGGCCCCCTCGTCGCTGGGCAACGTGAATTTATTTACTTTGGCATAATTGCGCAAATCGGTAGCAGTGGCGAGTTTGAGGTCTTTCGCCACATTGTCCATGGCAACATAACCATTGTAGTTCACATGGGCTGCTCCCCGCTTGCCTTTCTTGGTGGTCACAATAATCACACCATTGGCGGCCTTCGAACCATAGATGGCTGTAGCGGTGGCATCGCGAAGCACGTCGATGCTCTCGATATCATCAGCTGCGACAAGGGAGAGATCCACACCCGGAATGCCATCCACTATATAATAAGGTTGCATGGCGTCCCCCTCTCGCAGGGTGGAAGCTCCACGGAGGATGACTGAGGAGTTTGGCTCATTGGGATTGCTGCTGGTGGTAATGGTCAGACCCGGCACCTTACCCTGAAGCATTTCTGCCGGTGTGGTGTAGACACCCTTATTGAGATCTGAAGCATTGACTGTAGTAATAGAAGAGGTGATGTCTTTGCGCTGCATGTGTCCATAGCCCACCACGACCACCTCGTTGAGTTGTCTATTGTCGCCTTTCAAAGACACATTCATGTCCTTGTCCGCTTTCACAAAAGCTTTCTCATAACCGATGTAGGACACGGACACCATGGCTCCGCGTTTCACGTTCGACAGAGAGAAATTGCCCTCTACATCAGTAATGGCCTTGAGATTGGTTCCATCCACGACAACGGTAGCACCGATGACGGCTTCGCCCTTCTCGTCAACCACTCTGCCGTTGACCTGCATCACATCAGTTACTGTTTCCAAGACTTTGGTCTTGGTTGCGACTGCGGGCAAAAATTGACACGTACCGCCCGCCAATAGAAGCATAAACAATGCTTGTTTGCTTACTTTCATCCTAAAAACAATTTATTGTACTAAAATCTGGAGGCAAAGGTACAACCGTTGTTTTTCAGTAGTGTTACAATAGTATGCATATCAAATGATAAAATAAATACAACTTTCGTAACAATTATTTTTAGAAAGTCACACAATACCGTTGTGATTTCGTGCTATATGAAACGATTTCGCAAAAAAAGAACTATTCAAAACGCCTATGAGACTTTCTGGAATATTGGCATTGTCTTTCCATCTCATACCCTCTTCATTTACACCGACCGTT
This sequence comes from uncultured Prevotella sp., assembly GCA_934190685.1. Lineage (GTDB taxonomy): Bacteria > Bacteroidota > Bacteroidia > Bacteroidales > Bacteroidaceae > Prevotella. The sequence goes on from CAKPTK010000007.1 coordinate 23,200, forward strand.
CCACATAGCTATTGGACTTTGATTTGTTCAACAATCTCATCCACTGTCATATGCCTTGTATAAAGTTTCTGTACGTTGGGGAAGATGTTTGCCGCCGGCTTTGGGGAGTATAGCCCTATTTTTATATTCCACCTATATCATCGACAAAAGTGTCCAAGTCACTTTCGTCTCTCGCGCGCACGCGCACGCGCGTAAAATTTTCAACAAGAATCATACATCCTACACAAATCAACCGTAATTCATTGATTTCAAACGAGATACAATCTGTTTCGCCTTACACGAATCATACACAAATCATACATTATCCTACACAACGACAGCTTCGTTTCCTGTGTCAAGAAATCCAACGCTCGTCAATCTTTGTAAAATAAATTCACGTCCTTTCAAAACTTACTCGCCCATTCACAGATCGTTAGTGCGCCATTAGCGATGCGTTAATGGCACACTAACGGAATTTTCACCGCGGTGAAAAATTAATTAGTCCGCCAGTTCTCCACAAGAAGCCGCCTTGCGGTTCGTGACGAATCAGCCTACGGGGGAAAACGCGGAAACGGTTTGTAAAATAAAATCATACGATATTCACTCCAACATCTCTATAAAAACAAGTAAATAGTTATCTATAGACACAATTGAAAAAAGCGAGCTTGCATCATGACAATGCAAGCTCGCTTTTTATGTCAAGTTCTCCCAAGAGAACCTATTGATTAGTCAATGTCGTTGTTGTGGTCGAGAGAGTCATCGAAATCCTTGGGCTCACGCTCTGCCATAGGATCATGATACTCGGCGTTGTTGTTATGATGCTCGAAACGACGCTGCTCGCCACGCTCTGGACGAGGACGACGCTCACCACGCTCCGGGCGAGGACGACGCTCACCACGCTCCGGGCGAGGACGACGCTCACGCTCTACGTATCCCTCTGGCTTTGGAAGAAGCACACGGCGAGAAAGCTTATACTTGCCAGTCTTTGGATCAATCTCAAGAAGTTTCACCTTAATCTTGTCACCCTCCTTGATACCTGCTTCCTCAACAGTCTCCAAGCGCTTCCAGTCAATCTCCGAGATATGGAGCAGACCGTCCTTGCCCGGGAGAATCTCTACGAAACAGCCATAAGGCATGATGCTGCGAACAGTACCCTCGTAAACCTCACCAACCTCAGGAACAGCTACGATAGCCTTGATCTTGCCAAGCGCTGCGTCAATACTGTCCTTGTTTGGTGCGCTCACCTGTACCTTGCCAACACCGTCCACCTCGTCGATAGTGATGGTAGCGCCTGTGTCTTCCTGCATCTGCTGGATAATCTTTCCACCAGGACCGATAACGGCACCAATGAACTCCTTGGGAATCTCAATCTGAACGATACGTGGAACCTGTGGCTTCAGCTCTGGACGTGGCTCTGCCAATGTCTCAAGCATCTTGCCGAGGATATGCTCGCGGCCGGCCTTGGCCTGCATGAGGGCCTTCTCGAGAATTTCGAAGCTCAGACCGTCGCACTTGATATCCATCTGTGTGGCGGTAAGACCGTCACGTGTACCTGTGGTCTTGAAGTCCATGTCGCCCAAGTGGTCCTCATCACCGAGGATGTCGCTCAGCACAGCATATTTCTCCTCACCAGGGTTCTTGATCAGACCCATAGCGATACCAGAAACAGGCTTCTTCATAGGAACACCGGCATCCATCAACGCCAAAGTTCCGGCACAAACTGTAGCCATGGAAGAAGAACCGTTGGACTCGAGAATCTGGCTCACAAGACGAACTGTGTAAGGATAATCCTCAGGAATCTGGCCCTTCAATCCACGCCATGCCAAGTGGCCGTGACCGATTTCACGACGGCCGACACCACGCTGCGCCTTGGCCTCACCTGTACAGAATGGAGGGAAGTTATAGTGGAGCATGAAGCGCTGATAGCTCTTGTTGAGCACATCGTCGATCATCTTCTCATCGAGCTTTGTACCGAGTGTACAAGTAGAGAGACTCATCGTCTCGCCACGCTGGAAGATAGCCGATCCGTGAGGCATCGGCAGTGGGCTTACCTCACACCAGATAGGACGAATCTCGTCGGTCTTACGGCCATCGAGACGCTTACCCTCGTCGAGGATGCAACGGCGCATGGAGTCGCGCATCACGTCGGAATAGTAGCGGTCTACCATTGCGTGCTTAGCCTCGAGCTCTTCCTCAGAAAGGTCTGTGTGAGCGGCATCATAAGCCTCCTCGAAGTCTGTCTTGATTTTGTCGAAAGCTTCCTCACGGCTCTTCTTGTCGTGGTCGCCAGCCTGAGCGATGGCGTAGCACTTGTCATAGGTTTCCTTCTTTACCTGTTCGCGGAGATCCTCATCGTTCTCCTCGTGGCAATACTCGCGTTTCACGTCGGTGCCAAGTTCCTTGGCAAGTTCTGTCTGAAGGTCGCACATAGGCTTGATAGCCTCGGCAGCCACCTTGAGAGCCTGGATGAGGTCCTGCTCCTGCACTTCCTTCATCTCGCCTTCCACCATCATGATGTTGTCCTTGGTAGCACCCACCATAATGTCCATGTCGGCCTCCTTCATCTGCTCGAAGGTTGGATCGACAACATATTCGCCATTTATGCGGGCCACACGAACCTCTGAAATCGGGCACTCGAATGGAATATCTGAACAAGCCATTGCGGCTGAAGCTGCGAATCCTGCCAACGCATCCGGCTGGTCAACACCATCGGCTGAAAGGAGCATGATGTTCACGAAAACTTCTGCATGATAGTTTGAGGGGAAAAGAGGGCGAAGCACGCGGTCTACAAGACGAGATGTGAGAATCTCGTTGTCGCTTGCCTTGCCTTCACGCTTGGTGAAGCCTCCAGGGAAACGGCCTGCAGCAGAGTACTGCTCGCGGTAATCAACCTGCAAAGGCATGAAATCTGTTCCGGGAACTGCATCCTTTGCTGCACAAACAGTTGCAAGAAGGACGGTGTTGCCCATACGGAGCACTACTGAACCGTCGCACTGTTTTGCAACTTTCCCGGTTTCAATGCTGATGGTTCTTCCATCAGGCAATTGAATGGTCTTAGTAATTACGTTCATCTAAATAAAAACTTATTGTTTTTCTAACATCTTTATAAAAATCGCACAAAGATAGCGAAATAAAGTGGAACTCAAGCAGAAAGCTTCATTAATTATTCTTTTTTATGATTGACACCGACTTTATAGAAACAAAAATTTTGCGGTTTGCGCTATTTCCATTACTTTTGCAGTCAAATTGAACAAAACGATATGAAGAGGAATATATCCAGAGTACTTGCCTTTGCGGCGCTCACATTGGCAGCCATTGCCATCACTTCCTGTACAGGAAAGAAGTTCCACGTCAGTGGAGAAATCGCCAACGCCAAAGACTCTGTGCTCTATTTCGAGAACATGAGTCTGGATGGTCCGGTCACTGTCGACTCCGTGAAACTGGGGGCCGACGGAAGTTTCGATTTCAGTCAGGAAGCTCCACAAAGTCCCGAGTTCTACCGGCTCCGCATTGCAGGACAGATTATCAACATCGCCGTCGACTCTACAGAGAACATCTCTGTCAAAGCCACTTATCCCAACATGGCGTCACAATATGACGTGACAGGTTCTGAAGAGTGCGGCAAAATCAAGGAACTCTCCTTGAAACAGATGGATCTTCAGGCACGTGTCATCGCTGTGGCCCAAAACAGCTATCTCACCGAGCAGCAGGCCAACGACAGCATTGAGGGCCTGATCAGCCGATACAAGCAGGATGTGAAGCTCAACTACATCATCAAGAATCCAGCCAAGGCCTCTTCCTATTTTGCCTTGTTCCAAACCATCGGCAACCGGCTTTTGTTTAATCCTCGACAAAACAAGGACGACATCAAGATGTTTGCCGCCGTGGCCACAAGTTGGGACACTTATTACCCCAATTCCGAGCGTGGCAAGAATCTGCACAACATCGCCATCGAGGGCATGAAGACCGTACGCATCGTGGAAAACGAGCAGCGGGGCTTGCAGATTGAGGCGAGCAAGGTGCAGCAGACGGGTATCATTGACATCGCCCTGCAAGACAACCGGGGTGTCACCCGCCGTCTGTCCGACCTCAACGGCAAGGTTGTGATGTTGATGTTCCATGTCTTCGCTTCCGACCACAGCACAGAGCAAATCATGCGACTCCGCAGTCTTTACAACAAATATCATGCACAGGGCTTTGAAATCTATATGGTGTCTCTCGATCCCGACGAGCATTTCTGGAAAGAACAGACTGCCGCTCTCCCGTGGATCAACGTGCGTGACGCCAACGGTGTGAACTCGCAGAACTTGCGACTCTACAACGTGCAGCAGTTGCCCGCTTATTATTTGATTGACAGAACCAACACGCTGAAAGCTCGCGACAGTCAAATCAAGAATCTCGACGAAGCGATTTCCAACCTGTTGTAAGATACGCGAAACAAGAAACAAGACAACGCCCGCAGACTCATTCTTCCGAGTCTGCGGGCGTTGCTCTTTATTGAATATGATGGAATGCGGCGACTGTCAGAAGCTGCGCAGCCAAGCACGGAGTTCCAATTCCATCTCGTTGTGATACATGAAACTGTTGCGTGAGCCCCAGCCGTGACCTCCTGAAGGATAAACATGAAGTGAGGCAGGCACATCGTGGCGATACAATTCAAGATAATAATTGGCGCCGTTGGCTGGCGGTACGGCATGGTCGTCATCGCTCAGGGCAATGAAAGCGCGAGGCGTGGAGCGTGTCACTTGCATGTCGTTGCTATAGTCCTTTTGTTCTTTCTTCTTGCTGTCCTTGCCCAGGAAATTGTCAAGAGAACCCTGATGGCCGAAGCCTGGCATCATCGAGATGACCGGATAGAACAGTATTTGGAAATCCGGTTTGGCGTCCTTTGTGGAATGAGTGGCCAATGTGGAAGCGAGGTGTCCACCAGCCGACGAGCCCATGATACCCACATCGTTGGCATTGACATGCCAAGCCGAGGCATTGCGGCGCACCAGTTTCACCGCCTCTTCGGCATCCGACACCGGTACCTCATGGTTGCCCTTCGGCATGCGGTACTTCAGCACCACTGCGGCAATGCCCATGTTGTTGAAAAACGGAGCCCAGTCCTTCCCCTCATGATCCATGGCAAGATGACTGTAGCCGCCGCCGGGGCAGATGACCACACACCGTCCGGTAGCCTTCTTGGCATTGGGCAGGTAGACCCACACTTTCGCCGTGTCTTTCGGATTGCCATTGTCGTTGGGAGCCCCATTGGGCCAAAGGTTGAGCACAAGCGGTTTTTGTGCCGAAGCCAGCATACAGAATGCCAGCATACAGAAGGTAAAGAAGATACGATTCTTTTTCATTGATTTATTACTTTTTTAATGTTTCTCTTGCAAAGGTAGCGATTTTTTCGTAATATTGCAGCACGTTTAAGAAATGTATGCCCCACATAAACATTTTTAAACCTCGCAGACTGAAACATTTTAGGAAAATGCATATTTTGGATAAATTCAGATACTGTCCTGTGTGCGGCAGTTCTCATTTCGAGATTAAAAGCGAAAAAAGCAAGAAGTGTGAGAATTGCGGATTCGAATATTTCATGAATCCAAGCGCTGCCGTCGTGGCATTCATACGTAACGAGAAAGGAGAACTGCTGGTGGAACGGCGCAAGAACGAGCCTGCCAAGGGCACCCTCGACTTGCCAGGCGGATTCTGCGACACCGGCGAGACCGCCGAGGAGAGTGTGGTCAGAGAAGTTTTGGAGGAGACCGGTCTTCACGTTGTCAGCAAGCAATATCTTTTCAGTCAGCCCAACATCTATCTCTATTCGGGCGTCAACATCCACACGCTTGACTTGTTCTATGACTGCACCGTTGACAACCTTGAGAATCTGAAGGCTGCCGACGATGCTGCGGAATGTATGTGGATAGCTCCCGACAAACTGCCCATCGAGCAGTTTGGACTCCGGTCTGTCCGCCAGGGACTCTATAAATACCGCGAAATGAAGGAGCACAAATAGCCGATGTCCCTCATCCGGCACAAACACCAAAACTTAAAAAATCAGAAATTTCGCTATATAATAATGTGGACGCAAAACTTTTTCTTACTTTTGCGCCCACATTAGTACGTACATATAAAATTATGCAAGAAAATTTAGTTATCGTCGAGAGCCCCGCCAAGGCAAAGACCATCGAGAAATTCTTAGGCAGCGACTACAAGGTGATGTCGTCGTACGGCCATATCCGCGACCTCAAGAAAAAAGAACTCAGCATAGATTTAAAGACCCTTCAGCCCGACTACGAGATTCCCAAGGAAAAAGCCGCCGTTGTGGCTGACTTGAAGAAGAACGCAAAGGCCGCCAAGAAAATTTGGTTGGCGTCCGATGAGGACCGCGAGGGAGAAGCCATCTCATGGCACCTTTGCGAAGTGCTCGGACTGGACGAGGAGAAGACAAGCCGCATTGTCTTCCACGAAATCACGAAACCAGCCATCATGCGTGCCATCGAGACGCCGCGTCATCTGGACATGAATCTGGTGAACGCACAGCAAGCCCGCCGTGTGCTCGACCGTCTGGTGGGATTCAAGCTCTCACCCATCCTTTGGCGCAAGGTGAAGCCCGCCCTCTCCGCCGGCCGTGTGCAAAGTGTCGCCGTGAGACTCATCGTGGAGCGGGAGCGAGAGATTCAGAATTTCAAGAGCGAGCCTTTCTTCCGGGTGAACGCCATCTTCGCTCTCATCGGCGAGAACGGCAACGCTTCTGAAGTGAAAGCCGAACTGGGCACAAGATTCAAAACACATGAAGAGGCTCTCGCCTTCCTCGAGAAGTGCAAGGACGCCACCTTCACCATATCCGCCGTCAGCAAGAAACCGCTGAAGCGCACACCGGCACCTCCATTCACCACATCCACCCTTCAGCAGGAGGCTGCCCGCAAGCTCGGCTTCACGGTGTCGCAGACCATGATGGTGGCACAGCACTTGTACGAGAACGGACGCATCACCTATATGCGTACTGACTCGGTCAACCTCTCCAAACTCTGCATCGACGCCAGCAAGGAAGAGATTGTCAATGTGTATGGAGCGGAATACAGCAAGCCACGCAACTACACCACGCATTCCAAAGGCGCACAGGAGGCTCACGAGGCCATCCGCCCTACAGACATGACCAAGCAGAAGATTGACGGCACTCCACAGGAAAACAGGCTCTACGAACTGATTTGGAAGCGCACACTCGCCTCGCAGATGGCTGACGCTCAAATAGAGAAGACAACGGTCAACATCAACGTGAGCACTGCCGACGAGCAATTTGTCGCCAACGGCGAAGTGGTGTCATTCGACGGATTCATCAAGGTTTACCGCGAATCCAGCGACGATGAAAACGAACAGCAGGAGGACTATGGCCACATGCTGCCCGCCATGAGAAAAGGCGACACACTGGAACGCCGCGAGATTACCGCCACCCAACGCTACAGCCAAGGTCCATCACGCTATACTGAAGCAAGCCTCGTCCACAAGCTCGAGGAACTGGGCATCGGACGTCCTTCCACCTACGCGCCGACCATCAGCACAATCCAGCAGCGTGAATACGTGCACAAAGGAGACAAGAGTGGTGTGGAACGGGAATATACCATCGACACGCTCAAGGGCATCCAACTGACCACCAAGACCAAGACAGAAATGGCAGGCAGCGACAAGGGTAAGCTGCTGCCCACCGACATCGGCATCGTGGTCAACGACTTCCTGATGGAAAACTTCCCCGGCATCATGGACTATAACTTCACCGCCAACGTGGAGGAAAAATTCGATAAGATTGCCGAAGGCAAAACCGAATGGACCAAGATGCTCAAAGTTTTCTACAAGGACTTTGAGCCTGAGGTGGAAAAGACCATGAACGCCCGCTCTGAGCACAAGGCAGGAGAACGGGAACTGGGCATCGACCCCAAGAGCGGGAAACCGGTGTTCGTCAAAATCGGACGCTTCGGTCCCGTGGTGCAAATCGGCACCGCCGAGGACAAGGAGAAGCCCCGTTTCTCACAGATGCCGGCCGACAAGAGCATCGAGACCATCACCCTCGACGAAGCCCTGGAACTGTTCAAGTTGCCCCGTGAGATAGGAGAATATGAAGGAAAGAACGTGGTCATCGGCGCAGGACGATTCGGTCCCTATGTGTTGCACGACAAAAAGTATGTGTCGCTGCCGAAAGGAGAAGACCCGCTCACCGTCACACTCGACACCGCCATCAAACTGATTGAACAAAAGCGCGAGCAGGAAAAACAGCGTCACATCAAAACTTTCGACGAGGACAGCAAGCTCGAGGTGCTCAACGGACGGTATGGCCCATACATCGCCTACGACGGCAAGAACTACCGTATGCCGAAAGCATTGCATGACAAGGCGGCGGAACTCACCTTCGAGCAGTGTATGGAAATCGTAAACACTCCACAGAAGAAGAAATGAAAAGAATCATTCTCATAGGTTATATGGGAGCAGGAAAGACAACTGTAGGCAAGGCTCTGTCAAAAGAGCTCGGCCTACAGTTCTATGATTTGGACTGGTATATCGAAAGCCGCATGCACAAGACCGTCGCCCAGATTTTCGAGGATTCGGGTGAAGAGGGCTTCCGCCAAATCGAGCACAACATGCTCCACGAAGTGGCCGAATTTGAAAACGTCATCGTCAGTTGTGGCGGCGGCACACCATGTTTCTTCGACAACATGGAATATATGAACAGGCAGGGCGAGACCATCTATCTCAAAGCCACCCCCGAGGTGCTCTACGACCATCTCAAAATGGGCAAGACCGTAAGGCCGCTCCTGCTCAACAAGACACCGGAAGAAGTGAAGGTCTTCATCCGTGAACAATTGGAAAAGAGAGAACCCTATTACGCCAAGGCCAAGCACACGCTTGATGTGAATCTGATGGACAACTATGACAAAATCCACATGTCGGTGAAGGGCGTAATAGATTTGTTGAACATCAAACCACCGAAATAACTTACAAGCTTAGAAATGAAGAAATGGACGATAGAAGACTCGAAAGAGCTATACAACATCAATGGCTGGGGCACATCGTATTTTAGTGTCAACGACAAAGGCGATGTCTATGTCACGCCCTGTAAAGACAACACTCAAATAGACTTGCGTGACATTATGGACGAACTGTCGCTCCGCGATGTCACTCCTCCAGTGCTGCTGCGATTTCCCGACATCCTGGACAACCGTATCGAGAAAACCGCCAGTTGCTTTCAAAAGGCCGCCAAGGAGTATAACTACAAGGCGCAGAACTTTGTCATCTATCCCATCAAGGTGAACCAGATGCAGCCTGTCGTGGAAGAGATTATCAGCCATGGAAGGAAATTCAACCTGGGACTGGAAGCAGGCTCTAAACCCGAACTCCATGCTGTCATCGCCGTGCAGTGCCAAAGCGACTCGCTCATCATCTGCAATGGCTACAAGGACCAAAGCTACATCGAACTGGCTCTGCTCGCCCAAAAAATGGGCAAGCGCATCTTCATCGTCGTGGAGAAACTCAACGAAATCGACATCATCGCCAAAGCCGCCAAGAAGCTCGGCGTAAAGCCGAACATCGGCATCCGCATCAAGCTTGCCTCTTCCGGCTCGGGCAAATGGGAAGAAAGTGGCGGAGATGCCAGCAAGTTCGGTCTGACCAGCAGCGAACTGCTCAAGGCGCTCAAGACTCTCGACGACAAGGGACTGCACGATTGTGTACGGCTCATCCATTTCCATATCGGCAGTCAAATCACCAAAATCCGCCGCATACAAGTGGCGCTCAGAGAGGCGGCACAATTCTATATCCAGCTTCACAAGATGGGCTACAACATCGACTTCGTCGATTGTGGCGGCGGACTGGGTGTCGACTATGACGGCACACGTTCAAGCAGCAGTGAAAGCTCGGTCAACTATTCCATCCAAGAGTATGTGAACGACTGTATCTACACTTTCGTGGATGCCGCCGACCACAACAATATCCCCCACCCCAACCTCATCACCGAGAGCGGACGCTCGCTTTCCGCCCATCATTCCGTACTCGTCATCGATGTGCTTGAAACAGCCTCTCAGCCCGAGATGCCGGAAGATTTCGAACCGTCTCCCGACTCCCACAAACTGGTGAAGGATCTCTATGAGATTTGGGACAATCTCAACCAGCGCACCATGATGGAAGACTGGCACGATGCCGAACAAATCCGCGAGGAGGCTCTTGACCTGTTCAATCACGGCATGGTCGACCTGCAGACCCGGGCGGAAATCGAAAGTATGTATTGGAGTGTGTGCCGCGAGGTGAACACGCTCGCCAAAAACTTGAAACATACACCGGACGAACTGCGCGGACTGGACAAACTCCTGGCAGATAAATATTTCTGCAATTTCTCGCTCTTCCAGTCTCTGCCCGACTCCTGGGCCATCGACCAGCTGTTCCCCATCATGCCTATCCAAAGACTCAACGAGCGGCCTACCCGCACCGCCACCATCCAGGACATCACCTGCGACAGTGACGGAAAGATAGCCAACTTCGTGACCAACCAGCATATTTCACACATTCTGCCGGTGCACCCTCTGCGGAAGAACGAGCCTTATTATCTCGGTGTTTTCCTTGTAGGAGCCTACCAAGAGATTCTCGGCGATATGCACAATCTCTTCGGCGATACCAACGCAGTGCACATCAGTGTCAAGGACGGCGGCTACCACATCGACCAAATCATTGACGGAGAAACCGTGGAGGAAGTGCTCGATTATGTGCAGTACAATCCCAAGAAACTTGTCCGGCAGTTGGAAATCTGGGTGACCAAGAGCGTGAAAGAAGGAAAAATCTCCATAGAGGAAGGGAAAGAATTCCTGTCCAACTATCGTTCTGGACTCTATGGATACACATATCTTGAATAAAAACAACATGAAAATGAAAGAGAGAATCACAGTTGTGAAAGTAGGCGGTGCCGTTGTTGAGGACGCCGACAAGTTGGCACGCCTGATCAAGGACTTTGCCGCCATCGACGGCAGAAAGG
>CAKPTK010000008.1 GCA_934190685.1 uncultured Prevotella sp.
TATTATAGCTGTGTGGACGACAAATTGTAAGGGAATAATTTGCAATCAGTGAAAATATTGCTTACTTTTGCAAATCTTAGATTTACAACGACGGATGTATAAATTTATATATATTGTTTTCTATCTCATATCCTTGCTGCCGTTCAGCCTGCTTTATGGTCTGAGCGATTTGCTCTATGTCATCCTGTATCATGTGGCGGGTTATCGCAAGGCGGTGGTCAGGAAAAACTTGAGCCGATCTTTTCCCGGCAAGTCGGAAGCGGAGCGGAGGCAAATCGAACGGAAGTTCTATCATTGGCTTTGCGACTATTTTGTGGAATCCATCAAGTTGTTGTCCATTTCGGAGAAGGAGTTGCGCAGACGTTTCTGTATTACCAATTCCGATGAAATCGAGCGTTGCTTCGAGGATGGACAGTCTGCCGCCGCCATTCTGGGACATTATTGCAACTGGGAGTGGCTCTCCTGTGTGGGCATCGATTTACCTGCTAACAGAAAAATGGGACTGATTTATCATCCGCTCCGCAACAAATATTTCGACCAACTGTTCATAGACCTAAGGAGGCACATGGGGGGCGTGCCTGTTCCCAAGCAAGACATCCTCCGCTATCTTATCAAATACAAGCGAGAAGGCATCATGTCGCTCTTCGGCTATATCGCCGACCAAGGTCCCAAGATGGGCAACATCCATTTGTGGCTCGATTTCATGCATCAAGACACCCCGGTCTTTACTGGTGCCGAGCGTATCATGCGCAAGATGAACAATGCGGTGTTCTATGTGGAGATGACCCGGCCGAAGCGAGGCTATTACACCTGCACCTATCATCTCATCACCCGTGAGCCTGCCAAGTTGCCCGAGCATGAGATCACCCGCCGCTTCTTCCAACTGCTGGAACAGACCATCGAGAAACATCCAGAATACTATCTCTGGTCGCACAACAGATGGAAACGCACCCATGAAGAGTTTGACAAAGAATATATCATCGAAAACGGAAGAACCATACCACGACACGAGCTATGATTATAGGATATGACGCCAAGCGCGTGCTGCGCAACGGAACAGGACTGGGCGCCTATGGTAGAACCTTGGTGACCGACATGTCGTCCCTTGTTTCCGATGACACTTCATTGCTTCTCTACGCCCCAGATGAGGGGAAAGCGGATTTCCGCCGCCAAGTCGAAGGCTTGCCTCATGTGGCGATGAGATATCCGCAGCGCAAGAAAAACGCCATAGGCAAGGCTATATGGCGCTCCTACGGCATCGTGAAGGCACTCGAGCGCGACCAAGTGGACATCTTCCATGGTTTGTCGGGCGAACTGCCCATGTGTGCCACGCAGCATCACGTGAAGACCGTAGTCACGATACACGACTTGATTTTTCTCCGTCATCCGGAATTTTACCATTGGATAGACACCAAAATCTATGCAGCCAAGTTCTATTGGACCTGCGAGGAAGCCCAACGCATCATCGCCATCAGCGAGTGTACGAAGCGGGACATCATGTATTACGGTGGTGTGAGCGAGGACAAGATAGACGTCATCTACCAGAGTTGCAGTTCCCGCTTCAAACAACGGACGACAGAACAACGGTTGGCGGAAGTGAAAGCCCGATATCAGTTGCCCGACCGCTATGTCATCAATGTGGGCACGATAGAGCCACGAAAAAACATTCTGCAAGCCGTACAGGCTCTCCCCCTGTTGCCCGACGATGTGTCGCTTGTCGTGGTGGGCAGGGCGACTCCATACACCGACAAGGTGAAGGCGTGGGCGGAACATCACGGACTGTCCCACAGGGTGAGATTCTTCCATGGAGTACCCTCCGAAGACCTCCCCGCATTCTATCAGCAAGCCGAGGCGTGTGTCTATCCTTCTGTCTATGAAGGTTTCGGCATTCCCATCATTGAAGCCATCCAAAGCGGTTTGCCTGTTGTGGCTTGCACCGGCAGTTGCCTGGAAGAAGCGGGTGGCCCCGACAATCTCTATGTCGCTCCGGGCGATATCGAGGGCATGGGCAACGCACTGCGCCAGGTGCTGAAAGGCACTGAAGGCAGAGAACAACGCGTGGAACGCAGCATGGACTACGTGAGACGATTTGAGAATACGGACGTGGCACGGCAAGTGCATGACGTGTATGAACGAATGATGAAGAATGACTGACAAGGACACGATAAAAATAAAGGCACACAACGCCACCTATTACATCCACAGAGACTTTGCAGCAGACCAAGTCTTTGTCTGTTCCGTGCCACGTCGTATGGTCAACGGTGAGGGCGATGTGCTCCATGCCGGCCGCAACGAGGTGAGACGCTTTGAGGAGGATGGACTGCAGATGGTTGTCAAGCGTTATAAGCGTGTGAATCTGGTGCAAAGTGTGATCTACAGCTTTTTCCGCCGCACCAAGGCACAGCGGGCTTATGACTATGCCCGGGTATTTCGTGAACGCGGTATCGACACCCCTCGTGAGGTGGCGTATATCGAGCAGCGCGAGCATGGACTTTTCACCACCGGCTATTTTATCTCGCTCTATTGTCCCCATCCTCCCATCTTCAAGGAAATCGTGGAAACATCCGAACTCAACAAACGGTTGGCTGACGCCGTGACCGCCTTTATCCTTGAAATGCACCGTAAGGGCATCCTGCACGGAGACCTGAATTTCGGCAATTTCCTTTATGACGAGCAGGCAGACGGCAGTATCCGTTTTGCAGTGATTGACATCAACCGGTCGCATTTCTGCACGGGTATGCCCACGCGGGAGCAATGCCTCAGAAATCTCAGTACCACCACCCACCGCCGCGACCTCTACGAGTATATCGTGCGCTGTTACGCTCGTCTGCGGGGATGGAACGAGGACGATGCCTGTACGGAGGCTTTGGGCTATCTGGAAGCCCTCGAGGAAAAACAACGGGCCAAGGACAGGCTGAAACATAAACTGAAGAAATAAACAGACAAGACATGATACCCAAGAAGATACATTACTGCTGGTTGAGCAATGATCCTTTTCCAAGAAAGATAAGGAAATGTATGGACACGTGGCACAAGGTGATGCCCGACTATGAAATCAAAGTGTGGAACACCCATAACTTTGACATCGACAGTGTGCCCTTTGTCAAGGAAGCCTATGAACAGCGCAAGTGGGCATTTGCGGCTGACTATATCCGCATGTATGCCCTCTATCATGAGGGGGGTGTCTATCTCGATTCCGACGTGAAGATACTCAAGTCTTTCGACCCGCTGCTGAACCATGGATTCATGTCTTCCTTGGAATATCATCCCACCCAGATAGAGAAGGACAGGTCGATGGAGATGATTGACGCCGACGGCCACCGCGTCAAGGAGGGCTTTGTGTCGGGCATCCAAATACAGGCTGCCGTGATGGGAGCAGAGAAAGGCAACAAGTTTGTGGCGGATGTATTGAATTGGTACCGGACCCACAACTTCATCAATCCCGACGGCACGTTGCTGACCAACGTGGTGTCGCCGATGATTTACGCCAAAGTGGCGGAAAAATATGGTTTTATATACAAAGACCAAGACCAGCCGTTGCAGGACAACGTGATGATATACCGTTCGGAAATATTCGCAGGCAACAAGCATGAGGTGACGCCAGCGTCATACGCCGTTCATCTCTGTGCGCACAGCTGGCATCCCACAGCATGGGAGAAAATCAAGAAAATCTTTGGCAAATAGGATATGGGCAGATTGTGTTATGTGAGCCATTGTTACCGCGGACTTGAGGTGGCGGGCTACAAGGCGAAGACCGACAACGAGATAACCCTTGAAAAGATGGGGGCTGTCAATCTGGGTTTGCCCCGAAAGTTCAGCCACAACGCCGTGGTCATCTTCATCCATGGAATGCTGAGTTCGTTGCTTTTCAGTCTGAAGGTGCGCAAGGGCGATGTCGTCGTACTTCAGTACCCTCTGAAGAAATATTTCACCTTCATCTGCCGTATGGCACATCTGCGTGGCGCCAAAACCGTGGCATTGATTCATGACTTGGGGTCGTTCAGAAGAAAGAAGCTCTCTATTCCGCAGGAGATGAAACGGCTGTCGCATGCCGATGCCGTCATCGCCTCTAACGAAGTGATGGAGGGATGGTTGCGGCAGCAAGGATACAAGGGCTTTTTGACCTCGTTGGGCTTTTGGGATTACCGCTCGACGCAAACCAATGAGCATTTGGACGCTCCAATGCACCGTCCTCTCTGCATCGCCTATGCCGGGAGTATCTCCATGCGGAAGAATGCCTTCCTTCAAGCCTTTGCGGAACATCTACGTCAGTGTCAGTTGCACTTGGTGGGGTGGGTGAACGGAATGCCTGAACTGGAACGGAACAGTCGGGTGGTGAGCCATGGATACATGGAGGCAGACCAGTTTATCAAAACCGCCGACGTTGACTTCGGATTGGTCTGGGATGGCGACAGTGAGGACGAATGCCGTGGAGATTGGGGAGAATACCTGCGTTATAACACGCCCCATAAGACGTCCTTTTATCTCCGTGCAGGCATCCCTGTTATTGTATGGAAACATTCCGCCATGGCTTATATGGTAGAGCAGACAGGCGTTGGTATTTGTGTGTCTGGTCTTGGCGAACTGGAGGCAATGCTGCAACAACTCACGGAAGAACAATATGCCGAGATGAAATCGAAGGCCAAAATCCTGGCGGAAAAGATGAACGATGGAGGATTCGTGCGTGCGTCTGTAGAGCGGGTGCTCAATGGTTGGTCATAGAAAAATACGATAAACACTGTTAAAAAGTGACGGAAGGAAGCAAGTTTTCCTCTTATTATGCATTTAAGATATAATAGAAAACAAGATATAGATGAAAGTCTCTCTGATTATTACAACATATAATTGGCCCGGTGCGCTGCGCTTGAGTTTGATGAGTGCAGCCAGTCAGACAAGAATTCCCGACGAGGTGATTGTTGCCGACGATGGATCGGGAGAAGAGACGCGGACCCTGATTGCCGATATGGCCAAGACCTTTCCCTGCCGGTTGAAGCATGCCTGGCAGGAAGACAAAGGATTCCGTGCGGCGGAATCCCGCAACAACGCCTTGCGCCAGTGTGAGGGCGATTATGTGATTTTCATTGATGGCGACATCATCATGGATCGTCACTTTGTCGAAGACCACGAAAACATGGCGGAGGAAGGCTATTATGTGATAGGCAGCCGGGCACGAGTGGACGAATGGAAAACCCAAAAGCTCATTGCCCGCAAGTCCATACACCTGCGTTGGTATTCCCCTGGGGTGTACCAACGGATGAACGCCATGTATCTGCCCATGTTGGGCGGGCTGACGGAAAACTACCGGAAGCGGGTGAAGTTATATGGCCGTAGTTGCAACATGGCGGTGTTCCTTCAAGACCTTCTGTGTGTCAATGGCTTCGATTCTGCCTTGGAAGGCTATGGGTATGAGGATACAGACATCATTTCCCGATTGAACAATCTCGGATTGAAGAAGAAGTTTGCCAAGTTCAGGGCCATAGAATATCATCTCTATCATCCAGAAAAAGAATTCGTGCCCGACAACGAGGCGATATTCAAAAGAAATATCGGGATGACAGCCTGCAAAAACGGCATCAAGAAACAAGCGGATTAAGAAAAACTAAGAACAAACGAACAAGTCATGAATATAGAGTTAAGTATCATCGTTCCTGTCTACAACACAGCGCGTTACCTGTCCAAGTGCATCGCGTCGATACAATCCCAAACCTTCAAGGCATGGGAACTCATCCTTGTGGATGATGGCTCCACCGATGGCTCTGCGGAGATTTGCGACCAGTGGGTGGAGAAGGACGAACGTATCCATGTCATCCACAAACACAATACCGGACAGGCGGACAGCCGTAATGTCGCTATCGAGCAATGTCGTAGCGAGTATATCGGATTTGTGGACAGTGACGACTGGATAGACGAAGACATGTATGCTTTCCTTTTAGACCAAATCAAGAAGACGGATTCGGATATCGCTGTCTGCAACCACTATTTGGAAAGTAAGAGAAAATCCGTGTGCAAGGATCAGTCGGACGAGGTGGTCGTGCTTGACCATGAGAAGATTCATGACTTGATTATCAACGACAAGGTGCAGAGCTATATTTGGCAGATGGTGTTCAAGCGTTCCTGTCTTACCACAGAGATGCCCGGAACCAAGAGCTATGAGGATTATGGCATCCTTCCTTATTGGTTTGCCAATGTCAACCGTGTAGTCTACACCAAGCGTCCATTCTATCATTATCGGTTGCGTCGCAGCAGTCTGGTCACCATCTTGTCACCGGAGAAGGAACTTGACTTCTTCCGCGCCGAGAAATTTAGATACAAATATTATGCGCAGACCCAATACAGAGAGCGGGCGAAACGGCAGATGATGATTCGTGGTGTAAGAGTTGGCAAACATATTTCCCGCATTTCCAAGTCGCCCCATGACCGCAGAATGACCAAGGAGTATATACGCCAGATTCGAAGCGAATTGAAGCAATACAAGGGGCAGAAAATAGGAAACCTGGGAATCAAGACGCGCTTTCTGTTGTTCTTGATGATGAACCACTCGTCCACATTCTTCTATTATCAGCGTATGGTGGACAAGTTGATGTTTTACAAGCACGCTAAAATGAGCAACTTTTTCGAGTAGTATCCTATAAGATTCGGTTAGTGGAGGTGCTTTTAGTCCACTAACCGAATTTTTTGTATACATCAGCCAACTGTTGGGCGGAAGTTTTCCATGAATAGCGTTTCATCCGTTGGTCTTGTTTTTCTATCAACGTTTGTCGCTCGCTGCCATTTTGATGGTAGAAAGTCTCAAACTGTTCCTCGAAGTCGGTCCCGTTTTCATCCATCTTGAAATAGATGGCGGCATCGCCGGCTATTTCGGGGAAACAACTGGCATGGTTGAGCAAAACGGGGCATTGAGCCTTGTAGGCTTCAAGAATAGGGATGCCGAAGCCCTCATAGGATGAAGGATAGACGAATGCCACGGCATAATGATACAAGTCGAGCATCTCCTGGTCTGTCTTCACAAAGTGCTGCACAAAGCGGTCGGACAAGCCCCAAGATTGGAACATCGCCTTTTCCTCTTCCGTGAAGGGCTTGCCAGTGCATATTACTTTCAAGTCCTTGTGCCGTTTCAAGATAGACACACAACTTTGGGCGAAGATGTTGAAATTCTTGTAGAAATGTCTGTCTCCGACATAGAGAATATATTCATAGTCCCTGTTGTTTGCGGACGGAACGTAAGGCGTCTCGTCCGCACCATGGTAGATGACGCTCACCTGTTCTTCCTTGACACCCATGATACGGCACAAATCCATTTTTGTCTGCTCGCTGACAGCAATGAGATGGGCAGCCCGAGGAATCGTCATGTTCTTTTGCTGTATCTGCCAGTTGTCGTGTTCGTAGTATTGGGGGAACAATTCCGGAATCATGTCGTGTACAGTCAGGACATAAGGCCTGTTGCCGAGATACTTGAAAAAGTAGGGATTGAAGAAAGTGGGATGGAAGATGTCGAAGTTTCCTTCTTTCAGACGCTCGATAGATTCCAACTTGTTGATTTTTGGCATGCGGTTCCAACGGCGATAGTCACCATGCTTCACATTGTAGTACAGCTTGAAGAGAACATATTTCAGCGTGGAGTCCTTTTCGCAGAGAAAGTTTTTGTAGATGTCACCTTGAGACTTGAACCCCAGGGCTTGCAAATACACATTGTTGCTTTCCAACACACCGATGTGTGCCTGTATGTCTTGGGGAAGATGGGCGTATAGCTCGGCAAAGCAGCGTGACACGCCGCCATGACTTTGCATGTCAAAGGCTTGATAGTCGTATAAAACGTTCATGTGCTCGATGTTAGATGAACAAATCCTTGAAGAAAAACTTGAAACCATTGCGCAGCACTTTCCAGTCGCGTGACAGAGGCTCCTTCTTCATCGCTTTTCTCAGTTTGAAACGCAAGTCGTCTGTCAGTCGTTCCCGTTTTTCCTCTTTGGTTTCCACTATATGCGGAAGCTTTTTCTTTCCATTGAACAACGAGTCTATCACACGTTTCCTTTCCTCTTTCATCAGATTCTCGTTTTGTGCGGAGAACCCATCCAGATAGTAGGCAGCCACGATGGTTTGCAGCGCTTTATAGCTGCATTTGTCGAAGTACCAACATTTTAGGAAATGCTCCCAGTCTGCTACGATTTTCAAGTCTTCGTTATAGGGGTGACTTTTGAGCAATTGTGTTTTGATAAAAGTGGATTGGTGCTGCAGTGATGTCCCTTTTACGAAATAGAAGGTCATGGTCTTGGGGGGTGTGCAGAGAGAGATGTATTCCTCTTCCACTACGGCGGTTTGCCCCGTGCAGTAGTCGCTGCCGTCTAATTCCCGGGCTGCATTCTCAAGAGAAAGCGCCGAGAAGAAATGGTCGCCGGAATTCATGAAGATGCAATATTCCCCTTGCGCCATTCCTACCGCCTTGTTCATGGCATTATAGATGCCGTTGTCTTTCTCGCTCACCCACGTGTCGATACCTTGTTGCTGTTCGATATACTCCTTGCTTCCGTCGGTCGACCCTCCGTCCACTACGACATACTCAAAATTGTCGTATGATTGTGACAGTACGGAGGGGATGGTTCGTCTCAACCCTTGCAGGTTGTTATAGTTGATGGTGATAACTGTTATCTTCTTCATTCTATCTCTTAAAAAGGAAATATTTGATGACATGCTACACGTGCTTGAGCTTCAATTCTACGGTACGTCCGAATTTACGTTTGCGCCAACTTCCATAAACGCGGTGAGTGGCGAACGTGTCGGCGAGCACGACAAAACGCTTGCGGGGGGCCAAATGGCGAGTGGGGTAGATGGTAAGGCCGTCCAACTTCTGCTCTACGTCTTCAAAGCGGAATCCGTATCGCTTGGCCA
The DNA here is from genome assembly GCA_934190685.1 of uncultured Prevotella sp. Lineage (GTDB taxonomy): Bacteria > Bacteroidota > Bacteroidia > Bacteroidales > Bacteroidaceae > Prevotella. The sequence goes on from CAKPTK010000008.1 coordinate 8,887, forward strand.
CATCCACCATCACGTAAGGAGAGATGGTGTCGTTGAAGGTGCCGTCGGCGTTTTTAAAGTGTGTATTCCTATAATAATCAAGCACGTCCTTGCAATACTGATTCCCTTTCTCGCCGATGAAGAAAGCTGCTTGCAGTCCGAAAACAGGTTGCACTTTCTCGATCTTCTCGTTGAAGGTGGCAAAGCCATGCTCGGGAATGAATTCATCGAAGCGCTTGTAGAGGAAAATGTCGCTGTCCATATACACGCCGCCTTCTGTATAGACGGCATAAAACCTTACCACATCGGCGGCGAAAGCCCATTTGCGTTCGGCGAGCGCCTCGTCGATGAACGGACATCCGATAGCCTTGGCATCAGCATGGCGCCACACTCTGACCGTGTAGTCCGGCAGCACACGTTTCCATGTGTCCAGACAAACTTTTATCTCCACGGGGTAAGGGTCGTTGCTGAACCAGCAAAGATGTATGATTTTAGGAATCATTGTTGTAGTTTTGTCTTTATCTGCAAATAATCTTACAAGATATTGCAAATTTACGAATAAATAATAACCCCGTGAAATATTTACCGAAAAATGTGTGTAAATACAGACTCATGCGAGATTTAGAGTGATAAAGTAAAAAATGGGTGATTGTCTTGCTTGGCATGGATTAATTTTCTATTTTTGCGCAGTTAAACTATTTTCTTGCGTATGACAAAGCACATTGAAATCAAGGAACTGGAGCAGGTGGTGGTCCGTTTCTCGGGCGACTCGGGCGACGGCATGCAGTTGGCGGGCAATATATTCTCTACCGTTTCCGCCACGGTGGGCAACGGCATCTCCACCTTTCCGGACTATCCGGCTGACATCCGGGCACCTCACGGGTCGTTGACAGGCGTGTCGGGCTATCAGGTACACATCGGCGAGGGCAAAGTCTATACACCGGGTGACCGATGCGATGTGCTGGTGGCGATGAACGCCGCAGCCCTTAAAACACAATATAAGTATGCCAAGCCTACAGCCACCATCATTATCGATATAGACAGTTTCGGTCCTGACGATCTGGAGAAGGCGATGTTTCATTCTTCCGACTACCTTGCGGAGATGGGCATTGACCCCGACCGGGTGGTGGCGTGTCCCATCACCAAGATGGTCAAGGCGTGTCTCGCCGACAGTGGAATGGACAACAAGGCGGTACTGAAATGCCGCAATATGTTTGCCTTGGGACTGGTGTGCTGGCTATTCAACCGTGACCTGAAACTGGTAGACGATTTCCTGCGTGAAAAGTTTGCCGCCAAACCCCTCTTGGCTGACAACAACATGAAGGTGGTACGTGCCGGCTATGATTATGGACTCAACACCCAGCAGTCGGTGCCTTCCACCTACAGGGTGGAGTCGCACCACAAGGACAAGGGACGCTACATGGACATCACGGGCAACAAGGCGACCGCCTACGGACTGATTGCCGCAGCCGAGCGGGCGGGTTTGAGGCTCTATCTCGGTTCCTACCCCATCACCCCAGCCACCGACATTCTCCATGAACTGGCGAAGCACAAGAGTCTCGGTGTCATCACCGTGCAGGCGGAAGACGAGATAGCTGCCTGTGCAAGCGCCATCGGTGCTGCGTTTGCCGGTGCCCTGGCAGCCACGTCCACCTCGGGTCCCGGCATCTGTCTGAAGTCGGAAGCCATCAATCTCGCTGTCATCGACGAGTTGCCGTTGGTGGTCATCGACGTGCAGCGTGGCGGGCCCTCTACAGGTATGCCCACCAAGAGCGAGCAGACAGACCTGCTGCAGGTGCTCTATGGCCGTAATGGCGAGAGTCCGATTCCTGTCATCGCCGCCGTCAGTCCCACCAATTGCTTCGATGCGGCCTATATGGCGGCGAAGATCGCGTTGGAGCATCTCACGCCTGTGGTGTTGCTTTCCGACGCATTCATCGCCAACGGCTCCTCGGCATGGAAGTTGCCCGACATCCAGACGCTCCCCGACATCCATCCCCACTATGCGCCTCCTTCCCAGAAATATAGCTACTCTCCCTATCACCGCGACCCTGACACTTGTGTGCGTTATTGGGCGATACCGGGTCAGGAAGGCTATGAGCATATCCTTGGCGGACTGGAGAAAGACGGCGAGACGGGTGCCATCTCTACCGAACCTGCCAACCACAACCGCATGGACCACTTGCGTGCCAAGAAGATAGACCTAATCCCTGTGCCCGACTTGGAGGTGCTGGGAGACACCGACGATGCAGAACTGCTGATTGTGGGTTTCGGCAGCACCTATGGTCATCTTTATACCGCCATGCAGGAACTGCGCCGGGAGGGGCGTCGGGTGGCGTTGGCGCAGTTTGAGTTTATCAACCCCTTGCCGAAGAACACGGCAGAGGTGCTCCGCCGTTATCCCAAGGTGGTGGTGGCAGAACAGAACCTCGGTCAGTTTGCCCAATACTTGCGGCAGAAGATAGACGATTTTGTGCCCTACCAGTATGACGAGGTCAAGGGACAACCCTTTGTGGTGGCAGACCTCAAACAGGCTTTTATCAAAATCATGGAGGAATAAGCGATATGGAATATACAGCACAAGATTTCAAGAAAGGGCAGCCCCGCTGGTGTCCGGGCTGTGGCGACCATTTCTTCCTTGCGTCGCTGCAAAAAGCGATGGCGGAGTTGGGCGTGCCGCCCTACGAGACGGCGGTCATCTCGGGCATTGGCTGCTCGAGCCGTTTGCCCTATTATGTCAACACTTATGCCATGCAGACCATCCATGGCCGTTCGGTGGCGATAGCTACGGGCGCCAAGGTGGTGAATCCCCGGCTCACGATTTGGCAAATCAGCGGCGACGGCGACGGACTGGCGATTGGTGGCAACCATTTCATCCATGCCATGCGCCGCAACATCGACCTGAACATGATTCTGCTCAACAACCGCATCTACGGACTCACCAAGGGACAGTATTCGCCCACCTCGCCCCGAGGTTTCGTCAGCAAGTCGTCTCCCTATGGCACGGTGGAGGATCCGTTCCGTCCGGCGGAGCTGTGCTTCGGCGCCCGCGGCCACTTCTTTGCCCGGGCTGTGGCGAACGACGGCGAGCATACGGTGGAGGTTCTCAAGGCCGCCTATCGCCACAAGGGAGCTTCGGTGTGTGAGATTTTGCAGAACTGCATGATTTTCAACAACGGAGCCTATGAACCTATCTACACCAAGGCGGGCAGGGCGCAACATGCCATCTATGTGGAACATGGACAGCCCCTCGTCTTCGGCGAGCACCATGAGTTTGGACTCATGCAGGAAGGCTTTGGACTGAAGGTGGTGAAGATAGGGGAGAACGGCGTGACGATGGACGATATCTTGGTGCACGATGCCCATTGCGAGGACAACACCTTGCAGTTGAAGTTGGCGATGATGGACAATGAGCACGGCTTCCCTGTCGCCCTCGGTGTGATTCGAGATGTGGAGGCTCCCACCTATGAGGAGGCTGTCCATCAGCAGATAGAAGAGGTGAAGGCGCAGAAGAGCTACCACAACTTTGCCGAACTCTTGGAGACAAACGACATCTGGGAGGTGAAGTGACGGAACGAGAAGATACAGAAATCCCCGCAACCGGGTCTCGACGACCTTGTTGCGGGGATTTTCAGTTGCTTGTATGATGATTAGTCTTTGTCAGTGTTTTTCCAAACGTTGAGGTCGCCGTCCTCTTCATGGAAGAAGAATTGGTTGCTCTTCACGTTGTCCACTTTTGTGTCTCTGTCGGCTGATATGGAGTACGAAGTGTCGTTCATGACAACGGCTTCTGTTTCCACAACGACAATCTGCGGAGAAGTATATGCTTTCTTGTTCATGGCTTTATCTTTTTAGTGTTATTATTTCATGATTTTCTTGATGCTGCCATCGCTCATCTTGACGATGTTCAATCCCTTGGCGAGGGATGCCTGCTGCTTGCCGGCAGCGTTGTAGATGGCGACGATGGTGGCGTTCTTGTTGGCTGCGGCGGTGTGGATGCCGGTGGTGTTGTTGTCAAAGTTGAACACGCTGCAGTTGCTGAGGCTCACTTGTGAACGGTCAACGGCAAAGTAAGCCTTGTGGGCAGGAATCTTTACCTCATCGTTGAGGATGAAGAAGCCGATCTTTCCTGTAGTGGGGTGGTTGGAGATTACCCAGTAATATTTGCTGTCCTCCTGCGTCGTCTCTTCTGTGGTACCGCTGAACAGGTTGGTGTCGATGGTGGCAGGAGTCTTGTCGTCGGCAAAGACGAAGTTGTAGTCGGCAGCGGCGGCATTGTCGGTGTGGAGCACGAAGCCTTGGCCGGCAGGCAGCACTTCGCCTTCTTCTGCACATTTCTTCAGGGTCATGTTGCCCTTGTCGGCATCGTAGTCGTCCAGACGATAGGCGGCTACACCGGCAGGAACGATTGCGTTGAAGTCGAGGCAAACTGTAGCATAGTTGTCGCTGATGTTCACGGTGTAGGTCAAAGCCTTGATTTCTGCTATCACGTTGTTGAGCTCTTCAGTGTTGGCTACCACATTCTCATAAGTAGTTTCTTTTGCCAACACCTCGGTCAACTTAGCCTTGGTTGTTGCTGGCATGGCAACGTCCTTGTATGCCTTGGCTGTTGCGTAAGCTGTAGCATAGGCTGCGTAGTAGTTCTTGTAACCGTTTATCTGGTCTGTATTGTTTGGGTCAAGGAGAATCCAGTCGTTACCGGCATCATCTGTACTTGATGAAGTATATTTATTGGCATCTATGTCAGCTGTAAAATAATATTCTGTTTTACCTTCTGCTACCATGAATTTGTAGGAGCCATTATCAGAAGATTTGAAGATGAGATGTGTTGAGCTACTATTATACACTCCTGTTTGATTTTTAAAAAAGCCAGCTCTTAGTCTAATTCTAAAATCGTTTTTGTCTTTTTTACAACTGAATGTAGTTTTGCTATCTGATGTCTCATAGGTTAAAGTCCAAACCTGAGCATTGTCAATGTTCTTTTCTGTTGGTTTAGAATCTGTCGTTAAGAAAATCTCATGACCGATATTGTAAACAAGCGCTTCTTGGGAACTATTAGTTCTCGTCATACTAACCCATTTCCAGTTGTTCGGCTTCTCAACTTTAGCCGCACTGACATTAATCGCAGCCATGAGCCCGAAAAGGAGCAGGGCTGCCATGCGAGTAAATCTTTTCATTTTCTTGCGTATTTAAAAGTTATTATTGCATTATCTTTCTCGTGGTGCCGTCACTCATCTTCACGATGTTGAGGCCCTTGGAAAGGGCGGGGCGACGCTTGCCGTCGATGCCATAAATGGCGATGACGGTGGCGGAAGCGGCGGTGTGGGTGGGGATGCAGATGGCGGTAGTGGCATCGAGCTGTGCCTTGATGCGGGCTGCGATGTCTGTCAACTGGGCTGTGGTGCCGTTGTCACCCACACAGGTGGTATAGTTGGTCTTGGTCTTGAGCAGATTGTCCAACTCGGCTTTCAACGACTCGCTCACCTTCGTGTTGCCCGTATATTTGTTGGCAGCGGTAAAGGCTTCCACATAAGCATTGTATGCCGCCTTCTGTGCCTCGCTGATTAGCAACCAGTCATTTTGTGTGGTGGCAGTGTTGGCGGCAGAATATTCGCCATTATCGTTCTCGTTGAAATACTTGGTATAGGCCTTTCCCCATGATTTTCCAGAGATACTGAACTTATAGGCTCCCTCTGTTGACTCACTCTCTGTGAATTTCATCGCCTTGGCTCCTGACTTACTTTTTACCGAGGCGGAACCTGTACCGAATGCGTCTACTTCCAATGCCAAGCGATAGCCATCCTTCTTGTCACGCTCAGAGTCGTTGTCCACCGTACCGTTTGTGGTGCTGCGGAAATACCAGAAGGGTGCGTTGTTGATGTCGGTGACAGTGGCTTTGTTGGCGTTGCTGATGAAGTTCTTGAACGCCACATTATATATATAGGCTGCTTGGTCAGCCTCGGTGAGCTTTTCGCCCACCCACCAGTCAGCAGCTGCAACGGGGCGTGTAGTAGAGCCGGAAATCTCGAAGTTCACCACCACAGGCTTGTGGTCGCTCTGGTCAGCGCGCTCGTCCACGGAGAAATTAGTGGCGGCGAGCTGGAGTCCGTTGTCGTGGTTGATATAGAACACCTTGTCCACGATTTCGCCCTCCGTGTAACCCAAGTTGTCTACCATCAGTGGGTCGTCTCCTAGAGTGGGGTAGACGCCTTTCTTGCAAAGCGCTATCCATGCGTCTTTCACCGTCAAACGCCCGGTGGCGTTGAGTGTGTTGACGAATAAACCCTCCACATCGTCACGTGTGTAGCGGCTGTTGGTGTCACCCATCACGATGATGGGGTGCCCGTTTGTATTGTTGATGATGGCGTTGGCGAGTTGCTTCCATTGCTCGGCGCGAGCCTTGATGTCCTTGTCGCTGTCGCCGGCGTCCATGTGCAGGATATAGACATCGATGAAGATGCCGCTGTCGATGGTCACCGTATAGAATCGGAAACCCTTGTCAATGAGTTCGTCGTTGCCTTGGTCGAAATAACCGTTGGAGGCGGTCCAGGAAGTCCACTGCTCGTCGGAGAGCGCAAAAGGCTTCTTGATGAAGAAGTTGAGGCCGTCAGTATGGAACTTGGGCAGACCTTTGCTCACTCCGCCTCGCCATGAGCCGATGTTGTAAGCGTCTGCCAACGGCGCTGTGAGTTGTGCGTTGTAGTCGAAGTCCTCGCTCACACCTACAATGTCATATTGCTTCTCGCGCAGATAGTTGCCGATGTTGGTGGCACCCTCGGCGCCTTTTCCGTCCTCGTTGACAGGAATACCCGCGATTTTGACGGGCAGCCCATCCACATTGTAAGTACAAATCGAAAAGGCTTTTTTCTCATTTTGTGCACTTGCGCCGCCGGTGTGGGCGAAAGCCAAGCACAAGACCATCACAAGCATTATCCAAGCCGATGGTATCCTAAATACAATCTTCATTCCTTTTAACTACTTAATAATGAGCTGCAAAGGTACGAAAAACTATTTATCCGGAAAAGTTTTTATGTCCTTTTTTGCATTATTATTGTCTTGCATACTGCTTTTTGCCCCTGCGGGTTATGCCCTCAGATGATTTCATAGAGTGGTATGCACTCCAGATTGTCCTGTTTCTTGTAGGGCCGCATGGAGTATCGAATGGCATTCAAGGTAGGATTGTCCAGCAATAGCATAGACAGAGAATTGGCCCTGACATTTTCCTCTGCCTTTACTTCTATGGGCAGCGGCTGTCCCTCTTTTTGTGTGACAAAGTCCAATTCAAGTCTGGATGTGTCTGTTTTATAATAATAAATGGGAGTTATGCCATGGCTTTTCATTTGTTGCAGCACGTAGTTCTCTGTCATTCCTCTCTTATATTCAGTGAATATATTGTTGTTGATAAGGACTTGTGATGGTTCTGTGTGGACAACTGCGCCCAACAATCCCACATCTGAGAGATAAAGCTTGAAGGCGGAGAAATCCTCATAGATGTCAAGTGGCAATGCCAATTTGCTACAGCGGGAAACCTTGTAAACCAATCCCGAGTCTACCAACCATTGTATGGCAAGTTCGAAATCTTTGGCTCTTGCCCCCTTGCGAATAGCTCCATAGATGAACTTCTTGTTGTCTTTGAAAAGTTGTGATGGCATGCTTTTCCACACTTGCCTTATGCGCTCCACCTGCTCTTTAGGCGCATGTTTGGAGAAGTCGAGTTCATAGCCATGTAAAATTTCATTTTGTATTCGCCTCACATCGTTTAGCGATTCTGTTTCTACAAATTGCTTAACAACTTCAGGCATTCCGCCAACGTAATAATACTGTCTCAATAAATCAACAAATTTGTCATGTAAAAGATTCATGGTTTGATGGTCATGACTTTTGAGAAGCTTATACATCTCCGTTTCTTTCTTGGCGAGCAAGAACTCTTCAAAGTTCATGGGGTAGACGTTGATTTCATTCACTTTACCAACAGGATAAGAAATGTCTTTGTGGAGCGAAATTCCCAAAAGTGAGCCAGCAACGGCAATATGGTATTGTGGCGCATTCTCACAGAAATATTTCAAAGATTCTATGGCCTCTGGTATTTCTTGAATTTCATCTAAAATGATGAGTGTATCACCAGGGGTTATATCTACACCCGTAAGAGCACGCAGAGCCATGAGGATGCGGTTCACATTGAAATCTGTTTGAAAAATTTGTTTCGCAAGTTCGTTTTTCCTGCATATAATGTATGCTTCTTTGGCATAATTCTGTTTGGCAAACTCATGCAAAGCCCAAGTCTTGCCAACTTGGCGTGCGCCATTTACAATTAAGGGCTTCCTGTTTGTACTGTGCGACCATTCTGTAAGTTGTTGTAATACAAGTCTTTCCATATATATAATACATTTTTTAGCGGATAAAGTGTATGAGTGTATACACTTTTTTGCACTTGTTTCGTATGCAAAGATACATTTTTTTGCGGATAAAATAACCGCAATACTACGTTTTTCTGCACTTGTTCACAATGATAGGGCCTATCCGAGATTGGAAGTGATGACATTGTCACGCTCCCCGTTTCCGCCAGACTTTGCACGAGAAAAGGTTTTCGGGCGGAGAAACATTTTTGCAGCAAGAGCAAGGAGACAGAATGACAAAAAGACGGGTTTTAAATTCTTTTAGAGTAATAATTTCAATTATTATGCAAATAATGAGTACCTTTGCGAAATAAAATGCAAAATTCTATCTAAACAAAATCAAAAACATGAACATCTTCAGTTACATCATTCAACTGGGTGCCTCGGTGATGATGCCTATCATTTTCACCATCATCGGCTTGTGCATCGGAATGAAATTCGGAAAGGCACTCAAGTCGGGACTCTTCGTGGGTGTCGGTTTTGTGGGCCTCGGTGTGGTGACCGCCCTGCTCACCACCAACTTCAACGACCCGTTGAAAGCCATTTCTGACCTCTATCACCTCCAGCTCAACGTGTTCGACATGGGCTGGCCAGCTGCAGCCGCCGTGGCCTACAACACTGCTGTGGGTGCCCTCATCATCCCCATCTGTCTGGGTGTCAACTTCTTGATGCTTGTCACCAAGACCACCCGCACGGTCAATATCGACCTGTGGAACTACTGGCATTTCGCCTTCATCGGCGCCGTGGCCTACTTCGTGATGGGCGAGAGCCTGCTTTGGGGCTATTTCGCCGCCATCGTCTGCTACATCATCACCCTTGTGTGCGCCGACCTCACCGCCGAGCGCTTCCAGAAATATTACGATCTGGAGGGCATCTCCATCCCCCAGCCATTCTGCCAGAGCTTCATGCCGTTCGCCATTGTCATCGGCAAGACCTTGGATAAAATCCCCGGCTTCTCCAAGCTCGACATCGACGCCGAAGGCTTGAAAAAGAAGTTCGGTGTCATTGGCGAGCCTCTTGTACTCGGTGTCATCGTGGGTGTGCTCATCGGCATCGCCGCGAAGATGGACGTGAAGACCGTGCTCTCGCTCGGTGTCATCATGGGCGCAGTGATGGAACTGATTCCCCGCATCACCTCCCTCTTCATCGAAGGTTTGAAGCCTATCTCGGAAAAAACTCAAGAACTGGTCAAGTCAAAGTTCAACGGCAAGAAGGTGCATATCGGCATGAGCCCCGCTCTTGTCATCGGCCACCCCACCACGCTGGTGGTGTCCATCATCCTCATCCCCGTCATCCTCGCCCTCGCCGTGTTCCTCCCCGGCAACCAGTTCCTGCCCTTGGCATCCTTGGCGGGCATGTTCTATCTGTTCCCCATCGTGCTTCCCTTCACCAAGGGTAATGTGGTGAAGACCCTGATTGTCGGTTTGGTGGCTTTGATTATCGGTCTCTATTTCGTGACCGACATGGCACCCGACTTCACCATGGCTGCCCAACACGTGTATGAGCAGACCCAGGACAAGGCCGCCCAGATTCCCGACGGCTTCTCCGGCGGTGCCCTCGACTTCGCCTCTTCCCTCTTCGGATGGGTCATCTACCGCTGTGTGAAATTCCCCTACTATGTGGGAATGGGTGTGCTTGCCATTGTCGCAGTGGTGCTGATGTACATCAACAACCGCAAGATTGTGCGTGAGGAGAAAGCCCTGAAAGGAGAATAAGAACGAAAAGAAACAATCATAAAAAAGACAAAACTATGAAGAAAATGATGATGACCATCGCCCTCGTGCTCTCCGCGAGCATGGGTTTCGCACAGGGTTGCGAAAAAGGTGGCTATGAAGTAAAGGCCGAAAACGCCTACACCAATTATAATGTACGCTATGCGAGCAATCCCCTCGACGCCAAGCACTACACCACACAGCGTCTGCGCAACGAGTATGCAATTGAGAACGTGATGGTGCCCGGCCAGGTGAACTGGACCTATACCATGTTCGACCGCTTCCTCATCGGCGGTGCCGTGCCTACAGCCACTCCTCTGAAACTCACCTCCATCGCACCCCTCTACACCGACAAAGACTTTGACAAGCGCAACCTGCTTGACAACCGTGAGTTGGGTATCATCAACGTGGGCGGCGACGGCGTCGTGACCGTGGACGGCAAGAGCTATACCCTCGGCTTTCAGGAGGCCCTCTATGTGGGCCGTGGCGCCAAGGACATCACCGTGGCCAGCAAGGATGCAGCCAAGCCTGCCCACTTCTATATGAACAGTGCCACTGCGCACAAGGCTTATCCCACCAAAAAGGTGACCTTGAAGGAGGCCAACAACATCAAGGCCGGCAGTTTGAAGGAAAGCAACGACCGTGTGATTCACCAGATGATCATTGACGGTGTGGCAGGCGTCCACACCTGCCAGTTGCAGATGGGTATCACCGAGCTGAAGGAAGGCAGCGTGTGGAACACCATGCCGGCTCACCTCCATCTCCGTCGTATGGAGACCTACTTCTACTACAACGTGCCCGAAGGTCAGAAGATTATGCACATCATGGGCCAGCCTCAGGAGACACGCCCCATGTGGCTCAACAACGAACAGGCCGTCATCAATCCAGAGTGGTCTATCCACTGCGCTGCAGGTACCAGCAACTACACCTTCATCTGGGGTATGGCTGGCGAGAACCTCATCTATACCGACATGCAGGTGGTGAAGATTCCAGACTTGAAGTAATACATATTATATAATAAGGTTAGGGGAGGCTGAAGACAGTCTCCCTTAACACTTTCTTAAAACTACACGCAAATGCAAAGACTTTTATTGATGGCTCTTTCGCTCGTTCTCCTTGGCGGCTATGTCCAAGGAGCGGTGAAAGACGATGTGAAGAAGTGGCTCGGCGCCCCTGTGCAGCAGCGTGCCGACCTCTCCACCCAGTCGTTCGCCCGGAAATCACTGACGGAGGCGGATGCGAAAACCGTGGCACAGATGCTCCACGACGACTATTATGCCGCCAACCAGTCGCGCTTCGCCGATATATGGAAGACCCGGACCATCCACCGCGACACGCTGACCATGCGTTTCAAGTACCGGGTGTATGGCGAAAAACCGGCAGACGGCCGCTCGCTCTACATCTCGATGCATGGCGGTGGCGGCACCACGCCCGAGGTGAACGACGGACAGTGGGACAACCAGATTATCCTCTATCGCCCCAAAGAAGGTGTGTATGTAGCCCCCCGTTCGCTGGAGAATGTGTGGGACATGTGGTTCCGTCCCTATCTCGACGGGTTCTATGAGGAACTGATACAGTCGGCGGTGGCTCAGTTCGGCGTCAATCCCGACAAGGTCTATATCACCGGCTATTCTGCCGGCGGCGACGGCACCTTCCGCATGGCTCCCCGCATGGCTGACCATTGGGCGGCAGCCTTGATGTGCGCCGGCCATCCCGGCAACACCTCGCCGGTAGGACTTCGCAACCTGCCTTTCGGCATGTGGATAGGACTGGCGGACGGCGCCTATGAGCGCAATCTGCACGGCAAGGAGTGGTGCGCTGCCCTGGCTGCCCTCCATCAAGCCGACCCCGAGGGCTATGTCACCAACACCAACATGCCGATGACGGGCCATTGGATGAACCAGATGGACACCGTGGCTTTCCATTGGATGGGGCAGTTTGTGCGCAATCCCTATCCCGACAAGGTGGTGTGGAAGCAAGACAGCACCTATCTCAACACCGCCATGTATTGGCTTTCGCTTCCCCGGAACGTGGTGAAACCCGGCGGACTGATTGTGGCGGAGCATTATGGCAACGAGATAGCCGTCCACGACTGCTATGCCGACCAACTGACCATCGGACTCAACGACCACATGATAGACTATGCCAAGCCTGTCGTGGTCACTTACAGGGGCCGTGAAGTGTTCCGTGGCAAGGTGAAACGCACCGTGGAAGCCATCGCCCAGTCCTATGCCGCCCGCCACGACGACCGCTATGTCTTTCCGACTTTGCTGACCGTCAAGCTGCGTTGAACGGCTTGACATTCAGTATTTTTTACAGATTATCCGTTCTTTTGTGCCTTGTAGGGCGCAGGAACGCGCTTATACACCAACTTGGAACATGTCCCAAGTTGGTGTTTTTGTTGGCTTATCCTGTCGTGCGTTGCCTGTTACTCAGTTGCCCAAAATTGGTACAACTGCTTGGGCAATCGATGCCCACTGCCAGTAACTTCGATGCCCACGGCCTTGAACTTTTTTGTTCACTGCCTTTTCAAGCCTTGGGCAAGGACAGTAGCTTCCGACAATATGGTCTGCGGAAGAGAAAAATGGACGGAAAGAGTTCATTTCCCGGCAGAAATTGACGGAAAATAGCCCTGTCGTGATTGGAAAAACAGGAAAAATAGGCTGAATTTGGCGGTTTTGTGTAGGATAATGTATGATTTGTGTATGATATTCGTTCCATCATACATCGCTAAACTCCGCATAAACACAGGGGTTGTGAGCGGTTTGTGTAGGAATGTATGATATTTGGCCGAAAAAAATTTTATGAGCGACTTGAAGAATCAAAAAGGGAGAGAAGTTTCTTGGATTCGATGGAGACAAACTGTCGGCAATTTTTCCAAAAACATAGCAGAAGTATACATTTCTTTACAAAATCAATCCTAAATCAAACGGATTTGAGTTTTTTGTGCATAAATATGCACGAATATTTTGTTCTCTTAACTAAAAGACTTATCTTTGCAAATAATTTAAAAAAAGAAGAGAGTTTTTATATAAACAATATTTTAAAGAGAGATTTTTTCATCGTGATTAATTCTTTCTGATTGGCAAAAACAAATATACAAAAGAGAGATGAATATGAATTCAAACAGAACAAACTATGTTTTGAAGGCTTCACTCTTGTGCCTGTCCCTATTTTGGGGGGGGCGCATTTGCCGTTTCAGCCCAAAACAGTGTTAAAAGTCCGCAAGGTGGAACTCCGACCCGTCGTGCAGCCGTCGTAGCCAAAGGACAGGTAGTTGACGACATGGGTGATCCGTTGCCGGGAGCCACCGTGAGAGTGAGAGGCACCAAGTTGGCCACCACGACCGACAAGAATGGCCGTTTCACCTTGTCCATGCCCGCCCTCGACGCGGGCAAGTCTTATTATCTGGATTTCAACTTCATTGGCATGGCGAAGAAATCCGTTCGTTTCCGCGATAGCAGCACCAACATGCGCATAGCCATGGAGTCAGCCGCCAACACCCTTGATGAGGTAGAGGTGGTGGAGACCGGTTATGGCCGTCTGCCCCGCAAGGACATGGTCGGCGCCTTTACCACGGTGAAGGCAGAAGACATCATGATGCCAGCCTATCAGACCATCGACCAGATGCTTCAGGGTAAGATTGCCGGCTTGATGGTTGTCAACTCGTCAACCCGTGTGGGTGCCGCCCCGAAGATTACAATTCGCGGTAAGTCCACCATCCTCGGCAACACCGACCCGCTTTGGGTTGTGGACGGCGTGATACAGGAAGACCCCATTTCCATTGACGCTTCCGCAGCCGTGACCACCGATATGAGAGAGCTTATCGGTAACCAAGTGTCGTGGTTGAACCCTCAGGACATTGAGACGCTCACCGTGCTCAAGGATGCCTCTGCTACCGCCATCTATGGTTCCAAGGCTTCCAATGGTGTGATTGTCATCACCACCAAGAAGGGTTCTGCCGAGCGCACCAGCATCCGCTACTCCACCCACTTCTCCATTCGCCAGCGTCCCAACTACGACATGTATGACTACATGAACTCGCTGGAGCGCATCCAATTCAGCAAGGAAGCCTACGATGCCGGTGCCCGCTACCTGAGCGAGCCATTGCCGCAGATTTATACCTACGAGGGTTTGATGGCAATGTTCAACAGACACATGATTACAGAGGCTGACTTTGCCAAGCAGATGCAACGTCTGGAAACCGTCAACACCGACTGGTTCAAACTGCTTTGCCGTAACTCTCTCAGCCAGAGCCACAACCTGAGCGTGTCGGGCGGAACCAAGAAAGTGACCTACAACGCCTCGTTCGGCTATTCCAATTCCAAGGGAACCGAGAAGGGCAACGACCAGAACCAGTTCACTGCCCGCTTGAACTTGGGCGTGCAGTTCAACCGTGCCATCCGCGCTTCATTCAACATCAGCGGCAGTTCGCGCAATTCCTACGGTTATAGTGGCGTGAGTCCCCAGTCGTATGCACTGTCCACAGCCCGTTCCGTTCCCGCTTTCAATGAGGACGGCAGCCGTGCCTACTATAAGTCATACTATGAATATCAGTTGAACAAGACTTTGGGCAAAAACAATACTTACGGTTACAATGTGCTCAACGAGATGGACAACAGCTATAGCAAGAACAATGGAAACACGTTCAACGTGTCTGCCAACCTCGACTTCACGATTCTGCCTTGGCTGAGTTATCAGGTTGTGGGCTCCATGTCCTATAGCGGCAACAATTCGGAGAGCTATCGTGGTGAGCGCACCTCCTACATCGAGCGCAACTTCCGTGGCTATGCCGTGGGTGCCGCAGAACCCGGTTCCGATCTCTACAAGGCCGCCCTCATGCCGTTTGGCGGTCAGCTCAGCACCAACAACATGGGCATGACATCGCTCGACATGCAGCACAAACTCGTGGCAAGCCACACCTTCAACGAGATACATCGACTGAACGGTATGTTCGGATGGGAAATGCGCTCTTCCAAGAGCACAGGCAAGGCCAATACGGTATGGGGATATGTGCCGGAGCGTGGCGAGAGTCTGATTTCGCCTTCTCTGCCAGAAGACATCGTTGTGATTGGCGGTAACCAGTCTATCGGCTGGGGTGCGCTCCGCAATCTCTATGAAGGCGGTTGGAGCAGCACGAACGTAACCTCCAACTATATGTCGTTCTTCGGAACCTTGGCTTATTCGCTGAAGAACCGTTATGTCCTCAATGCCAACATCCGCTCGGATGCGTCAAACCGTTTCGGCCAGGATGTGAAGAAGCAGTTCGACCCCACCTATTCATTCGGTTTCTCATGGAAGATTGCCGAGGAAGAATGGTTCAAGAACAACGTCAAGTGGATCAATCAGCTCAACCTCCGTGCCACATACGGTATCCAGGGTAATGTGGTGACTTCCGTAAGTCCTGAACTGATTACTTCTTATGGTAAACTCCTCACGGGCTACAACGAATACTATTCCACCATCTCCAGTTTGCCTAACCCCTATCTGAAGTGGGAGCGCACCCGCACTTGGAACTTGGGTCTCGACATGCAGCTGTTCAATGCCGTGTCGATGAATCTGGAATACTACGGACGTCGTTCCAATGCCATCATCAACCAGGATGTGGCAGAGGAATATGGTATGGGTACACTCCGTCTGAACGGCGGCATCATCTACAACCATGGTGTTGAATGGTCAATGAACATCACGCCTGTCCACACCAAGGACTGGACTTTCAACATCGGTCTGAACGCATCCAAGAACTGGAACAAGACCGAGACCGATGACCGTACGGCACGTGCCGATGAACTGACACACCGCGACTTCATCAGCGGCAACAGCAGTCGTCCGCTCCGCAAGGGCTACTCGCTCTATGCTTTCTGGGCTTACGACTTCACGGGTCTTGACTCAGAGACAGGTCTGCCCAACTTCCGTGGCGCAACCCTTGAGAAGGTGTCGGATGACAAGAACATAGACCCGACCACATTCCTGGTCTATGCCGGTGAGTCGGAGCCTTATTTCACGGGCGGTATCAATCCACGTGTGCGCTACAAGCAGTTCCAGTTGAGTGCGAGCTTCGCCCTCATCTTGGGTTCCAAGAAGCGTCTGCCCAACCCCTACTCAACCTTTGCATACGGAAAGTTGCCCAGTCCGTTGAGCAACCTCTCCAAGCAGTTGCTCAACCGCTGGAAACAACCGGGCGACGAGACCAAGACCACTATACCGGGTCTTTACACCTCGGTGCTTGACGAACTGAACCTCTATACGCCCGACGGCTATTTCACCAACCGCTATGATATGTGGGCCAACTCTACTGTCCGTCTGGTGAGCGGAACGTTCCTGCGCTGTTCGCAGCTTTCGTTCTCCTACAACTTCCCCAAGAGCATCTGCCAGAAGATACATGCCCAAGCCATTTCGCTGAGTGGCAACACCAACAACATCTTCGTGATTGCCAGCAAGAAGTGGAACGGCTACGACCCAGAGACCGGCAGCAGCCGCCAGCCACGCATCTTCTCGTTCGGTTTAAGTGTATCATTCTAAAAAAACAAGCATCACAATGAAAAAGATAAAACTATATACCACGGCACTGCTGGGCTCCGCCCTGTTGCTCTCTTCGTGCGGTGACTTTCTTGAACCCAAGTCAACCAGCGAGTATGTGCCCAAGCAAGTGTCTTCGCTCAACGAAATACTTTTGGGCGAGGCTTATCCGCGCAATGACTTCGGGGGCTTCAACATCTTTCTGACGCTGATGGACGACGACGTGACCGCGACCCGTTATCAAGAACCGGAAAACAACTTCGACGACAACCTCTATCTCGCTTCCTATACTTGGCAACCAGACATGTTCAAGATGATGAAAGAAGCAGGACTGAGCGAAGGGTCATCGGACATGTATTATACCTATTATCAAAAACTCAAGGGTGCCAATGCCGTCATCGACTATATCGGCACCGTGAGTGGTGAGCCCGACGACATCAACAACGTGCTTGCACAGGCATACGCCTTGCGCGCTTTTTATTATCTGCAGTTGGTCAACATCTTCGGCCAGCCCTATTCGGAGAATCCCAATGCTCTCGGGGTTCCCTTGAAACTTACCAGTGGCGTGGAGGAAAATCCTTTGAAACGCAATACTGTTGGAGAGGTGTATGACCAGATAGTGAAAGACCTGCTCAAGGCGGAAGAACTTTACAAGCAGCTGCCCGCTGCCACACAGTGGAAACAGAACTACCGCACCAGCCTGCCTATGGTAGAACTGCTGCTCTCGCGCACTTATCTTTATATGGAGAATTGGGAGGAGGCTGCCAAGTATGCCAAGCTTGTGATGGACGATACCCGTTTCAAACTGCTTGACCTCAACACCATTCCTACCGAGGAAACCAAGGAGGGCGTGACAACGCGTGTGTACACTAATTATTATTCCTATGGAGCTTCGAGCGAGGTCATCTTCCCTTACGGCCAAGTAACAGACTGGGCAGGATGGGTGGAAGACTATTCTGAAGTGGGCCTTGACGGCAACCCGCGCATTCCCTATTTCATGGCATCAAAGGAACTGATGAACACCTTTGACGATAAAGACCTTCGCAAGGAACGCTATGTGGTGCACAAGAATTTCAATGGCGAGAACCTGGCTTTGGCTGTCGGCAAGATGAATGTGAACAGCTCATTCCGTCCTGCCGGCGGTACAGGTATCTTTGGCAGAAGTCTTCGCTTGTCAGAGGCTTACCTCAACTATATGGAAGCAGAGGCCATGCTGTTCAAGACCACCGGCAACGATGCCTACCGTCAGCAGGCTCTTCAGGCCCTCAACGACTTGAGAATAAAACGCTTCGCTGCCGAGGACTATGTGGCAGAAAATATTGCCGATGCCGATGCCTTGATAGAGTTCATCCACAACGAGCGTCGTCGTGAACTCTGCTTCGAGAGTCATCGTTGGAACGATTTGCGTCGGTGGGGAATGCCGGAAATCAAGCATGTGTGGTACGACAGTAAAAACACGGTGACCACCTATACGCTGAAAACCAAGGATCCTCTCTATACGGTTCCTGTTCCCGACATAGCCATTGAGAAGAACAGTAATCTTGAGCAAAATCCTGTAGGCGAAAAGCGTATAGGAGAGACTTCGGAAAATACGACAGAAAACAACCCAGATAACAATACTGAAGAATGAAAAAGATAATATATATGGCTGCATTGGCAGGACTGTTTACAGTCTCTTCCTGCAGCCCAACCGACGACCCTTTAACTCCGACTGGCAACTATTCGGTGTTGCGTATGAAGTTTCCTCAGGGCGACAATCCCTGGGATGAAGAGATAAAGGAAATACATGACAAGTATGGTGTGTATCTTTTGTATAAAGACATCACACCTGCCGACTTGAACCGTCTGTGGACCAGTGTGGGTACAGGTAAGCTCTACTATGGCGATGATGTGCCTAATGATGAGGTACAGTATTATGTTGATTTCTTCAAAGGTCACGTATTCCCATACTTTACTCCAGAAGTACTCCGAACTTCTTTCCCTGTTAAAATCTATTTGTTGAAGAACTTAAGAGGTGTTGAACAAGATCTGACAGGAGGCGGCAGTACTGGTGACAGTACAGGTGGTACAGGTGGCACAGGTACAGGTGGCACAGGTACAGGCACAGGTACAGGCACAGGCGGTACAGGTGGCACAGGTACAGGCACAGGTACAGGCACAGGCACAGGCGGTACAGGTGGCACAGGTACAGGCACAGGTACAGGCACAGGTACTCGTGCTGCAACAGGTACAGGCACAGGTACAGGCACAGGTACAGGCACAGGTACAGGCACAGGTACAGGCACAGGTACAGGTACAGGCACAGGTACAGGTACAGGCACAGGTACGGGTACAGGCACAGGTACAGGTACGGGTACAGGCACAGGTACGGGTACAGGCACAGGTACAGGTACAGGTACGGGTACAGGCACAGGTACAGGTACGGGTACAGGCACAGGTACAGGCACAGGTACAGGCGGTACAGGCACAGGTGGTACAGGCACAGGTGGTACAGGCACAGGTGGTACAGGTACAGGTGGTACAGGTACAGGCGGTACGGGCACAGGCGGCACAGGTACAGGTGGTGTAACATATGAGCCTGATGTTGCAGGCTTTACTCCTGTCAAGTTTGATGGTTTCGATTATTGGGCTATCAGCTTCTCGAATAAGGAGTTGGCTGAGATGAAGGTTGACAAGGCGGCAGCTTTGAAGACAAAACGTTTCAACTTTATCAATCAGATTCTCACTCCTCAACGCCTTGACGGTACGATTCCTGAACCTGAAGACTTCCGTGACGGCATTGACTTTTCGACTCCTTGGAGCAAATACAACTCCAATAGTGTGAACTATCCTCCAACACGTGGATTCATTCTTTGGATTAAGGACACTGGAAAGGAGATGGCATGGGGTTCTGTCTACTTGTCTTATTATGCAAAAGAGAACTATAATTCGGGCGGTAATTACTATGACTATTTCTGGTCGTATGTGAGAGCAGCCATGTATTATACACCTGAAGAGTTCTATGCCAAGTATCCGAAGGACAAATACCCATTGGTGAGCCGTCAGTATGAGACTGCCGTCAAGTATATGAAGGACAAGTATGGCATTGACCTTCCAGGCATTGCCAAAGGTCCACAAAATTAGAAAAGCTCAAGTACCCATTGGCGAGAGGGATTTTCCCTTCCCGTCAATGGGTATAAACTCCCCAAGCGATATGAAAAAGTCGCCTTGTCGGTTTGTGTTTTTGACCATTGTGGAAGCAATGCTTTTCCACATTATATAGCATAGTCCCCAAAGGTGGGCTCATTGATGCTTACACTCTGTCGTCTCGGCAGAATTTCCAAAAGTTCGTAGAAGAAACTCTTAGACAACAATAGAAAAATGAAGAAGACAATATTCCTATTTATGTGCCTGTGTATGGCCTGGCTGTCTTTGATGGCCCAAGACTCCATCAGCCAAGGCATACATTTTGAAGACCTCACCCTCAAAGAGGCTTGTGCCAAGGCCAAAACTGAGGGTAAGAAGGTTTTTGTAGACTGCTACACTCAAACTTGTGGTCCCTGCAAGTATATGATGAAAAACATCTTCCCGTTGAAAGAATGTGGAGATTGGTTTAATCCACGTTTCATTTCCATTGCCCGTGACATGGCGGTGAGCGATGGACCGGAGATGGGTAAGAAATATGATGTGGGCATTTATCCCACCTTTCTGATTATCAACCCCGATGGCACCTTGTTCTGCAAGGAAATTGGAGCGGTACGACAGAATTCTAAAGTGTCCTTTGTGGAGAAGATGAAGTGTGCCATAGAACGCACCGAACTCGCCAGTCAGTTTGCCACAGGCAATCTCGATGCGGGGAAAGTGCTCCGCTATGTGGAGTTGCTTAAGGGTAGCGGCAGTCCGAAGGCTGCTGAGGTGGTCAACGAATATCTTGGCGCCATGAGTGTGGACGATCTTTGCAATCCTGAGAATTGGAACATGGTGATGGCAGAAGTGAACAGCCCCGATTCGCCTATCTTCCGAAAACTCCTTGACAACCGATCAACATTTGAACGGAACTTGGGGAAAAAAGAGGTGGAAAGCAAGATTATGTCGACTTATCAAGGAGAATTTGGCCTGTATAAGATGATGGACATGCCCTTTGGAAAGCGTGTGGTAGATCTTCTGGCGCTCGCCAAGGCTGGCTATAAGCAAGCTCAACCACTCGCTTATTGCGAGACCGTGCGCTGGATTATCAACGACAAATTGTCCAAGCGTGCCGAGGAGGTGGTCAACATCCTGCAGTCGGTGAAAGACTCCCAGTATACACCAGAAGAGCGCATGGCTGTGGTGAAGGAATTGGTGCGCTTCGAGCGTGTGGCGTCGGTGCCCCTGCGCCAGAAAGCTTGCTCGGCTTTGAAAGCCCTCAAAAAGCAAGTGAATGCAACGGATGCCGAAACCATAGACAAAACCATCGCCCGTCTCTCGTCCAACAAGTAGAGGTGACAGATGTGTCCTTCAAATCAAGAATATCCCGCACACATGGCTGTGCGGGATATTTTTATGTATAGCTGGAGGCTTTATTGTTTTCATTCTCTTCGTTTTCTCAGAATTTTGCACTAACTTTGCAGCAAACTATTAGAAATTATAACGTTATGAATTCATTGAAGAAAGATTTCGCATCCAAGTTGTTGAACGTGAAGGCCATCAAACTTCAGCCCAACAATCCTTTTACATGGGCTTCCGGTTGGAAGTCACCCTTCTATTGTGACAACCGCAAGACTTTGTCTTACCCTGCGTTGAGAAACTATGTGAAGTTGGAACTTACACATATCGCCCTTGAGAAGTTCCCGGAAGCTGAAGCCGTGGCTGGCGTGGCCACAGGTGCCATCGCACAAGGCGCATTGGTGGCAGACGAACTCAACCTGCCCTTTGTATATGTGCGCAGCAAACCAAAGGACCACGGACTGGAGAATCTTATTGAAGGTGAATTGAAACCCGGCGCCAAGGTGGTGGTCATCGAGGACCTCATCTCTACAGGTGGCAGCAGCTTGAAAGCTGTGGATGCCCTGCGTAAGGCAGGCTATGAGGTGGTGGGCATGATAGCCTCTTACACCTACGGATTCCCCGTGGCTAAAGACGCCTTTGAGAAGGCCAACGTACAGCTCGAGACCCTGACCGACTACGACCATGTGGTAGCCCAGGCTTTGGAGACCGGTTATATCGCAGAGTCTGATGTGGAATTGCTCCACGAATGGCGCAAGGATCCCGCTCATTGGAACGCATAAACTTGAAACACGAGAAATGAGCAAGTTTGAAAGCAGCATCAAGCAGATACCCTACAGTCAGGAAGCCGTCTACCGTAGTTTGAGCGATTTGAACAATCTGGAGCGTGTGCGTGAGCGTGTGCCCGAGGACAAAGTGAAAAACTTCACTTTCGACCAGGACACCATCACGATGAACGTGCCGCCCGTGGGCGAAATCTCCATGCACATCATTGAGCGTGAGGAACCCAAGTGCATCAAGTTTGAAACCACGAAGAGTCCGTTGCCGTTCAATTTCTGGATACAGTTGCTCCCTGTGACGGAGACCACCTGCAAGATGCGCCTCACCATCAAGGCGGACATCAACCCCTTCATCAAGGGAATGGTGTCCAAGCCCCTTAAGGAGGGACTGGAGAAAATTGCCGAAGCCTTGGCAATGATTAGATATGAATAGTTGAAGAAAAAGAGAACTATGGCAAACAAACTTTGGGAAAAAGACTTCCAGGTGAACAGCGAGATAGAACGCTTCACCGTTGGACGCGACCGCGAGATGGATCTCTATCTCGCCAAATATGACGTGCTCGGGTCGATGGCACACATCACCATGCTTGAGACCATCGGACTGCTGAAGAAAGACGAGTTGACGAAGTTGCTTGAAGAACTCAAGAACATCTACGCTACCTGCGAGCGTGGCGAGTTCGTCATCGAGGAAGGCGTCGAGGATGTCCACTCACAGGTGGAGCTGATGCTCACCCGCAAGTTGGGCGATGTGGGCAAGAAAATACACAGTGGCCGCTCACGCAACGACCAAGTGCTGGTAGACCTCAAACTCTTCACCCGTCATGAACTCAAGGAAGTGGTGGATGCCGTCAAGATTCTCTTCGACGAACTAATCCAGAAGAGCAACCAATACAAGGATGTGCTCATGCCGGGTTATACCCATTTGCAAATAGCCATGCCCAGTTCGTTCGGCCTGTGGTTCGGCGCTTATGCCGAGAGTCTTGCCGACGACATGCTCTTCTTGCAGGCAGCCTACCGCATGACCAACCGCAACCCGCTCGGGTCGGCAGCAGGCTATGGCAGTTCGTTCCCCCTCAACCGCACCCTCACCACGCAGCTGCTCGGTTTCGACTCCATGGACTACAACGTGGTCTATGCCCAGATGGGACGTGGCAAGATGGAACGCAACGTGGCGTTCGCCCTTGCTACCGTGGCGGGCACACTCGCCAAGATGGCGTTCGATGCCTGCCTGTTCAACAGCCAGAACTTCTCCTTCGTCAAATTGCCCAAGGAATGCACGACCGGCAGCAGCATCATGCCCCAGAAGAAGAATCCCGATGTGTTTGAACTGATTCGCGCCAAAAGCAACAAATTGCAGAGTCTGCCCCAGCAGATTATGCTCATCATGAACAACCTGCCGGTGGGCTACTTCCGAGATTTGCAAATCATCAAGGAGGTGTTCCTTCCCGCATTTGATGAACTGAAGGACTGCCTCCAGATGGCAGCCTACATCATCAACAAGATGGCGGTCAATGAACATATCCTTGACAATCCGATGTACGATCCGATGTTCTCGGTGGAAGAAGTGAACAAACTTGCCGCCGCCGGCATGCCGTTCCGCGACGCCTATAAAAAGGTGGGACTCGAGATCGAGCATGGCGAATTCGTGGCGGACAAGAACATCCATCATACCCACGAGGGCAGCATCGGCAATCTTTGCAATGAACAGATCGAGGCCCTGATGAATCATACCCTTGGCGAGTTCCACTTCGAACGCATGGAAGAAGCCGAGCGCAAATTGTTGAAATAAAATGAACATACGTAAATATGTCAGACGCTGTGCGATGATAGCCTTGGCGTGTGTCATGATAGAAGGAAACTCGTCCTGCGGCAACACGCAGAACGAGTTTTCCTCTTTACCCTGCCGACTGCTCTTTGACAACGGTGTCCACCAGAACAACACGCTGAGCACCGCCATGAACAGCGTCTCGTCGGGCATCTTCTGCACCATCCGCAAGACCATGCGGGGCGGTGCCACCCTTTTGTCTTTCTCCACAAACTATGGGCTGGATAGCGAAAGCCAGTTGGACGACTCGGAGACACGGCGCACCCTTATCCTCGGTCAGAACAACGGCATTATCGTCGGCTATGGCAACCTGACAGATCCTATCACCTTTTATGCCTATGACCGGGAATGCCCCAACTGCTTCTCATCGAACACCTATCCGGTGAAGAGCCGCCCCCTGACCGTCGCCAACACCGGCATCGCCACCTGCTCCGTTTGCCATCGGGAGTACAACCTCAATACGGGTGGCAATATCATCAAGGGCGACTCGGGGAAGAAGCTCACCCGCTATCCCGCCTCGACCACAGGCCCGTTGGGGGTGCTCAATGTGAACTGAAAGCACGAATCCGACAAATATTATATTAAAATATGTAAATATCTTTGACCATTCCATTTTAAACGTTACCTTTGCAAAGCTTTCAATGCGGCAATAGCTCAGTTGGTAGAGCACAACCTTGCCAAGGTTGGGGTCGCGAGTTCGAGTCTCGTTTGCCGCTC